>CACNFE010000001.1 GCA_902619595.1 uncultured Pelagibacteraceae bacterium
CAAATTGGGCTAAAAAAAAATTCTTAAAAAAAAATAAAAGTAAGATTATTGAAATTGGATCAAATGATGGGACATTTTTAGATAACTTCAGAACAAAGGATATAGAACATCTGGGGTTTGAGCCTTCAAAAAATGTTTCTGACCTTGCAAGAAAAAGGGGAATAAATAGTATTCATGAGTTTTTTTCACTAGATAGCCTCTCAAAAGCTGAAAGATTTATAGGTACCACAGATATTATTTTTGGAGCAAATGTTGTCTGCCACATCCCAAACCTAATAGAATTTATTAAAACTGCAGATAAATTGCTTAATGATAATGGAAAAATTATATTTGAAGAACCTTACTTGGGATCTATGTATAAAAAAACTTCATACGATCAAATTTATGATGAGCATATTTTCATTTTTTCAGTCACAGCTATAAGTAAAATTTTTAATTTATTTGATTTTCAAATTATAGATGCAATTCCTCAAATTACTCATGGTGGATCTATGAGATACATAATTGAGAGAAAAAAAAAAAGAAATTATAATAATAAAATTAAAAAAATTTTTGAAATTGAAAGAAGGGAAAAAATAAATAGTTTGGAAGGAGCATTAAATTTTAAAAAAAATTGTGAACTATCTAAAGAGAAATTATTAAATAAATTAACAAAAATAAAAAAACAAGGTCATAAAATTTGTGGTTACGGAGCAACTTCAAAAAGTACAACGATTTTAAATTATTGTAATATAGGACCTGATATTATTGACTGTATATTTGATACTACTAAAGACAAAATAGGAAAATTTTCTCCAGGAAAACACATACCTATTGTAGATTGTAAAAACTTTACAAAACAATTTTACGATTATGCTTTTTTATTTGCTTGGAATCATAAAAAAGAAATAGAGAGAAAAGAAAAGAATTATCTAAAAAAAGGTGGTAAATGGATAACTCACTTATAAAGGATAAAAAAATTCTTATAACAGGTTCCAATAGTAGATTTGCAAAAGCTCTAAAAAATACTTTTTATGGAAAGAATATAATTTACACAAATAGAAAAGAATTAGATATTCTTGATCTAAGATCTATTGATAAATGTTTAGATAAAAATAAACCAACACACTTGATTCATTTAGCCTCTCTATCTCGACCCATGATAGTTCATGAAAAAGATATATCCTCAAGTATAGATGCAAATATAATTGGAACTGCTAATATAGTAAAAAAATGTGCTGAAAGAGATATAAAATTAATATTTTTTTCAACCAACTACATATATCCTGGAACCAGAGGTGACTACAAAGAAGAAGATGCTTTAAAACCAATAAATAATTATGCATGGTCTAAACTTGGTGGTGAGTCTAGCGTCAAATTATATAAAAAATCTTTAGTCTTAAGATTATGTATGACAGAATATCCATTTATCCACGATAAAGCTTTTACAGATGCAAAGATTAATTTTATTTACCGAGAAGAAGTTATCAAAATGCTTCCATACCTGCTTGATGAATATGGAATAATAAATATTGGTTCAGATATAACTGAAAGTGTTTTTGAATTTGCTAAAAGAACAAAAAAAGATGTAAAACCAATAAGTGTAAAAAATATAAAAGATTTTCCAATAAATAGTTCAGTTAATATAAAAAAATTAACAGATATTTTAAAAAGAAAAGATCAATCAGTAACAAATAGAAAAAATATAGAAGTTTTATCAAAAAAAATTTCTAAAACTGTCTTATCAAATAATATATCCGTATCTCAGCTAGAGAGAGAAATAGTTGATGATATGATGAGGTTTGGGTGGGACAACTTTGGTTATTTAGATAAATTCGAGAGTGAATTTGCTAAATTTCATAAAAAAAAATATTGCTTATTGTTACCATCTTTTAAAATTACTATTTTTATTCTATTAAGCATATTAAATTTCTTAAAAAAAAATAGAGTAGCTATTTCAAGCTTATCTAATAAATTTTTTTTTGAAACTTTAAGTGAATTAAAAATTAAAAAAGACTTACTGAAAATAAACGAAAATGATTATTCAGTAAATTTTAACTTTTTAAAAAAAAAAATAAATAAAAAAACTAAAGCAATAATTTTTGGTGATTTTTTCGGTAATATTTTGAATTTAGATAAAATAAAAAAATTATGTAGAAATAAAAAAATTATGCTCATTGAAGATGTATCGAACAATTTAGGAGTTAAAGACAATAATGTAAAAAGTGGAACCTACGGTGATATAACTATTTGTGATTTTTCTTTGGGTAAAACGATTACATGTGGAGAGGGAGGGGCATTACTTACAAATAATAAAAAAATATTTTCTAAAGCTAAAGAGATTAGAGATGGTAAAGATTTATTATCTACCACTAAAAATTTTGGAAGTTTATGTTTCCGACCTACCAATCTTCAAGCAGCAATGATCTTTGGCCAATATAAAAGATTAAATGATTTAGTATTAAACAAAAAAAGAATACTTGAAAGATATAAAAAAAATTTTTTAAATACAGGTATAAATATTAAAGGAAGTAACTTAATTGTCATTGAAATTAAAAAAATGAATAAATCAAAGATAAATTCTCTTATAAATAATTTAAAGAAAAGTAATATTTACGTCGAAGAAGCTACTGAGACTAAAAAGTATTCTAAAAAAAACTTTATAATCACTCCTTCAAATTTTAATTTAAAAAATGAGCAAATTGATTATATTTCTCAAAAAATTAAACTTTTTTTAAAAATAAAAAAATAAGTGCTCAAATAAGATCAAGACCTTTATTTAGATGAATTTTTTGTCTCCAGCCAAGTAATTTTAGTTTTTTTTGATCTGAGAAACGTATTGTGGGTCCTGGATAATTATTATCAATGTAATTTATTTTAATTTTTTTTTTGTATTTTTTTCCAATAATATTTGCAATTTTGATTAGGGATGTTCGCTCATTAGAACCTATATTAACAACTTTATATCTATGTTTTTTTTCTAAAAGATAATAAATAGCTGTAATTAAATCATCCAAATGTAACCAACTTCTAATAATTTTTTTTTTACCCCAGATATCTATTTTTTTGTTTTTTAAAATTTTTTTTTTCCAAATATTAATAATAGTATTTGTATTTTTGCCATAAATTGAAAAAATTCTACAACTAACTGATTTTAGTTTCTTTGTAGAGATTCTGTTTAAATAATTTTCAGTAATTTTTTTTGTATATCCATAAGTGCCATCAAAGCTGGTATTTTTTTTAACATTTTCCTCTCTAAATGGATTTTTTTTTGTTCCTTCTGATAAATCATAAACTGCTGCGGAAGATGCATAAATAAAAATGTTAATTTTTTTTTTAACGGAAAAATCAATAATGTTTTTATCAATTTTAATACCTTCTAAAACTTTTTTTTTATTTTTATTTACAAACTCTCGATCATTTTTTGCACCAGCAAAATGTAAAACAGCATGAATTTTTTCTTTAATTTTTGTTTTTGGAATTTTTTTTAATAAATTATGTTTTATATATTTTACATTTTTTTTTAAAATTTTTTTATTCACTTTTTTATTAATTATACAAATTATTTCAAAATTTTTTATTTTTGAAAAATATTTAACTAGATGAGACCCTATATAACCATTTGATCCAGTTACTATTATTTTTTTAACACTTGAATCAGTCAACATTAATTTTTAATTTTTTTTAGTATACCAAATGGGTTAAGGGTTAAAAAATATCTATTTTGAAAAGTATTATCTTGTCTAAATTTTTTTCCCTCTTTAGTTTTTAGAAATATTTTTAAAGCTGTCATTGGATTATTATTTTTAAAATAATTTTTATTATTGCCATGAGGATTTTTATTAAAAAATTGCACATGAGTATCACCACAAATTAAATATGATCCTTTTCCTATAATTTTTGAGAATTCTTTCAATTCATTTAAAACATTTTCATGAGAATGATCAGAGTCTAAATGAACTATTACTTTTTTTGATCCTTTTGTTTTAAGTTTAATTTTTTTTAAAACTCTTAAATCTGTTGAGTATCCTCTTATTAGTTCTATTTTGTTTTTTAGTTTTGGGAATTTTTTAATTTTTTTTACGATCTCGTTTGGAACATAAGTATCTATTCCAATTATTTTTTTTCCACCTATAATATTAAATATTGATGAATAATATAATAATGAACCGCTCCATGCTATTCCTACCTCTATAAAATAATCTGGCTTTGACTGATAAATTAGTTCTTGATGGATTATAAGATCTTGAGGCAATTGCAGTATTGGCTCTCCAAACCATAGCGTTTGATGCGCAAGTCTTTTTTTTAAAGCCTTTTCTAAAAAAACTTTATATAATTTGAAGTAAGTATTATTTTTAAATAAATTGTGACTAATTTTATTATTAATTTTAAGAAATTTTTTTTTAGTAATTATCTTATTTTTCATAAATTATTTATATACATTAAAAACTACCTTATAAATATTATAAATAAAAAAATATGTCGAATTTGACAATTTTATCTGTAGCATACAAGCCAAGAATAGAATTAGTAGATAGGCTTATTGAAAATTTTGCCTCAAAATACCCTATCCTAATTATTAATAATTCTTTAGATAAACTAAATGATGATTTGTATCATAGAAAAAATGTTGAAATAATAGACAACAAATTAAATCTAGGTAATGGTGCTGGAATTAATGTGGGTTTAAAAAAAATAAAGACTAAGTATGCATTATATTTAGACTTTGATTCATTTATAGATACTGAGAATTTTAGAAAACTAGATAATTACGTAAAAAAACTTAAAGATTTTGCGGTATTAATCCCAAACTCTACAGGTAAAAAACAATATACAGAACCATATAAAACTTGGAAAAGCGAGGGCTCTATAATGCTTTTTAATTTAGAGGTAATACGTAACAAAATTTTATTCGATGAAAAATATTTTTTATACTTTGAAGAAACAGATTTTTTTTTTAATTGTTTAAAAAAAGATTTAGATGTATTTTTTTTACCAGATGTTGCTATTTTACACAGTCAAGGTTCGTCATCTGTAGAAGATATTAAAATTGAAAACTTAAGGACGTGGCACTATTCTTGGTCACAATTTTACTTTTATAAAAAAAACTTTGGAGTCTATTATGCTTATTCAAAATGTTTTCCATTTTTCTTTAAGGACATTATAATGTTGATTGCTTACACTTTAACATTTAAGGGTAAATTATTTAAATTAAGATTTTACAGAATAAGTGGTTTCTTAAACTCATTAATTGGATTGAGATCTTGGAAACGTATTAAATGATATTGAGTCTAGTGTTTCAAATTAATCTACCGCTAGCGTTACTTGCCTATTTTTAACTTCATGAGTTTCAATATTTTGAAAATTAAAATACCATCTTCCAAATTTAGACCCAGCATCTAGTTTTTTTTTTCCAAAAAAAACTGGATCAACACCATGTATCAACCCTGGAAAAAAAATTACAGAATCACCTTTTTTAACTTCTTTATCAATTTCTATTTTTTTACCATCAGAATTAACAACATAGAAACCACCAGTATCATAATCACTTCCAAATTCTGATCCAAAAATTCCGTGATTAATTACGCTAATATTAACAGGATCGGTATGTTTGCTTATTTCACCACCACCTAGTGGATAGTGAATTACGTGAAGTCTTTCGACAATTCCTTTCTTAGGTGTGTTTGAGGTAATTTCATCTTCTTTTAAACCATTTAGGATTTTAAGCTTTTTAAATACTTTCAAAACTTCACCATATATATTTAATTTATCCTCATTCCACGAAAAAAAATAAAAAGATCTATCTACTGTTCTATAACCTTTGCCAGTATAATTTGATAAATAATAACCATTTTTACAACCTTCAAGTATTTTTGGAGAAATTGTTGTGTTGTTCAAATAAAATTGATGAAGTTTATCTATTGATTGATCGATAAAATTAGTACTTAAAGTATTTCTTAAGATAAATAAATCTCCGCAGAATAAATCCTCAATACATTTTAATACAAAATTTCTGTCTGTTAGTTTTTCTATAAAATACGTGTAGTCAAATTCTTTCACATTTCTAGAATATCTATTAATTTTACTTTTTTTTAGAAACTCTATTTTGTTTTTTATTTCCATTATCATATTTATTTAATTTACATTAATAGCTTAAATTTAAATCTTCAATAATTTTGTTAATTACTAAACTCGCTCCAAAAGTATTTAAATGTTGATCATCACTAAATAAAACTATATTTTTGTTGGTACTAATACATCTATTATTAAAATTACAAAATATATTTTTTGGATGTATATATTTTATTTTATCATTTTTTTTTGTTTTTTGATAGATTTCCTCCGTTGAGTTAATTCTATTTAAATATAAATCTTGTGAAATAGTAAGATTTTTTGTCTCTTTTATTTTTTTAATTCCGCGAACTGTATTTGGATTAAAACCAAGCTCAGGAAAAGGATAAATTAAATAAAGTTTATTAGATTGATCTGCCAAATAATTAATAGTATCTATAATATCTTCATCTATTTTAATATCACTCTCTGTAACAAATCTTCTTTTTGCATCAAGTTTGGTATCTAAATATTTCTTTGTTTTTTTATATCTTATTTGATTTATCTCAATATTATTAAAATATTTTCCAGTTAGTGCTACTGGCATCATGCCACCATAAATTATATAAAAATCTTTTAAATTTTTTATTTTTTGGAGTCTTTTTTTGTTTGCTTTTTCATCACATTTATCATCTTTTTTAAATAAATTTTTTAACTCAAGTCTTTCTAAATAAAAATTTCTAATAAAAAGACACCCTCTTGAAGTTAAATTTATAACGTCAATTTCATTGTGATAATTTTTATCTACATAATCGGCTAAGGTTGCTATTGTGCTATCACCAAAAAATACTAGCTTGATTTTTTGATCATTTTCATTTTTATTTAAAATTTTTTTTGAAAAATCGATATCATACTCGTTTAAAACAAAAGATTTTAGTCTACTTTCGACTCCATTATTTTGAAATATGTAAATTAATATTGTTAATATTATTATAATTTTAGAAATTAAAATAACAAATATTTTTTTAAAATTTATATTCTTATCTCTAAATGGTTTTTCTATGAAAAAATAACTTAAAATTGATATTGCTAGTATAGAAATTCCTAAAAATATTTTTGTTGAAACTTCTCCATGAAAAATATTATTTATTCTTGCAAACGCAAATGCTGGGTAATGCCACAAGTATAAAGAATAAGAAATTAAACCTGTCCAAACAAAAGGTCTTGATGATAATATTTTTGTTATAAATTGATTTTTATCTGCGAACCAGATAATTAAGCAAGTGCCAAAAATTGGTGAAATTGTATAAATTGATGGATGCAACATTGTGTCTTCAAAATATACAATTGAATGAATTATAAGTATTATTCCAATTAATGTAAATAAATTAGCTAAAATTTCATTTTTATTTTTTTTAAATTTCTCAATTTCAAAATATGCTATTAATGTTCCGGCTAATAGTTCCCATATTCTGGAATGAATAAAATAAAAATTACTTGATGGATAATTTTGAGCTCCAAATTGTGCAAAAATTAAACTTGTGAAAAAAAGTATAAATAATATTTGGTAAAAATTTTTTTTTATAAATTTAAAACCAAAAAATAGAATTATAGGAAATAATATATAATATTGCTCCTCAACCGATAAAGACCATGTATGTAATAAAGGTTGATACATCCCATCCACAGCTCCATATTGTAGACCTGAATAATGAAAATAAAAATTTGATCCAAAAAAGATCGAGGATATTGCAGATTTAGAAAAGTTCAGTAGTTCGGAAGGCAAAAGTACAAACCAACCAATAATTATCGATACAAATATTACTGATAGAAGGACAGGTATAATTCTTCTAACTCGTCTTTGATAAAAATATACAAATGAAAAAGATCCTGTTAAGTAAATTTCTTTGAATATTATTGAACTTATTAAGTATCCAGATATTACAAAAAAAATATCTACTCCAATAAATCCGCCTTTAAATAAATCGTGTCCAAATATTTTTAATTCTGAGTGGTACAAAACAACTGCTGCTACAGCAATTGCTCTTAATCCATCAATTTCAGGCCTATATTTTAAATTCATACAATTCTATAGTCTTCTATTTAATATATTTTAATTAAAATATTAATATTTTTAGATATTTGCTTTTTAAATTATAATATACATAAATATATAATAGTTCTTAAAAAAAACATTATTCAAGTTTATTTAAAATATAAATGATTCAGAAATTCAAAGAATTCCTCAACCATAACAACGGTTTTTTAGGAGCCACATATAATTTTTTAAAATTAAAAAAATATCAATTAAGAAATTATAAAACACATAATTATAGATTTGAAAATAACAATAAACAAATCAATCAAATTGTAAAAGATTTAAATAAAAACGGTTATCATGTAATTAAAAATTTTATTTCAGAAAATGATTGTAAAGAATTGACTAAAATCATTAATGATTTTATTCAAAATAGAAAAGAATTAATATGGGTTGATGAAGAAGGGTCAGATGAAAGAATTTTAGGCGCTGAAAATATATCTGAAAAACTAAATTCTTTAAATTTAAATGATTTTACAAAAAAAATTGGATCTTTTTTTCTGCAACAAAAATTAGAATTACTTATGATAATGGCAAATAAGGTAAATTTTAAATCAAATAATAAAGGCTCTGGGGGTGGTTGGCACAGAGATTCAAATGCTGGGCAATTTAAGTCTTTACTGTATCTTTCTAATGTTGAGAAAGAAAATGGACCCCTTCAAATTATTAAAAATTCAAATAATAATTTGCTTAACTTTAAAATCTTTATAAAGCTTAATAAAAAATTTCCTACATATAGATTTAGTAATGAAGATATTAATAAAATTGTAAAAAGAAAAGACATAGTTGAAATAACTGGTGGTGCTGGGACTTTAATATTATTTAATACAAGTATGCTTCATAGAGGCAGTCCCATAAGGGCAGGAACACGATACGCGATTACGAACTATTTTTATCCTGTAAAAAAAATAAGTGAAAATGAAATTAAATTTGAAAAAAGAATTACAAAAAAAATCTTTTGAAAAATGAACGACTTTACTAAAATTTATTCAAACCTAAAACAAAGTGAAAAAATTAAATTTCTATTTATATTTGTTTTTATGTTTTTAATAATTTCACTAGAACTTTTTTCTTTGGCTTTATTTTTGCCACTTATAACAGTAATATTTTCTGAGAGTAACTTAAACCTTTTAGAGGGTATTTCATTTATTACAAACTTAAACCGAATAGATAAAATATCTTTTTTTTTAAGTCTAATAGTTTTAGCTTTTTTAATCAAAAATTTATTTTATGCTTATTTGATTTATTACAGAAAGAAATTCTTAGCAGATATTCAAATAGATTTTACATCTAGAATTTTTAAATCATATCTTTCTCAATCATACTCTTATTATCTTCGTAAAGATAAATCTGAGATTATAAGAAATTTAGGCATTGTGTCAGAATATATTATAATACTTGAGAATTTTGCAAGTATTATACTTGAGTCATTTATTTTAATAGGAATTTTTGGAATTATCTTATCTCAAGATTACCAAGTTGGTTTTTTTATTTTAATTTTTTCTTTGTTGTTTCTTTTTTTTTCTACAAAAATTTTGAAAAAAAGATTTTTAAAATATGGGAAAATTGTAAATGAATTTACTGAAAAACTAATAAGGCTCTACCTCGATACTTTAGGAAGTATAAGAGATATTTTGCTTCAAAAAAAACAAAACTTTTTTTTAAATCAATTTAATAACAACATCTCTAAGCAAGCTTATACAAATGTTAAAAATAGTTTTTTTATGGAAATTCCTAGATTATTTATCGAGCTGTTTATAGTTATTTCCATATCTTTAATTATATTTTTTTTATTTTCTCAAAGCCAAGAAACAGAAAAAATTTTGATTACTCTTACGTTTATAGTTACTTTAATATTTAGGGCAATACCAGCAATATCAAGAATAGTATTTCAACTAAATGGTTTATCATTCAAAATTGATATAATGAATAAAGTAAACTCTCTTATAGATAGTTTGTCTAAAGGAGAAACTGTTAAATCAAAAATCATAAAATTTGAATTTAAAAAATTAAATTTAGATAATATTTCTTTTGGATATAGCAATAAATCCTCAGACCTAATTTTTAAAAATTTAAACTTGGAAATAAAAAAAAATGAAGTAATTGGCATTATAGGATCTTCTGGTAGTGGAAAATCAACTTTGATAGACATTCTTAGCGGTATGTTAAGTGTTAAACATGGTAAAATAACCATAAATGAAAAATATATGAATGCAGATATAATTGACAGTTGGCAAGCCAAAATAGCTTATATATCACAAAAAAATTATTTAACCGATACAAGTATAAAAAGTAATATTGCTTTTGGTGAGCCTGAAGAAAAAATTGACAATCTAAAACTTAAAAATGCAATCAATTATGCAAAACTAAATAGCTTGATTGATTCGAAAAATGAAGGTGTAGACTATATTATAGGCGAAGACGGTAAAAATATTTCTGGAGGACAGAGACAAAGGATCATTCTTGCCAGAGCGCTTTATAGAGATGCAGAGTTAATTATCTTTGATGAAGCCACATCCGCTCTAGATAATAATGTAGAAAAAGAAATTTTTGATGATGTTGAAAAAAATTTCAAAAATAATAAAACAATCATAATATCAACGCATAAACATAAATTACTTAATTTCTGCGACAAAATAATAGATATTGATGCTATTAAAAATTTGTAGAGAAGGATAATAATTTTAACTTTTATTTTAAAAAAATGGCAAAAAAAATACTTTATACAGTTGGTTTTTTAGTTTTTGTTTATGTTATTATTAATTTCTTAATTCTTGATAATAGTAGTAGACTATCAGTACTAAAAGAAAAAATACCTTTAGAAACAAAGACAAAGATTAAAAAATATTTCTTCCCATATAAATATATAAAAAAACTTGAGAGTAATGAAATTCTTATTAAAAAAGAGTTAGACCTTATCAGAAAAAGAAATAGAGATATTGGAGCATCATTAAATGAAAAAGATAAATTACTTTCTAAGATAAATGAAAAAATTGGTTATACCAGATTTTATGAGGTTAATAATAAAAAAATTAGAATTATGGAAAAAAATTATCAATTTAAAGAGTTTAAAGATGACTTTTTAGAAATAAAAAAACATGGAGACGCGAGATCTGGTTCAATTTATGTAGATAAAGTTGAAGATAAGATAATTATTCTCACAGCTAGTGGTAATTTACAGTATTTTCTAATAAACGATTTAAAGAAAAAAGAGTTTATAACAAAAGTAATTAAAACAAATATTAAAGATTTAATTAAATACGAAAATTTTTACTCCAATTCAAACTATGGGATAAAAGATTTATTGATTTTTAATGATTATTTATATTTTTCTTTTAATAGGGAAGTTAAAAACAAATGTTTTAATACCTCTATTTTAAGAGCTAAATTAAATTATGATTTCCTCAACTTTGAAGAATTTTTTTACCCAAAAGAATGTGTAAGCTCTGATATGCCAGGTTTCACTCCTCATTCAGCAGGAGGAAGAATGGTTAAGTACAAAGATAAAATAATTTTTTCCAGTGGAGAATATTTAAATAGAATGGCAGCACAAGACAAAAATAGTATTCTTGGAAAAATACTTTTAATCGATACCACAGATCCAAAATTATATAAGTTAGTATCAATGGGTCATCGAAATGTGCAAGGTTTATACTTTGATGAAGATAATGAAACTTTAGTATCAACAGAGCATGGTCCTATGGGAGGTGATGAAGTAAATATTAATAAAGATTTTTTAACTAAGACTAATAATTTTGGTTGGCCAATTTCCTCATATGGTGAACATTATGGTTTCAAAAAAAGGAACGATAGTCACGAATTATATAAAAAAGCTCCACTTTACAAATCTCATAAAAAATATGGATTTGTAGAACCTATACAATATTTTGTTCCATCAATTGGTATTTCTGAGATAGTAAAATTGAGCACTGAGATGGGCTATAATATTGAAAGAAATAATTTTCTTTTTGGAGCACTTGGAAGAGACCCATCAGAAGGAGATATGTCGCTCCATTTTGTTGTAATAAGTAATGATTATTCAAATATTGAGAAACATGAGGTGGTAAACATAAATAGCAGGATTAGAGATATAATGAAAATTGATCAAAATAATATTCTTGTTATGTTGGAAACTAGTTCTACTATAGGTCTGTTATCTTTAGAAAATTAGTGATAGGGTCCAATAAATTCTTTCAATTATTTAATAACTAAAAAAACTGTTTATATCTATAATTTAAATGAAATCAAATTTAACAATAATTTTATTTCTTAAAGATCGACATGAATACAACAACAGATTTCTAAAATATTTTTTCAAAAAAGGTGGAAATATAAAATTAATTATTTCTGACGGAGGTAAAAAAAAAATATCTGAAAAAGTAAAGAAATTATTTCAAAAGAACACTAGAATTAAATATTTTTCATTTCCTGAGGATAAAACTTACATTCATTATTATAAAAAAATATTCAAATCACTTAAATATGTTAAAACTAAATTTGTTCTTTTTGCAGATAACGATGATTTTTTTATTTATGAAAATATATTTAAATTTTTAAAATTTTTAGAAAATAAAAATCAATTTATTGGTGCTGGAGGAACAATGATCGGTTTTAATATGATTAAAAAAAATGATAAAGATTTTAAATTGTCAAATTTAAATCTTATTTACGATCAAATAAATTTAGCAAAAAAATCAAAAATCGATAGATTTAACATTTTTATGAAAAATTTTTCTGATTTACCTAGAAATTGTATTATGAAAAAAGATGTGTTAATTAAAAATTATCAATTATCTAGCAAATATTTCGAAAATAATATTGAGGTGAAAGATCATTTTTCAGCTTTGTTCAATGTGATTCACGGAAAAATTAAAATTTTTAATAAGCCGATGATAATGCATCAAACACATTTAAATTCAGAGGGTGGAAAACGGTATAGTGCAATTATGAAAAATTTTTCTAATAAAAATTTTATTAAAGATCTTATTTTGCTCGATGAGATTTTATCAAAAAAACTAAAATATAAAAGACACTACGTTTTAGAAAGTTATTTTAAAAATATAATAGGAAGCATAATTCAGAATTTTTCCCTTAAAACAGAGCCTAGTACAAAAGAATTATACAGTTTCTTTCTCTCAAAGCTAAAAAGGAAAATACCAAAAAGTAAAAATATAGAAATTCATTTTAAGAAAAAATTTTATACCAAAGATATTAAAAAAATTGTACAAAGCATTGAAATTTTTTTAAAGAAAAATAATTGATAAATTTTATGAAGACAAACTATTACAAGACTATTCTGAAAAAAATTGAAAACAAAGATTTGACTGTTGGAATTATAGGTCTTGGATACGTGGGATTAAAATTATTGCTACAATTTGCAAACAAAAATTATCGAACTTTTGGTTTTGATAATGATAAGAAAAAGATCCAAAATTTAAAAAAAAACAAATCGCCAATTTCCTATATTTCTAACCAAAATATTTCAAAAATAAGAAATAAAACTTTTTACAGCAATAATTTTAAAAATATTTATAGTTGTGATGTTTTAATAATTTGTTTACCTACCCCATTAAATATAAAAAATGAGCCTGATCTCTCTGATATCAAAGATTGTATATTTAATTTGAAAAAAATTTTAAGAAAAGGACAAACTATAATTTTAGAAAGTACAACTTATCCAGGTACAACTAACGAAATAATTGTGGATAAATTGAAAAATTTTAAGATAGGTAAAAATTTCTTTGTTGGATATTCCCCTGAAAGAGAAAATCCTGGTTCAAAAAATTTTACATTTTGGAATACCCCTAAGATCATATCCGGACACACTAAAAAGTGCCAAAAAATAGTAGAGAATCTTTATAAAAAAATTGTGAAAAAGGTAATTATTTCTAAAAATCTAATGGATGCTGAGACAGCTAAAATATTTGAAAATGTCTATCGCTCAGTAAATATAGCTCTCGTAAATGAAATGAGATTCATCTTAAAAAAAATGCAAATAGATATTAATGAAATAATAGATTTAGCAAAAACAAAACCCTTTGGTTTTTCCGAGTTCAGGCCTGGTCCAGGTGTTGGGGGCCACTGTATTCCAATAGATCCTCTATACCTGTCTTGGATAGCAAAAAAAAAGGGTTATAATACAAAATTTATCAAACTTGCTTCTCAGGTAAACTTAGAAACAACTAAAAAAATTTTAAAAGAGATAAAAAAAATTGTATCTAAACAAAAAAATAAAAAAATACTTATTATTGGACTTTCTTATAAAAAAAATATTGAAGACACTAGAGAGTCAGCTGGTGTTAAATTTTTCACTAAACTATTAGATGATAAAATTAATGTTAGATTTCTTGATGGTCTTGTAAAGGAATTAAAATATAAAAATATCTTACACAAAAGCATAGATCTCAATTATAAGAGTTTTTCAAAATATGGAACGATAGTAATTTGTAGCGATCATGATTTCTACAATTACAGTAAAATTTTATCATCATCAAATTTAATAATAGATTTACGAAACAGATATAAATTTAGACATGAAAAAATAATTAGAATTTAAATTTTTTAATTTTGTTGTAAACACTTCTTAAAAAGTATCTGATTAAAAAAACATTTTTTTCTAAAAAGTTAAACAATTTATTTTTAACTTTAACATCATTAATTTTTATAACTTTATTTATATTAAATTTGTCCTCACCAGAAACTAGTAAACAAGGCGGATTTTTATCTAGCCATTGCATATTTTTATAATCATATTTGATTGGAATTTTAATTTGATTTTTAGGGGTTGCAAATTGTAGGATTATAGACTCTCTTGATTTAGTGCTTAAATTTATAGTCTTATGCCAAACTCTTCCACTCCACATTATTGCTTCACCATCTTTAAGTTTAAAAGTTTTCATTTCACATTTTGAGTCGAATTTTCTTGCCTCATCCAAAATCTGTTGATCATTCTCCGGATTAATTTTTTTCTCAACTAGTTTTTGAGGAAATGTATCAATTTTATGACTATACGAAATTAATGACAGAGGTGTTTTTTCATCAAGATTTTTAAGACCAATCCAAATAGTTACACCATCCCAGTTTTCAAATTCTAAATCACAATGCCAAGAGTGTTGATTTCCTGCTTTTTGGTTAATCAAGCAGCTACCCCATAAAATTATATCCTGACCTAAAACTACTTTAACTTTGTCAATTAAATTTTTATTTGATGCAAGTTTAGAAATTACAAAGGATTTTTCATGAATTGATTTTGCCCAAGTATAATTTTGTTTTGGGATATATTTTTCTTTTAATATTTTTTTACAATCCTCGGTATCCAGAATTTTAAAAGGATTAGAAAATCCCACTAAATTAAATTTTTTATTATCTATATTCATTTCGTCTAACTTATAAATACTAAAGTAAATAAACTAATCAAGGTTTTTAATAATATAAAAAACTAAATGGCAAATTTTTAAATTAATAATTATTTTTTTTATATAAATACTCAAGGTTTAGTAATTGCCATATAAAATTTGAGTTATTTATATTTTTATTAATTTTAAAATTTAGAAGATATTCCTTAAGTTTTTTTTTGTTTAAAATACCATTAAGATCAAAATTTTGTCTCGTAAGTTTTTCAAACATCCAATCAAATAGTTTTGTTTTAAGCCAATCGGTTTGTGGGTCTGGCAAATACTTTTTCTTTTTCAAAATAAATTTATTATCTTTAAAATGATTTAAAAATAATTCCCTATATTTGTGCCTCAGATTTCCTTTTTTGATATATTCATCACTATTTAATGAATAAAAATACTCAACTATATTTTCGTCTAAAATCGGCACTCTTATTTCTTTACCATATGCCATTGATGCTCTATCAACAGTTCTTAAAATACGAGGAAGTTTACAAAAAAACAAATCTCTAAAAATTATTTTTTTTAAATAGCTCTCATCTTTGCAAAAATCAAATATTGTATTCTTGTAAATTCTATTTATATTTTCAGCATCAATATTTAAAAAGCCATTTTTTTGAGCAACAGTTCCATCTGCGGAAATACCACCTTTATAAAAACCTTTAATAGAATTTAAAAAAAAGAATAAAAATTCTGGCAAGTTAATATTTTCTTTTTTTTTAAAATAAAATATCTCTGTAAAAAAATCTTTTAATTCAAAGTTAAATATTTTATCTAATAAATAAATTGGAAAGTAATATTTATATCCAGCTGCAATATCATCCCCTCCTTGACCCTCAAGAATTACTTTGCAATCACTTAAATAATTTTTTTTTACAAGTAAATGTTTTGATATTGTTGTAATTCCTGGAAAAGGTTCATCTTGAAAATATGCAACTTCGTCAAAACTTTCCATAACATCTTTAGGAGTGATTTCTAGAGTATTTATTTTCCAACCATAAAAACTCGACATTTCTTCTAACTCATTTCTGTGATCAAACTTTTTATCTGCATAAAAATAACTATTTGCAGATATATTTTTTTGCCCATTATTTAATTTATTCAAATATCCAATCATTAGATTTGAATCTATTCCAGAACTTATATTTAAACCAATTTTAGTATCGCTCATTTGTTGTAATTTAAATGAATTTAAAAACAGACTATCCAAATCTCTAGAAAGTAGATATTTTTTTTTTGAGTCTAGACTCCAATATTTTTTTTCAATATTTGTATTTTTTTCTAAATCGAAAATTATATATGAACCTTGAGCTACTTGATGAATATTTTCAAAAAATGTGTCTTTTGAGTAATCATAAAATGAACTTTGAAGATAAAATTTAACAGTTTCGGAATTTACACTTATTTTATCGATAACACTTTTTAATCCTTTTATTTCAGAACAAAAATAATAATTTAAATTAATTTTGCTATAATATAGGGGCTTTACTCCCAATCTATCTCTTACACAAAAAATTTTTTTTTTAAGCTTGTCATAAATTATAAATGCATAAATTCCTTTTATGACCTCAAAAGTTTTTTCTTCTAATTTAGAAAAGAGTTCTATCAAAACTTCTGTATCAGAATTGGATACAGTATTTAAGTTATAAGTTTTTTTAAGCTCTTTAAAATTATAAATTTCTCCATTATAAATAATAGAGAATCTTTTTGATTTATCTTCCATAGGCATGTTTCCTTTATTGGAAAGATCAAAAATGCTTAAACGACAAGAGCCTAGTTGAACAAAATTATCACTATAAAAACCCTGATGATCTGGACCTCTATGACCAATTGCACTTATCATTTTCTTAATATCTGTGGCGCTAGGATTTTTACCAAATATAGAGGCTATTCCACACATAAATTAAAATTTTACTTTTAATAATCTTGATCCCTTGTTGCTACTTTTGATTAATTTATCAATTATGACCATATCTTTATAGCTTTCATAAGCTGAACATAAAGGTTTTTTTTTTTTAATCAGGCAGTCGTATGCATTATTAGAAAGTTTTTGAAATTGCAAACGTGGTTTAGATTTATTTAATCTTATGAATTTTGAACTGAGTTCTGTAAATCCAGAATGTTCTGGAGAGGTAACTACTTTATAAAATAAAATTTCTCTCCCAATTCCAGAGATTAAAATTTTTCCCTTTTTGCCAAATATATGAATATCAAAATTATCATATGATTTCATATCCAAGTTTTGCAAAGTTGCTGTAAGTCCATTTTTAAATTTTATAAAGCCATCAAGATTTTGATCATCTATTGGCTTAAAATTTTTCTTATTATTTTTAAATCCCGAAACTTGATGTACTTCACCACAAGTTTCAACGAAGAGCATTCTTAGAGTATCTATTAAATGTGTTCCAGTTGTAAGAAGACCATAAACATAAAAAGATGAAATTTGTAATATTTCTCCGATGAGTCCTGCTTTTATTTTTTTTTTTAATCTAATTATATCATCATCGTACCTTCTTCTATGATTAACTAAGACTTTAACTTTATTTTTTTTTATATTTTTAATTAGTTTTTTTGCTTGCGCAAGATTATTTGCTAACGGCTTTTCTAAAATTATTACTTTTATTCCTAGATCAATACATTTTTGAGTAATTTTATAATGTGTATCTTTCCAAGTTGAAATAGAAACAATTTTTGGTTTTTTTTCATTAATCATTTTTTCAAAATTTTTGAAAAATGAAATATTTTTACTTATTTTTTTTTTATATTTTAATTCAACATTTTTTTTATCGGCTATCGCTTTAAGACTAAATCTTTTATTCATAATCCACATACCAAAATGTGATGCAGGCTTTACCCTTTTTTTATCGAACTCAAGCTTAAATCCAATCCTGCCAGCACCGATCATGCAAACAGGTATTTTTTTTAGTTTCATATTTATTTATTTTATAATAATTAGATATATCATCTTTATAATTATAGAATAAAAAAGCAATATATAATGAAAAAAAGCAAAAAAAACACTATTTGCATAATTCCTGCTAGAGAAAACTCAAAAAGAGTAAAAAATAAAAACCTTTTAAAAATTAATGGAAAAACTTTAGTGGAAATTTGTATTCAACTATCTAAAAAATCTAATCTATTTAAAGATATAATATTAAGCTCAGATTCAAAAAAAATTTTGAGCATTGGAAAAAAACATAAAATTAATATTATTAATAGAGACAAAAAGATTTCAAAAGATAATACAAGTACTGATGAAGTCGTAAAAGATGTTATTTCAAAATATCATTCGGATTTTGAAAATATAATAATTTTACAAGTCACATCTCCATTAAGAAAAATATCAACTTTAAAAAATTTTTATAAATATTGTAAAAAAAAAAACTTGTCTTATTGTTTAAGTGTTTCCTTAATAAACGACAATATATCACATAAAAAAAAATTCTTTATTCCGCTTAGAGATAATAAAAGAAGATCCCAATCAAGAGAACCTTATATATACGAAAATAGTTTACTTTATTTTGTTAAAAAAAAAGAATTTATTAAAAGAAATAAAATATACCCAAAAACCAATTGGAATTATTTTGTAACCGATAAATATGAATCACTTGATATTAATGAATATAAAGATTATTTATTCGCAAAGAAAATTTCAAAAAAATGATATTTAAAATAAATCAAAAAAAATTCATCTCACTAAATACAAAACCCTACATTATCGCTGAGGCATGTATAAACCATGAAGGTAATATTAAAATAGCAAAAAAGATGGTAGACGAAGCTGCAAAAGCAAAAGTCTCTGCTGTAAAATTTCAATTTCATGTGCTTGAAGATGAAATGTTAAAAAAAACTCCAAAATCAAATAATTTTAAAGAAAGCTTATATGATACTTTGAAAAGAACAAATTTGAATACAAAAGAACATATTTATCTTAAAAAATACTGCGAAAAAAAACGAGTTGATTATTTGTGTACACCATTTTCATTTAAATCAGCCGATATATTAGAAAGAGATGTTAAACTTAAAATTTTCAAAGTAGGCTCAGGCGAGCTTACAAATATTCCTTTACAAATACATATAGCAAAAAAAAAATTTCCAACCATAATATCAACCGGCATGTCCACAATGAAAGAAGTAAAAAAAACTATAGAAATAGTAAAAAAATTCAATAGAAATATTGCGATAACACAATGTACATCATCTTATCCTTGTTCACCAAAAATCTCAGATATAGGTGTAATACCAGAATATATTAAAAGATTTAAAATTATTTGTGGTTTATCTGATCATACAAACAGCATTTACACATCCATTGGATCAATTGCTTTAGGTGCTAGAATAATTGAAAAACATTTTACTCTAAATAAGAGGGCGATAGGGCCGGATCATGCATCTTCGATTGAACCTAATGAATTAAAGTCTTTAGTCGAGGGATGTAATGCAGTATTTGATGCTAGAAATAAATACAAAAAAATTCATAAAGAAGAAAAAGAAATAATAAACTGGGCAAGAGAAAGTGTTGTTTCAAAAAAAGATATAAATATTGGAGAAAAACTAGATAAAAAAAATATTACTGTAAAAAGACCCTCTGCTAATAAATATGAAATTCCTGCTAGTAAATACTTTTTTGTTTTAAATAAAAAAGTTAAAAGAAATATTAAAAAAAATATGAAAATAAAATGGAATCAAATAAAATAAAAAAAATATTATTTTTTTTTGACTCGAGAGCAACTTTTTCTTACTCTAATAACGTAATTCAAATTTTTAATAAAAAAAGAAAAAACTATCAAACTATTGTCTCAGGTAATTTTTTAGAAAAAGAGTTTAAAGTACAACAAAATATATTTAAAGAATACAAAATTAAAGTTCTAAAAAAAATAAAATTTAAAAGTCCAAATCAAAAACCTTTTAGTTGGACAACCTCAATGGGTACATCAATTATCAAATACTCGAAGACGTTAAATAAAATTAAACCAGATTTAATAGTTTTAACTGGAGATAGAATAGAAACTTTAGCTATGTGTATCACTGCATCCTATATGAATATAAGAATAGCTCATATACAAGCAGGAGATAAATCAGGACATATTGATGATTTAAGCCGCGGAGCAATCTCTAAATTTGCGCATCTTCACTTTGCATCATCTACTTCTGCCTGCAAAAGGCTTGCGTCATGGGGTGAGGATAAAAAAAGAATTTTCTTAACTGGAGCACCGCAGCTAGAAGATATAAATAGTAATAAGTGTTTTCATTATTCGTCAAATTATTTTGTTGTAATCTTTCATCCTGTTTTAAATGAAAATACTAAATTAAAAGCTCAAATATCAAATCTTTTAAAGGCAATTAAAGATTTTTCACATTATAAGTTTTATTGGATTTATCCAAATAATGATTATGGTTACAATATAATTTTCAAAGAGCTTAAAAAATCTAAATTAAAAAATTTAAAAGTAGTCGCAAATTTACCAAGGGATAAGTTTATAAAAACGCTCTCCAAATCAAGGGGAATTATTGGAAACTCATCATGTGGGATAATTGAGGCATCAAGGTTTCCAATACCCGCAATTAATATTGGTTCAAGACAAAACGGAAGAACACAATCAAAAAATATAATTAATGTTAATTACAAAAGAGAGAGTATAACTAGGGCTATTAAAAAAACTCTTGATAATAAGTACATTAATCAACTTTTGAAAAATGTTAAAAACCCATACTACAAAAAAAATTCAAATTACAAGATATACGAATTATTATTTAAATTTAAAAAAGATAATATTATTTTTAAAAAATATTAGAGCTCAATAATTTAGTTTTTGAGAAATTTATGAATTAATTTTTGCTTTGTTTTAATTTTTATTGGATTTTTAAGTAAATTTGAAACTGCATTTCTAAAATTATTTTCTTTACTTGTTAAGTAAGCAACTTTATTTTTTTTTAAACCCTCAAAGTTGTAAGAATTTTTTTTATCAACTAAAATTACAGGAAAACAATAATTATTTAATGAATCTGCTATTAAAGAAGTGCCAAAAACGAAACAACCAATTTTAGCAGATTTAAACGAATTCTCTATAGAAATTTCATGTGGGTAATGAAACTCGACGTTCTTTAAATTTGAAACTTTTTTTAAAATTATTTTATTTGAAAGGCCATCTGGATGAAGCCTGACTAATATTTTTAAATTATTATATTTTTTTGAGAAATAATTAATATTTTGTGCAATTTTTTTTATTATATTTTCATCTAAGTTTTCTTTTGGTGAAATTGTAGGAATTCCAAAAAAAATATTTTTTTTTTCGCTTAATTTATTTGGAAGAATTTTGTTATCTACAACCTTATATCGATTAATTAATTTTTTTTTTTTTAAAAATAAAGCTGATTTGGAGCTATCTGCTAAAAAAATAAAATCATAAAAATAATTTTTATATTCAAATTTTGGTAAAACCGTTGAATAAAATAATGTTGGGTTATATCCATGCTGAAAACAAAAACACTTTATTTTCTTTTTTTTGCATATCTGACCAATTAATGCGTCATTAACGCTGTCTCCTTCAACAACATATACTGATTTTGGATTATAAAAATTGATCAATTTTTCAAAAAAATCAATTTTATTTTGTAGCATTGAAAATTCGTTTTTGTTTTTTGATCGAATTAAATTTTTTTTTGGGAATTTAAGAAATAAAAATTTATTTATAATATTGTAATCCTCATGATAATAATTTTCAAATATTTTATGGTTAAAATCCTGAAATACTGCTATATTTTTTTTTTTGCTAAGATGATTTAGCGCTTTTTGTATTTTATATCTTGTATTAGAAATTATTATAATTTCATTTCTATCCTTCTTAAATAATTTTTTTAATTGGTAAAGAAAACTTAATGATAATAATACGGCATTTTTAATTGAAATTTTTTTTTTTTTAATTTTAAATTTATTTATTGCTCTACTGTTAATATTATAAAACCTAATGAGGGCCTGAGAAAGATTATATCCTTTGTAAATGAGCAGTTTTTTCGGGATTTTATTTACTTTTTTTTGTATGTTAATCATGAATTAAATGTTTATAAAGCAATAATTTAAAATATAAAATTATAAAAGCTATATTTACAATAAAAAAATTTAAATAATAATTTAATTATGAATAGAATACTTATAACTGGAGGAGCTGGTTTTATTGGAAGTCATTTAACAGAGTTTTTATCAAAAAAATACTTTGTAACAGTAATCGATAATTTATCTCATGGAAACAAAATTAAATGCAAAAATAAAAGAATCAAGATCGTAAAAGGGGATGTAAGAGATCAGGAACTTATTAATTATTACTCAAAGAACTGTAAAACAATTTATCATCTCGCAGCAGTTCTCGGCGTAGATATAGTATCTAATAAAAATGTTGAAACAATGAATTGCGAGTTTGAGGGAATTAAGAATGTATGCAATGCCGCAAAAAAAAATAAAGTAAGGAAAATTATTTACTCCTCATCAAGTGGTGTCTATGGAAAACTAAATTATTCTAAAAATGTAAAAGAGAATGCAACAATTGCCCCTGTCTCAGCTTATTCTATTTCAAAAAGAGCTTGTGAATTCTATTTAAAAAGTTTTTATAAAGAAAACAAAATAACCTCTATTGCAGTAAGGTTATTTAATGTATATGGCCCCCGACAAGATGAAAGAATGGTTGTTTCAAGATTTATTTCACAGGCAAAAAATAATAAACCAATCACTATTTATGGATCAGGAAAACAAACTAGAGATTTTACATATATAGATGATTGTGTGAAAGTATTTGATCTTATTGATAGAAAAGTTAATGGCTTCCAAATAATTAACTCATCTAAAGGAAAAGATTTAAATATCTTAAATCTAGCTAAAAAAATTAAGAATGATCTAAAATCAAAATCTAAAATTGTCCATATCGTTACTCCAAATAAATTAGAAGAATTTCAGGTCCCAAAAAGATGTGGAAATTCATCAAAATTATTTAAGCTTATAAATTATAAACCAAATACAAACTTTATTACAGGTTTAAGAAAAACAATAAACAACTCCTAAGCTTTTTTTTCAAAAACTGTGTGCTTTATTTTCCATTCTTTATTTTTATTTTCCCACAAATGAGGTGATCTATAATTATCAACTATTTTCCAAAACTCATCCTCTTTAATATTTATATATTCTAAAAAATTTTTAAAATGTTTTTTTGGAAACTCGTGATCGTATTTTTTAACTAGGCTTAGACCCTCTTCACGTGTGATCTTTCCGCATCTTATTTCCTGAGCTGCATCGTAGCTTGCTCTTCCTAATCCAAACTTTACATATGTTGTATAATAATGAAAATCATCTATTTTATCATCGATACTAGAATACTTGGAATAAGTACCTGATGTTCGCTCTGTATTAGGTTTAAAACCAGTATTAGTAAAAGCATAGTAATAACTTTCTTGAGGATCCCATTTTTTATAGTAACTAAAATAATGAACCTCCACTTTTTTTTTTTTAAATTCCTCTATTTTTGGAGGAATATAAGGTGCAAAATCGTTAGGTTTAAACTTGGTATCTTTAAGGATAGATGTAATTGATTTTCCACCCAAATATATTTTATTTATATCTTGATTTGAAAAAAAAATATTATCCATTTTTGGTTTGTAGTTATCCTGAATTTTGTTTCCATATTCACCATTATTTTCTCCATACATCACTAACGGAACATTAAATTTTAATGCCATGAGAGGTCCAACAATTTTTTGTCCAATTATGAAAGGTTGGAAAGGATGAAGTAAATTTTTAAAAGCTAAAGATGTTAAATATCTATGTAATTTTCCATTAGGTGTAAATAAAATATTATCAAAGCCTCCTATATTAATAAAATCTTGAAGATTTTTCCATCCAATTTCTGTGTACAAATGTGGTGCCCATGTAACTGTTAAAGGGTTCATGCCAAACTCATATTTAAGCATATGGGCGACATATCCACTATCCTTGCCACCACTACTGGGAACTATAACATCATAACCATTCTTCTTTCTATGTTTGTTGCATAAATCTGTAAGCTCTTTTTCTCTCGCATTCCAATTTATTTTATTTTCCTTTATTTCGTTATATTCGCAAGCAGAGCAAATTCCATTTTGATTAAAATCAATTGTTTCTTTCTTAAAAGTATTTTTACTAGCAAATTCAATTGTTGAATTTGGTCTTTGATTTGAGATTATACACTTTTTACAAAAAACAACTTTTTCTGGAGCTGAAAATAGCGAGTAATTTTTTTTCATTCAATATTTATTAATTATCTCTTTTAAAAACTCAATTCCATTCTCTCCACTTTTCTCAGGATGAAACTGTATACCTAGTACATTTTTTTCATGAATTATAGTTGGAACTTTAATATTGTCATAATTGATGTGAGAAATAATATTTTTTTTATTTTCTAAGTTAGACATATAGGAATGTACAAAATAAAATTTCGAATTATTAAATTTTTTTAAAAAATTAAATTGTTTATTATCAATAAAACTTACTTTGCGCCAACCAATATTTGGGATTTTTTGATTTTTAACTGGTATTTTGTCAACATATCCTTTTATAAAATCTAATCCTCTACTTTCTCCATCTTCAAAACCCTTTGTTAAAAGGAGATGCATACCTAAACAAATTCCAACTATAAGAATATCTTTTTTTTTAGTTTCAAATATTAAATTACTATAATCTTTTTGAAATAAAATCTCTGAAGCCTTCGAAAAAGAACCTACGCCAGGTATAAACAAAATATCAAAATTATTTTTTTTATTGTCAGAGAAATAGCTTACATTATTTGATATCAATTTTAGTGAGTTCTTTAGACTTCTTATATTACCTAAGCCATAATCAAGAATTGTTATTTTTTTCATCATATAATTTTTTTATTTCTTTTATTTGTATTAAATCATAGTGAAAAGCTGAACCAATTGCTAATGCCTCATTTGGAAAGATTTTAATAAACTCGCTTATATGTTCTATTCTCCCTATTCCACCTGAAAAGATTAAAGGGACTGAGGTTTTGATATTTTTTACATACGATAATAAATCAATATTTAAACCTTTTTTTGTACCATCTGAGTCTATAGATGTAATTAATATTTCACCACATCCAACTTCTTGAATTTGATTCATCCAATCCAGTAAAGATTTTTCAGTTTTATCTCTTCCATTATTTACATATATTTCCCAATTGTTTGAATTTTTTTTTACCTCAATAGATACTACTAAATTTGATGCACCAAAATTTTTTCTCGCAGATTCAAGAAGCGAAATATCATTTACTATTGCGCTATTTATAGCAACCTTGTCTGCACCAGAATTTAGTGCCATCTCAATGTCTTTTAAAGATCTAATACCACCACCCACACACACGGGAATAAATATGTTTTCTGTTATTTTTTTTATTATATCAAATAAGTTCTCTCTTGAATATAATGTTGCAACGGAATCCATTAAAAGTAGCTCGTCAACTCCCTCTGCATAATACTTTGCTGATAGCTCAACTGGTTTTCCAATTTTCCTTAAACCTTCAAAATTAATTCCTTTAATAACAAAATCATTTTTTATATCGAGTCTAGCTATAGTTCTCATAAACAAATTAAAGATTTTTTATTCCCAATTTTCTTAGAACAAATTTTGTAAGTCTTCGAAAAAAGAATTGAATTTCAAGAAATATGTCATTGTTATCTAAAGTAAATAAATGACTATATTTTTCATCGCTATAATTTTCATCTTCATTCGCAATCTTAAACCAATTTAGAAATAATTTTTCATTTTTTAATATTTGATGGCTTCTTTCTTTAAAATGTGAGCATAATCTAAATTTTAAATTGTTCAATTTCCATGATGGATCATTCACATCTTCAAAAGAAAAATTTTTTTTAGTTTCTAAATTTTGAAAAAAACTAACAAGTAATTTTTTACTTTTATTTTCTTCAAATTTTTCCTTTTCAAGAAATTTCTTCGAATAGTCTATTGGTTCTTTTAGTTTTTTATGGATATCGCTTATTATTTTTTCGGTTCCTTTTTTTTCATCATATAAATAAGAGTTTGTAGCATTCAAAAATTTTTTTAAACCAAACTTTAGTTGATTAGAGATAATTACTTTTGTATTCAAATATAAAGACTCTATGAGAACTCTTGGCACTCCCTCTCTGTTAGAGTTTAGCATTTGATATTTTGATCTTGCGGTATATTCATATACTTTATCCTCAGGGATTGGAAATAATTCATCTTTTTGAATTACTGGGTCTTGAATTATCAAATTTTTATATTTTTCAGATTTTTTAATATCATTAATTAATTTATCGACATAATTTAAATAATCTTTTTCGATTGAATTTTTTTCTTTATCCCTAAGTGCAAGTAGTACAAATTTATAATTAGGATCTTTGTCTAATAACCCTTTGAATATCTTTAAAGTAATATCTATTTTTTTAATACTTGAAAATCGACTTACAGAAATTATATCTATATCTTTCTTTTCTCTTTGAAAAAGATTTATTTTCTCAGATAAGAAATTCACACATGTTAAGTCACATATACTCGCTTTAGGAATATTTGATAAAAAATCGTCATTTTTTTCTGGCCATAAAAAAAAATTCTGCCAATCTTTATACGGCCATTTTAAAACGTTACTACAATCACCTTGGACATGAACACCAAAAATCCACTCATTATTTTCATATGCCTTGTTTAATATGTTGTTTGCTCTTAATGATTTTATTGGCACTCCTCTCAAGACTTCGTTGTGCGTAAATACTGCTATACCAGGTGAATTTTTTGTTTTATTTTTTAATACTACAGGCATTATTTTAATAATCGTTTTATTACTTCACTTATCATATTTTCATGCATAAAATGAAATGTATTTCCCTCTTTTATATTTTGAGGTGATGAAATTATATTTTCAAGGTAGTTTGTAGATATCAAAGTATCTCTTAATACAGCGGAACGAATCCATGGATCAACAAAGCTGTAAAGTAATCGATATACCATTTTCTTATCTAAGGTAGACAATGCAATTGGAAGAGAAATCTTTGGTAAAAAAACTGCTTTAATAATATTTCCAGTATCGATGCCAGAATTCATAAAAAAACTAGTAGCTGAAGGATAACCTGCTAACATTATTGACCATAACAAACAATCAGCCCCACGTATATCGGGTAAATATCCGGGGTGGATATGGATAAAGGAGGAGTTTTTAATGTTGAAAATACTTTCAGGCATTATACCTCCCCCTGTATATAAATACATTTGAGCGTTATGTTGACTTAAGTATGTGAATAACTTTTGATCTTTTAATGAGTCTATTGGTAAAGAGATAACATCATCTGAATAATTTTTTAAAGGCTTCTGCTGCAGGACTCCTAAAAGAGTATTCTGCTCAATTTTCAAAGTCTCACTAAGTTGCTGAAAAACTTCTAGAGATAATTTTTTTTGAGTTCGAAAAAGATATTTGGGCCAATGATGAATTTTTTGATATTGTAACTTTGCAGCATATTTATAACGCAAAAAAGATGGTAAAAATAGACCTACATTTTTTTGAGTTACTAGATCACGTTTTGCAATCAGATTAATTATTCTTCTTGGTTTACAACCTAAATAATGGAGCATTTCAAGATAGGACCTGGCAATGGGTCCCTCATAAAAAAGAATGTCGATAGGAATTTTTTTGAATTTCTTGTGATTAATTTTGGTAGTATTGGTAATTTTATACTTAGCTAAAGTTTTACTAATAAGACTATTTATAGGAAATTTTTTAAAGATTTTATCCTGAAAATCCTTTAATCGTTCACGCTCAGAGTTCAAAAAATCAGGAAGCTTTACGTGATCAAAGGCTTTCCAACAAATATTTATATATTTAACGGTATTAATCTCGGAGCTATCTTGATCAATAGAAATTAGTAATCGCAAATAAAGCAAACACACAAAAATTTGTAAGCCCTCAGGGCCCAATATTTTATCGGTTGATTTATTACCACTAGCATCGTACGACACAAAAAGCTTATTTGATATTTCAAATTTTTTACAAAAAAAATCAATTTCTTTATTTGTCTTATTATCAAAATTTTCAATGTTAATGATATTGATCAAGCGATCAACAGTAGAGTTTTTAGAGACCAATAATTTATCTGAAACTTTTAAAGATTTTACAAAATTATTTATTTTGTCTCTTAAAAATTTAGGTGAGGTCATATACGAATAAATCTTTGTTGAATGAGTTGCCATAAAGTTGCGAAAGTCCAATATAAGACCATTGCGGATGGAAATGGATAAAATAATAAAAATATTCCAAAAGTTATAAAATATAAATTAAGTTTCTGCCTTCTAAGCTCTTTTACACTAACAATTTGGTTTTGATGAAAAATTGCTGCAAAAAGAGTAAATAAAGTCATTAAAATTGGTAATGGATTTATGCTATTACCTAAAAGTGGTATATAAAATTTAAATTGAAATATAGCATCTGGATAGGCTAGATCTTTAATCCATAAAAAAGAGTGACCAGATATCAGATCAAGTTCTCCTAATACATTGAAAATAGAAATCAAAAAAGGGATTGGAACAATAGTTAAGAACAGTGGTCTTAAGTTATAAAAAGGCGTAACTCCTTTTTCCTTATGTGCTTGCATAAATTTGTTATGTGCTTCTTCACCAGAAAAGTTTGATTTTATATCTTCTAATTTTGTTTCAAGAGAAGCTTGAATGTTGGATACTTTTCTTTGTGAACTAACTAAAAATATATTTATGGGCAGAATAAAAATTTTAAATATTAAAGAGGACAAGATAATCGTTACACCCCACCCAAAAACATGAATCGAATTGAGCCATAGAAAAATCGACTCTATACCAATACTTAGCAACCTTAATGGTTCCCATAAATGAGCATATTTTAGTTGTTGAAACTTATCTCCATACTTTATTAAATCAGATTTTAGTAAAATTTTAGCTTCAAGAACATTTAAATCATTTTTTTGGTCACTATTTTTATATACCTCAATTGCAAGTTTATCATTTTTGAATGATACATCAGCGTTAATACTGTCAACTATCATCACCTTATAATGACCAATTATTGCTAATGACTGTTGTTTTGTAATTTTATAAAAATCCTTATCATTAAGTTTTCGAACTTCATCATCGCTCACAATATATGCCACAACTCCATTATAGAAAGTCGCTAATCCTGAAAAAGAAAATGAACTTTTAATATCTGTCTTTATTAGGTAATTAATTTCATTTGGGGATGTCTCAAAATTTTTTATCTCCGTTGATGCTAGTTGTGGAAAAAATAAAATTAAAAAAAATACAATAGTAGCTCGTTTTTGATTTTTTAATTTAATTATAGATTTAAAAATATTTGTAAATAAAACTGTTAAGAAGATGTTGTTATTCAATGTTTTTTCTTGGTAAAAAAACGTAATTAATTTAAGTGCTATTATAATGTATAAACAATAGTTACAAAAAATTCAAGAATTGAAGTAATTCTTTAATAGTTTAGAAATTAATTAAACTTTAAAAATTTATGAGATTAAAAATTAGTACACAATTTATATTAGATTTAAGCATAAGTGGTTTATTTGCTTTATTTAGCATGACAATATTAACTTTTATTATTCCTCTAGGCGTAACTAGGTCCTTTCTAGTGGGAGGCTCTAAAGCAGTAGCTATAGTATTTGTAACTTTAAGCATTTTATTTTTAATTTCTTGGTTTTTTAATAAAGATTTTAAATTGAAAAAAAAAATAGATTTGCCTGAATTCAAAGATTTCTTTCTTTTAGCTTTACCTTTGTCACCTGTGATTAATTATACCTTAATCAATACCGAGTACCTTACCTCAAGTGGATTATTATATCTTTTTGCAACAACATTTACCTTCATATTATTTTTAAGTTTTATTTTGCCAATAATTTTTAGCTACTTTGCATCTATAAATATCCTTATAATTTCAGGATTATCACTATCATTTACAATTCTATCCATGCCAAAAATATATTTTGGTAATTATTTGTTAGGTAATTTATTTTTTACTCAAGGGTTATATCTGGTTATTTCATTTACCTCCTTATATTTACTTTATCTATTTGATAAAAAACTAACTTATATAACTGTAATTCTTTTTATGATTGCAGGAACGGTTTATAACTTTTCAAATTATTATTTACACAATACATCGATATCTAAAGCTGAGATAAAAAAGTCTGATAAACTTTTAAAGTTTATAAATAACGAAAATAATAAAATAATCAGAAAAAAAAATATTTATTTACTTGTATATGAATCGTATGGAAATTTAGAAACTATTGATTATTATGGATTTGATAATTCTGAGCAAGTTGAGTTTTTAGAAAAACTTGGTTTTAAAGTCTACCATGGAATATATTCTAATGCTTCAGCATCAGAGTCCTCTACGGCTAAAATTCTGGATATAAACGGAAAACTTTACCCTTCGCATGACGGACCAAAAACATCATTTTATCGACCTTATCTATCAGGCAATACTTTTGCTACGGATATATTTAAGTATAATGGATATAAAACAATAGGACTATTTCCACATAGTTTCTTTTTTCAGCAACCAATCGGTTGGGACGAATATCAACCAAAAGAAATTACTGGTGATCTAGGAGGTGAAATTTTAACAAAAAGCATTTTTGAAGGTTTTTTTAGACATGATGTGTTCACTGATTATTTTGATTATAATAATTATCTTCAATTCAAAAAAAAATATTTAACCTCAAATAAAAAAGATACCTTATTTTATACAATTAATAAATTACCTGGACACTCTGGCCATTCAACCCGATGTAACGATGATGATAAAAAAATTTATTTCAAAGGTTTGAGGAAAGCTAATGTAGAAATGAAAAATGACGTTTTAAATGTATTAAAAAACGATCCTAATTCTATTATAGTTCTTGTAGGTGATCATGGACCTTATTTAACAAAAAATTGTTCAGGACTTCAGGACTTATATGACACTAGTTTAATAAATAAATACGATCTTCAAGACAGATATGGGACATTTTTAAGTATTTATTGGCCTAAAGATATAAAGGGTATTGATTATAATATACAGATGTCTCAAGATATTTTTCCAGCAATATTATCAAAAATCACAAATAATAATAATTTATTTGATGAGTTAAAAGTTGAAAGAAAATTTTTTTGGGATTGGGAGGTCAATTGGACGGTTGGAGGTGTAAATGTTAATGAAGGAGTTATTAAAGGTGGTATAGATAGTGGAAAGCCACTTTTCGATATAAGATCTTATAATTTATCTAATTAATTTTAATGAAATATCGATAGCTTGAAAAAAATGCAAATACTGTTAGATTCTTTAAGTTAAGGGGCTACAAATGAAAAAAAAAATATTGCTAACTTTTATACTTTTTACCTTTAGCGTTCAGCCTGCATTTGCCTATCTCGATCCAGGCACAGGTAGTTCAATTTTGAGTATAATTATTGGTTTTTTCGTTGCCATTGGTGTTTTAATAAAAACATTTTGGTATAAAATTAAAAGTTTTTTTGGTTTATCTAAAAATACAAAAAAGACAGATACCGAAAAAAATTTAGAATAATAATTTTTTTTCCAGGTATCAATAATGACAAAAATTAAGAATTATCATAGATGTTTGAAACAAATATTTTCATCCTAGCTGCAGGCAAAAATAATATCTCTGAAAAACCTTGTAGTTTATGGTCCTTTGGTAATGGAAAAAGTATTCTTGATTGGCAGATTAATGCTTTTAATGCAGTTATACCTGGTAGCGAAGTTAATATTGCAATAGGATATGATTACCAAAAAATTATAGCTAATAATCCAAATTATATTTTTAAGCATGTTATTGATTGGGAAAAAGGTACTGCACTTCATTCTTTTCTAGGAATAATAAATGATAAATCTAAAAATACTGTTGTAATGTATGGAGACACTGTTTTTCATTCAGAAACTCTTGCAGAATTTTTTGTTAAAGATGACGACGTAGTAATTGCTATAGACAGCATATGGAAAAAACGTTTTGTAGGAAGATCAAAAGAAGATATTGAATTAGCAGAAACTTTAAATATTCAGCCGTATGGGGAGGTTGAGTATACAGGTTTAATTAAATTTTCACCTAAAGTGATTAAATGGATTTTGCAAAAAAAAGATAGCTTTAACTCGACTAGTAGTTTTGTTGATCTAATTAATGATCTCAAAGGTGCAGGATTTAAAGTTTCAACATTCGATGTAATTGGTAATTGGGCTGAGATGAACGAATCAAGTGATCTTGTTCATTTTATTCTTGGAAGTAAGGCTGAAACACTGCTTCGTATTCAATCAAAATTAACCAAAAGTAAAATTTGTGATCAAATAACTTGCGATTGGCAAAAATGGAAAAATGAAAATAAAAAAGTAATCAAAGAGATACAATCAAAATTTAAAAATCAGTATTTAATTATTCGTTCTAGCTCTATTCAAGAAGATGGTTGGGAAACAGCGCAAGCTGGAGTTTTTAAAAGCATTCAAAATGTTGATTCAAACAACATACAAGAGATAAGTGAAGCTATTAAAGAAGTGTTTTCATCTTATACAGACCTATCTTCGAATGCGCAGGTTTTAATACAACCATTTATAACTGATGTAAAAATATCTGGAGTTATATTTACTTGCGATATGACCACTGGAGCACCCTATTATATTATAAATTATGATGATGTTTCTGGCAAAACAGACACTATTACATCGGGTAATACTGGGAATTTAAAGACTATAATTTTATTTCGTAATGAAGCTACTAATATATTAAATATCGATCCTAGGCTTAAAAAAGTTATAGATGCCTCACAAGAGATTGAGCATTTGTTAGGCTATGATAAATTAGACATAGAGTTCGCAATAGATAAAAATGATCAATGTTTTACATTCCAGATACGGCCAATCACTGTGGATCATTCACAATATAAAATTGATTCAAAAAATTTCGTTTCAAATATAAAAAAAGCCCAAGAAAAATTCAATTCATTACAAGAAACGTCTGAACACATTCTAGGAAATTATACGATTTTTTCAAGGATGACTGATTGGAACCCAGCAGAAATTATTGGAACCAGACCAAATGCAATGGCAATAAATTTGTATTACCACCTGATTACCGAAAAAATTTGGGCTAAGCAACGATCTGAATTTGGATATCGAGATATCTATCCTACTTCATTAGTGCATAACTTTTGTGCACAGCCCTATGTTGATTGTCGCGCTTCTATAAATTCTTTCATTCCAGCAGGTTTAAAAGAAGAATTTGTATCTCGCTTGGTTAATGCATATTTAAACCTGCTAAAAAAAAACCCTCATCTACATGATAAATTAGAATTAGAAATTGTTTTTACGATTTGGACTCCAACATTTGTTGAAGATGCTAAAAAAAGATTCAAGAATGAACATATATCGAAAGATGATCTTAAAGAGCTTGAAAATGCCTTAAAGAAAATAACAACCAATGCTATTATAAGATTGGATGAGGATATTTCTTCAATAGATATACTATCCAAACGTTTTGATGTCATAGTTGAGTCAAATATTGATCTCATTGATAAAATTAATCAACTTATTGATGATTGTAAAAAATTTGGGACTTTAGCTTTTGCACATGCCGCCCGTGCTGGTTTCGTTGCTGTAACACTTTTAAAAAGTCTAGTTAAGCATGGTACTTTATCAAAAGATCGTATGCTAGAATTTCAAGGGTCTATTTCAACTGTGGCAAGTGATTTTCAATCTGCAATTTCTAAAGGCTTAAGTTTTGATGAGCTTATTAAAAAATTTGGTCACTTAAGACCTGGAACTTATGATGTGAATCAATATGCTTATTGGGAAAAACCAGATTTTTATTTCATTAGCAACAAACAAAATAACAAAACCCAAGAAGCTAACAACGCTAATTTTGTTTTTAAAAAAGAAGAGCTCCAAGGATTTAAGGATATTTTGAACAAACTCTCAATTGAAATTGAAGTTCATGACTTTATTAAATATTTGAAAAAGGCTATACAAGCACGTGAAAGCACTAAGTTTGATTTTACGCGAAATCTAAGTGTCGCTTTGGATCTTATGATTAAATATGGAATTGAAGAATTGGGATTATCTAGAGAAGACGTGGGATATCTTACATTTGATGATTTTCAGAATATTAAAAAAAAACAGTTAAGCAAAAAAGCAATAGTATCAGTTGTAAAACTTAGAAAAATTGATTTTTCAGAAAAACATCTTGCAAAATTACCTAGTTTTATATCTGATGAAAAAGATTTTTTTGGATATGAGCAAGGAAAATCAGAAGCAAATTATGTTACCATATTAAACGTAGTTGCAGATCTTTCATTTATCAAATCAGATCATGCTGATAATATTAAAGGAAAAATTGTAGCAATTCCGAATGCTGACCCCGGGTTTGATTGGATCTTTTCTCATAATATTGCAGGATTGGTAACACAATATGGTGGAGCAAATTCACATATGGCTATTCGTTGTGCTGAACTTGGTATTCCAGCGGCTATAGGAATTGGAGATAAGCTTTATGAGAGTCTTTATGAGGGACGCCTAATGATTGATTGCAAGAAGGGACAATTAAAATATGTTTAAAAAACGAATTGGTATCACCCAAAGAGTTATGAAGCACCCAAAATATAACGAATTTATGGATTGCCTGGATATAAATTGGATGAAACTTTTAACAAAGTTAGAGATTTTACCAATACCTCTTCCTTTAATATCAGATAATTCTGCTTATGAAATCTGGAAATTACTAAAACTTGATGGTTTAATACTCAGCGGAGGAAATACCCTATCAGATTATGCTGATATGAATGATAAAACAGAAATTATAAGTATAGAAAGAGATAATTATGAAAAGGCTTTACTTGAAGTAGCTTTATCAACTCATACTCCGGTTTTAGGCGTTTGTAGAGGTTTGCAACTTATAAATGTGTTTTACCAAGGACAATTAAAAAAAATAAAAGGTCACGCTGGAACTAAACATGCTCTCGTTCAGGAAGATTCTGCTAGAGACTTTGAAATTCCATCAGAAGTTAATAGTTTTCATAACTATGCAGTTCCACGAAAATACCTAGGAAAGGGTCTTATATCGCTTGCCCATGATGCTGATGATAATATTGAAGCCTTTTACCATCCAAAAGATGGAGTTCTTGGGATTATGTGGCACCCTGAACGCTCAGCTATACCCCTAGATAGTGACTGCAAATTAATAAAAGATCATTTTGGAATATGAGCAGTTGTTTAATACTTGCGGCTGGTGAAGGCACAAGATTACGACCTTTAACAAATAATTATCCTAAAGGATTGGTCTCTTTATTAGGTGAGTCCTTAATATCTCATCAGATTAAAATTTTGAAAGCGTTAAACATTAAAAATATTGCAATTGTTACAGGATATAAAGCTGAAAAATTTAATTTTCTGAACTGTGAAACTTTCCATAATGAATTTTATGAAAATACTAATATGGTTGAAAGCTTATTTGTGGCTCGTTCATTTCTTAAGCAAGCAAAAGGGGATATTATAATCTCGTATGGGGATATTGTGTATGAAAAAAAAAATCTTGAGACTCTTTTAAGAGCTAATGGAGATATTGTTGTTATGGTAGATGATGGATGGCTAGATCTATGGACGGTAAGGAATGAAAACCCATTAAATGATGCAGAAACATTAAAATATGGTGATAAAGGTCAAATTATAGAATTAGGAAAAAAACCTAAATCTCTATCTGAAATTAAGGGTCAATATACTGGTCTAATAAAAATTTCACATCATAAAATCATTGAATTTTTAACTTTTTATGATCAGCTTAATCGCTCTATTTTATATGAAGGTCGTGCCTTTAAAAAAATGTTCATGACAACTCTTTTGCAGCTTTTGATTGATGCTGGTTGGACAATAATGCCGGCTCGTGTAAATCATGGTTGGTTAGAAGTTGATACAGTTGAGGATTTAAAGCTTTATGAAAAATTGTCAGCTGAAGGAAAGTTAGATAATTTTTGGAAGGTGCATGGTTAAAATATTACAGGGAATTAAAGCAATCTCTGGAGTAATTGGATTTTATTCTTTAAAGAAAGAACAGCGCCAAGTTACTTTTTATAGTGAGGGAAAAAATTATTGGCCGCATCTTCAGGGCTTATTAAAAGCTACCCTAAAAAAAACTGGTTTTTCTGTTTGTTATATTAGCTCCTCACTTGAAGATCCAGGACTCTTCATGAAACACCCAAAATTAAATACTTTTTTTATAGGTATGGCATCAGTCAGAGATTATTTTTTTAAAAATGTAGGAACGGACGTTATGGTAATGACGATGCCTGATTTACATAAGTATCAAATTAAGCGTTCAAAACATAATGTGCACTATATTTATGTTCAGCATTCACTTGTAAGTCTGCATCATATATACAGGCACGGTGCTTTTGATCACTATGACACTATCTGTGCTGCTGGACCTCATCATGTTGAGGAAATAAGAGCTATAGAAGCAAAATATGATCTTCCACAAAAAAAAGTGTCTAAAATTGGTTACTCTCGGCTAGATTATTTAATTAAAAATTTAAACACAAAACAAAGTTTGGTTAATTTAAAAGAGAAAACAAATAAAATAATTTTGATTGCTCCGTCGTGGGGATCAAGAGGAATTATTGAATCAGGATTAGGTAAAAATCTCACAGATCAATTATTAAACCTAGGTCATCAAGTGATATTGCGTCCACATCCCCAAACCATAAAATTTTCAAAAGAGAAAATTGAAGAAATTAAAAATAAACATCAAAATAATCTAAGTTTTAATTATGAAGGAAGCGTTTCAGGTCAGGAAAGTTTGTTTCAATCTGATATTATGATAAGTGATTGGTCAGGGGTAGCACTTGAGTATGCGTTCGCCTTTAATAAACCAATAATTTTTTGTGATTTACCAAAAAAAATTAATAATCCTAATCATCACGATATTAAAATTGAACCAATTGAGATATCAATACGTGAAAAAATTGGAGTTGTTTGGGATGGTATATCTCCTCTTCATAAAATGATTGAGCTATGCTCACAAAAAAAAAACAATATTGAAACTATAAGAAGTAAGTATTGTTATAATGTAGGCAAAAGTGATGATGAGTTTGTTAAAATTCTATCAGAAACTTTATCAATAAAAAACTTTAAGTAATTAAAAGTTAAATTTTTTATATCTTTTAACAAAAATTTTTTTCAGTGCATAAATCAAGCCAATTGAGCTATTAGTACTGGTCAGCTACATGCGTTACCGCACTTCCACACCCAGCCTATCAACGTGGTGGTCTACCACGGCTCTATAGGAAGAACTAGTTTTGAGGTGAGTTTCCCGCTTAGATGCTTTCAGCAGTTATCTCGTCCGTACTTAGCTACCCGGCACTGCAGCTGGCGCTACAACCGGTCCACCAGTGGTACGTCCATCCCGGTCCTCTCGTACTAGGGACAGCTCCTCTCAATTCTTCTACACGCATAGCAGATAGGGACCGAACTGTCTCACGACGTTCTGAACCCAGCTCACGTACCACTTTAATTGGCGAACAGCCAAACCCTTGGGACCTGCTCCAGCCCCAGGATGTGATGAGCCGACATCGAGGTGCCAAACACTGCCGTCGATATGAGCTCTTGGGCAGTATCAGCCTGTTATCCCCGGCGTACCTTTTATCCGTTGAGCGATGGCCCTTCCACTCAGAACCACCGGATCACTATGACCGTCTTTCGACTCTGCTCGACTTGTCAGTCTTGCAGTCAGGCAAGCTTATGCCATTGCACTCTACGAACGATTTCTGACCGTTCTGAGCTTACCTTCGCACGCCTCCGTTACTATTTGGGAGGCGACCGCCCCAGTCAAACTACCCACCATACAATGTCTTGATGCCGGATAACGGCGATCAGTTAGATATCAAGAAAAACAAAAGAGGTATTTCACTGGCGACTCTACTAAAGCTGACGCCTTAGTTTCAATGTCTCCCTCCTATGCTAAATATGTTTTTCCTAACACCAATGTAAAGTTGCAGTAAAGGTGCACGGGGTCTTTCCGTCTAACTACGCGAACTCCGCATCTTCACGGAGAATTCAATTTCACTGAGTTGATGTTGGAGACAGCGGAGAAATCGTTACGCCATTCATGCAGGTCGGAACTTACCCGACAAGGAATTTCGCTACCTTAGGACCGTTATAGTTACGGCCGCCGTTTACTGGGGCTTCAGAAATGAGCTTGCACCCATCGCATTAACCTTCCAGCACCGGGCAGGCGTCAGACCCTATACATCCACTTACGTGTTAGCAGAGCCCTGTGTTTTTGATAAACAGTCGCTTCTCCCTGGCTTGTGCCACCTTAAAATAGTTGCCTATAAAAAGGTCTTCTTTATTCCGAAGTTACAGAAGCATTTTGCCGAGTTCCTTCAACATCATTCTCTCAAGCGCCTAAATATACTCTATTAATCCACCTGTGTCGGTTTAGGGTACGGTCTTATGATGGAGCTATTTCCTGGGACTTTTTCGCAGCAAGTTCAATCCATTAAGAACTCACAACTTACAAAATCCGTCACTACCATCTGGTTAAGGAATATTAACCTTATTTCCATCGACTACGGCTTTCGCCCTCGCCTTAGGGGCCGACTAACTCTGCGCGGATTAACCTTGCGCAGAAACCCTTGGATTTTCGGCGATAAAGTTTTTCACTTTATTTATCGTTACTTATGTCAGCATTCGCACTTCTGATACCTCCAGGATCCCTCACGGGTATCCCTTCACAGGCTTACAGAACGTTCCGCTACCGCTTATAAAACTCGAAAGTTTTATAAACCCACAGATTCGGTATGTGATTTTAGCCCCGTTACATCTTCGGCGCAGAAACTCTATTAGACCGGTGAGCTGTTACGCTATCTTTAAAGGATGGCTGCTTCTAAGCCAACCTCCCGGCTGTTAAGGAATTTCCACATCCTTTCACACTTAATCACAATTTTGGGACCTTATCTGGTGGTCTGGGCTTTTTCCCTCTCGACCATGGACCTTAGCACCCACAGTCTGTCTGTTGAAGAACAATGTTTAGCATTCGGAGTTTTATTAGGTTTGGTAAGAATCTCTTCCCCCTAGCCCATTTAGTGCTCTACCTCTAAACATCTATTTATTCAACGCACTACCTAAATAGTTTTCGCGGAAAACCAGCTATCTACGAATTTGGTTGGCCTTTCACCCCTTACCACAAGTCATCCAAAGACTTTTCAACGTCAACTGGTTCGGTCCTCCAGCAAGTGTTACCTTGCATTCAACCTGCTCATGGTAAGCTCATTCGTTTTCGGGTCTAATTCATTAAACTAATCGCCCTATTAAGACTTGCTTTCGCTGCGCCTACACCTAGATGGCTTAAGCTTGCTTAATAAATTAAGTCACTGACCCATTATACAAAAGGTACGCCGTCACTCTAAAAAGAGCTTCGACTGATTGTAGGCATGCGGTTTCAGGTTCTATTTCACTCCCCTAATAGGGGTTCTTTTCACCTTTCCCTCACGGTACTAGTTCACTATCGGTCACTGAAGAGTATTTAGGCTTAGAGGGTGGTCCCCCTATATTCGAGCAAGATTTCACGTGTCCCGCTTTACTCAAGAAATTTGTTAAACATTACTCATACGGGACTATCACCCTCTATGGTTAGTCTTTCCAGACTATTCAGATTTTTTTAACAAATCTACAGGCCTAATCCGCTTTCGCTCGCCACTACTAACGGAATCTCAATTGATTTCTTTTCCTCTGGTTACTTAGATGTTTCAGTTCTCCAGGTTCTCTCTTTAAACCTATGAATTCAGTTTAAAGTACCACATAAAGTGGTGGGTTTCCCCATTCGGAAATTTTCGGATCAAAACTTGCATACAGTTCCCCGAAACTTTTCGCAGTATACCACGTCCTTCTTCGGCTTTCAGTGCCAAGGCATCCGCCACACGCCCTTAAACGCTTGATTTATGCACAGAAAAAAATTCTGTGTTGAATCAAATTTTTTGGAATGTTTTTAAAAAAAACATTCAATGATTGTTCATCTATTCGAACAATCGGATATAGATATTGATAATATTAAATTTATTTACGATTTTGATAACTAAGTGTCTCTGGTGGAGGATAGCGGGATCGAACCGCTGACCTCCTGAATGCAAATCAGGCGCTCTCCCAGCTGAGCTAATCCCCCAAAAAAATGGTGGGCCGAGAAAGACTCGAACTTTCGACCCCACCCTTATCAAGGGTGTGCTCTAACCAACTGAGCTACCGGCCCTTATTCAGTAAAGAGAAACACTAAAACTAAGAAGAGAAATGAGGACGGTCAACATTAACCTGTTAAATATTTAGATCAAAAATTAATTTTTGATCATCCTTAGAAAGGAGGTAATCCAGCCGCAGGTTCCCCTACGGCTACCTTGTTACGACTTCACCCCAGTCGCTGACTATACCGTGGTCAAAGGTTTTAAACTTTGCCTTAAGGTAGAACCAACTCCCATGGTGTGACGGGCGGTGTGTACAAGACCCGGGAACGTATTCACCGCGGCGCGCTGATCCGCGATTACTAGTAATTCCAGCTTCATGCACTCGAGTTGCAGAGTGCAATCCGAACTGAGGCATCTTTTTAGGATTTGCTCAATGTTGCCATCTTGCTTCCTATTGTAAATGCCATTGTAGCACGTGTGTAGCCCAACACGTAAGGGCCATGAGGACTTGACGTCATCCCCACCTTCCTCCAGCTTATCACTGGCAGTTCTTTCAGAGTGCCCAACTAAATGATGGCAACTAAAAGTGAGGGTTGCGCTCGTTGCGGGACTTAACCCAACATCTCACGACACGAGCTGACGACAGCCATGCAGCACCTGTGTTTCGTCCGGCCGAACCGAAAACTTTAATCTCTTAAAGTCGCGACGAACATGTCAAGTGTTGGTAAGGTTCTGCGCGTATCTTCGAATTAAACCACATGCTCCACTACTTGTGCGGGTCCCCGTCAATTCATTTGAGTTTTAACCTTGCGGTCGTACTCCCCAGGCGGTGTGTTTATCGCTTTCACTGCGACACTGAAAATAAATTTCCAACGTCTAACACACATCGTTTACGGCATGGACTACGAGGGTATCTAATCCTCTTCGCTACCCATGCTTTCGTTCCTCAGTGTCAGTAATGATCCAGAAAGCTGCCTTCGCAATTGGTATTCTTTCTAATATCTACGAATTTCACCTCTACACTAGAAATTCTGCTTTCCTCTATCATACTCTAGCTAAAAAGTTTTGATGGCAGTTCCAGAGTTAAGCTCTGGGATTTCACCACCAACTTTTTTAACCACCTACGAACTCTTTAAGCCCAGTAATTCCGAACTACGCTAGGTCCCTTCGTATTACCGCGGCTGCTGGCACGAAGTTAGCCGGACCTTCTTATTCGGGTACAGTCATTTTCTTCCCCGACGAAAGAGCTTTACAACCCAAGGGCCTTCTTCACTCACGCGGCATCGCTGCATCAGAGTTTCCTCCATTGTGCAAGATTCCTTACTGCTGCCTCCCGTAGGAGTTTGGGCCGTGTCTCAGTCCCAATGTGGCTGATCATCCTCTCAAATCAGCTATTGATCACAGTCTTGGTAGGCCGTTACCCTACCAACAAACTAATCAAGTGCGGGCTCATCCAATGGCGCATAAAGCTTTCTCCGTAAAGACTTATGAGGTATTAGCACAAGTTTCCTCGTGTTATTCCTCACCATAGGGAAGATACCCACATGTTACTCACCCGTCTGCCACTAAGTATTGCTACTTCGTTCGACTTGCATGTATAAGGCGTGCCGCCAGCGTACGTTCTGAGCCATGATCAAACTCTCAAGTTTAAAAACGGCGCACACTAGCTTCTATATAAATTCTAAGAATAAAATTTATATAATGTTGAAGTGTGTACGACAAATTTTGGTAACCTTAACCGTCCACACTTCTCTTCTTAAATTTTTACTTTTAAAATAGCTAATTGGGCTATATAACCCAAAAACTTTCAAATAATTATTAAATAACGCTAATTTTATTGAGAAAGTTTGATGCTTATAGGCTAAAATGAAAGTAAATCAAGTAGTTAAGAGCAAAAAAAACCATAAAAAAAGCTTATAAATTAAGGGTTTTTTTTGATATTTTAAAATATTAAATTATTAATTGTAATATTAAATGAAACTTAACGTTAAATATTTACAGGATTTTATTAAGAAAAATCAAGAGCTCTCATTTGTATTTATACTTATTATTATATCAGTTCTTTTAACCCACCTTTTCCAAGTATCTAAAAATCAATCTACAAAAGAATATCTTAAAGTAATTAATAATTTATATTTTCAAAAAACTTTTAAAAATATTCTTGGAGGATTTCAGCCAAAATATTCAAGAGTAAAACATAAAATTAAAACTAATGATACTATAAATAATATTTTAAAAAGTTACGGTGTGCCAAAGAATGAAATTAATAATGTTTTAAATAATCTTACTAAAAATAAAATTACAAATAGTATTAAAGTAAATGATACAATTAATTTGACAATTGATAACTCCAACATGACCATTTCTAAATTAGGTATTACGATTTCTAAAACAAAAAAAATAGAATTAATAAGAGATTACGAAAAAGATATTTTTAGAAAAAGGGAAATAGTAACTAATCTACAAAAGAAAACTATTTTTAAAGAAGGAAAGATTATACAGAGTTTATATAGAAGCGCGTCTAAACAAAACATACCAGCAAATATTATTGTTGATTTTGCAAGAATATATGGTTTTCAAGTTGATTTTCAAAGAGATATTAGAAAAAATGACACATTTCAAATTATTTATGAAGTTTATGAAGACGAGAATAAAAAAATATTTAGTACTGGAAAAATTATTTTTGCAGATTTAAACTTACGTAACCAAAGTAATTCATTGTACTATTTTGATAAGAAAGGAGCTGAGGGTCACTATGATCTCAATGGGAAAAGTGCAAAAAAAGCTCTAATGAAAACTCCAATTAATGGAGCAAGACTATCCTCGCCTTACGGAATGAGAAAACATCCAATTGATGGTTTTAATAAGATGCATCGTGGAACAGATTTTGCAGCGCCTGAGGGAACTCCAATTATGGCTTCAGGTGATGGAGTAGTAACTAAAGCTAGTTGGTGTGGAGGTGGAGGAAACTGTGTTAAAATAAAACATAACTCATCTTACAGTACTGTTTATGCACACATGTCAAAATTTTCAAGACTAGCAAAGGCTGGCACTAGAGTTAAACAAGGTCAAATTATTGGATATGTAGGGTCAACTGGAAAATCCACTGGGCCACATCTTCATTATGAGGTGATATTTAATGGAAAAAGAATTAATTCTCAAACTCTAAAACTACCTTCTGGTAAAGTGCTTCAAGGTAAAACTAGAGAACAGTTTGAGATAAAAAAAATCAAGACTGAGGTATTAAAATCAGAATTGATTTTAAGACTTAGTTAAATCTTATACAATATTTTTTCTATCTTGATTTTGATCTACTGTTTTGTTGTTTTCTGATATTTCAACATTTTTTTCTTGTTTTTGAATTTCATTTATATCTTTTGTGAAATTTTTGTCTTTATCATTTGATATTCTTAAAAAATGATCAGCATGTTGAAAATAATTTTCTGATAGTATCTTATCTCCATTCGATAACGCTTCTCTCGCTAGGTCACTATATTTATCAATTAATTTATTTGCATTTTGATTATTTCTACCCGGTGATTTCCTTTGAAAATTTTGACCCTCTATGAAAGAATTATTTTGACCATTTCTTTTGAAATTTTTGTCTCCATTAGATCTATATCTTGGTCTTTTATTATTATTTCTAAACGATCTCATTTAGGTTGTAATTATAACTTTGTACATATTACGCATCTGTCATTGCCACTATAATCTCGAACAGTTTTATTTAAAAAAAAATTTTTTTTTTTAAGTATTCTTAACATTTCAGTCTTTTGATCAAATCCTATTTCTAAAACCAATTTTCCACCCTTTTTTAATAGTATTGATGACATTTTAATAATTTTATTGAAAACATTAAAACCGTCTAGTCCACCATCTAAAGCTTGGATTGGCTCATATCTCAATATATCCTTTTCCAAATATTTTAAACTTAATCTGTTAATATATGGAGGATTAGAGACAATTAAATCATATTTACCTTTAAAAAAATTGTCAACAGAAGTTTTATAAAATTTTATTCTATGAGTTAATTGATGCATTTTTGCATTATATTTTGCGATATTTATTGCTTTTTTTGATTTATCTATAGCTGTACCATTGAACCTTAGCCTTTCTTTAAGTAAAGAAATAATAATACATCCAGAACCCGTTCCTATGTCTAAAACGGATAAATTTTGGTCTTTATGGTAAAGATTTAATATTTCCTGAATTAATATTTCTGTATCTGGTCTAGGTATCAATACATTTTTATCAATATAAAAACTATTCTTCCAAAATTCTTTATGATTTAAAATATATGCTAGTGGCTCTTTTTTTTTACGTCTATTGAGTAAAACTTTAAACTTTTGCAAAAGCTCATTATTTAAAGTTTCTGTATGATTTAAAAACATATATTCTCTATTTTTATTTAAAACTTTGCTCAACATTAATTCTGAATCAATTTGGTAAGAATTGATATGATTTTCTTTTAGGAAACTACTGCCCATATTTAAAATACTTTGAATATTATTCATTATTTAGCTAAACCTCCTAGTTTCTCTTCCTGGTCTTGTAAATTCAGGCTATCAATTAATTCATCAAATATTTCACCTTCTAAGAATTCTTCTAATTTATGTAAAGTCATATTTATTCTATGATCTGTCACTCTTCCTTGGGGAAAATTATAAGTTCTTATTCTCTCCGATCTATCTCCTGATCCAATTTTAGTTTTTCTGTCCATTGATCGTTCGTTATCTTTTTTTTCTCTCTCATGTTCGTATATTCTAGATCTTAAAATTTTAAGTCCTTTTTCTTTGTTTCTTATTTGAGATTTCTCATCTTGTTGACTGACGACAATTCCAGTTGGAATATGAGTAATTCTAACAGCGGAGTCGGTTGTATTTACACTTTGTCCGCCAGGACCGCTACTTCTAAAAACATCTATTCGTAAATCTTTATCCTCAATTTTAACATCAATTTCCTCGGCCTCAGGCAATACTGCTACTGTAGCAGCAGATGTATGAACCCTTCCTTGTGTTTCTGTGTCAGGAACTCGTTGTACTCTATGAACACCGCTCTCATATTTTAGAGTTGAATAAATATTTATCCCCTTTATTGATGCAATAACCTCTTTAAGTCCTCCAGCATCACTTTTGGAAATACTTATTATTTCTAATTGCCATTTTTTTTTATTACAGATTTTTTCATACATTTTAAAAAGATCTGCAGCAAATAAACTGGCTTCTAGACCTCCTGTGCCCGCTCTAATTTCAATTATAGCATTTTTTTTATCAGCTTCATCTTTTGGTAACAGAAAAAGTTTCAATTTTTTTTCAACTTTTTCACTTTTAGAAATGAGTATAGATAATTCTGATTTTGCTAAATCTTTCATATCATCATCACTTGAGCTATCATTAATGATCTTTTCTAACTCATTTTTCTCATCTTGAAAGGTGTTATAAAATTTTGCTTCATCTAAAATACTACTTAGATCTGAATATTCTTTTGACATTTCAGCGAATTTTTTTTTATCAATGCCGGCAGAGGATAAATCTACTTCTAGCTTAGCATGTTTATCAAGAATATCTTTTACTTTTTCAAGAGGTATCATTTAGCTTTTTTTTGGATTTCGCTAGCCTTCTTTTCAACTTGTTCAACAACTTTAGAAATGATTTCACTGTTGTTTAATTTCTTAGTTTGAATTCCATTTAAATAGAGCATATTACTATCTCTGCCACCACCTGTAATTCCAATATCTGTTTGTGATGCTTCTCCAGGTCCATTAACTACACATCCAATAATAGACAGAGTAATAGGTTCTTTTATGTGCGAGAGTTTATTTTCTAGTATTTTTACCGTTTCAATTACTTCAAATCCTTGTCTTGCACAAGACGGACAAGATATAATTTTAACACCTCTATTTCTTAAACCTATTGATTTTAAAATTTCATTTCCAATTTTAACCTCCTCAACTGGATCATCTGATAATGATACTCTGATGGTATCGCCAATACCATCCATCAATAAATTTCCAAGTCCTATTGATGATTTAATACTCCCAGGCAAGTAACTTCCTGCCTCTGTAATGCCAAGGTGGAGCGGGTATGTAGTTTGTTGAGATAGAAGTCTGTATGATTTCACTGACAAAAAAACATCAGAGGATTTCACACTAATTTTAAAATTTTGAAAATCTAAATCCTCTAAAATTTTTATATTTCTTAATGCACTTTCAACTAAGGCTTCTGGGCATGGCTCTTTGTACTTTTCAAGAATATCTTTTTCTAAGGAACCAGCATTGACGCCAATTCTTATTGAACAATTATTATTTTTTGCTGCTTCTATAACTTCTTTTATTTTTTTTTTATCCCCAATGTTGCCAGGATTAATTCTTAAACAGTTAGCTCCATTCTCTGCTGCTTCTATAGCCCTTTTATAATGAAAGTGAATATCTGCCACTAAAGGTATATCTATACTTTTAACAATTTCTTTAAGAGCATTTGTTGAGTTCTCATCCGGACAAGAAACTCTAACTATATCTGCGCCTGCTTCGGAAATTTGATGGATTTGTTTTATAGTTTTATTTACATCGGTTGTTAAAGTGTTTGTCATAGACTGAACACTAATAGGGTTATTACCACCAACTTTTACTGGGCCAACATTAATAACTTTTGTTTTTTTCCTTTTTATATCTCTAAATGGTCTAATGCTCATTTTTCTAATTCAAATTCTTTATGAAGAGCTTTCACAGCTTTTTTAATATGTTGCTTATCTATCAAAACAGAAATTTTTATTTCTGAGGTTGAAATAACTTGAATATTTATATTTTGTTTAGATAGAGCTTTAAACATTCTATATGTTACACCAGGAGTAGTAATCATTCCAACCCCAATAATTGAAATTTTTGAAACATTTCTTTTGATAAGTATTTTTTGAAATTTTATTTTTTTGTTATTTCTTAAAAGTTTTTCAGTCTTTTTAATGTCTTCATTTTTAATTGTGAATGTTAAGTCAGTCTGTCTTCCATCTGCTGAAACATTTTGCACAACCATGTCAACATTTATTGCATTCATTGATAATGGCTCAAAAATAGATGCTGCGACACCTGGTTTATCTACAACTCCTATTAAAGTAATTTTTGAATCATTTTTTGTGAATGAAACTCCTGTAATAATCCTATTAGCAGAAATATTTTTTTTTTTGGTAATTAATGTGCCTGGTTTACTTTTAAACGATGATTTGACCTCAATATTTATTCTATTCAATCTTGCGTCTTGAATTGAGGCAGGCTGCATAACTTTGGCTCCTAAGGATGCCATCTCTAACATTTCTTCGTAAGATATTTTTTCAATTTTTTTTACTTTTTTAAACGTATTTGGATCTGTCGTATAAACTCCCTCAACATCAGTAAAAATAATACATTTTTCTGCATTAAAAAATTTTGCTAGCATAATTGCACTTGCGTCAGACCCTCCTCGTTCTAAAGTAGTAATTCTCTCAGCAGAGTTTATTCCTTGAAAACCAGTTATCACAGGTATTCCACCACTTTTGATGTATTTAATAATTTTATTTTTAAATATTTTGGTAATTCTAGATTTTTTGTGATCGCCTTCAGTAATTATTGGGACTTGCCAACCAAGCCATGATCTTGAATTGTAACCAAGATGAGTTAATCTTCCTGAAATAAGCGCACAAGATATTTGTTCACCTGAAGAAACAAGAACATCATACTCTGAATCAATAAAATTTTTGCTTAATTTTTGCGACTTTCTAATCAGATCATTTGTCACACCGCTCATAGCCGATGATACTACAATCACTTTATATTTTTTTTTTATGTATCTCTGGATAATTGAGACGGCTTTTTTAATCCTCTCTATTGATCCAACTGATGTTCCACCGAATTTTAAAACTATAATTTTCATTGATAAATTTATTAATATTTTAAATTATGTTGATAAAATACATCTTGATTGTAATGTCAATAATCAATGAAAAGTAGCACAATTAACAAAAAAGAAATAGATAAATTCTCAAAAATTGCTGAGGATTGGTGGAACCCAGAGGGAAAATTTAAACCACTTCATCAATTTAATCCAGAGAGAATAAAATATATAAAGGATAATACTATTAAACATTTTAATTTAACTAACAAAGACAAACCTTTTAAAAATTTAAATATTTTAGATATCGGATGTGGAGGTGGTTTGTTATCAGAGCCAATGACAAGATTGGGAGGTAATGTAACTGGTATTGATGCTTCAGAAAAAAATATAATTTCAGCAAAAATTCATGCAAAACAGAATAATTTAAATATAAGTTATTTTTGTAATTCACCTGAAAATTTTAAATCAAATAAAAAATTTGATTTGGTTTTAAACATGGAAATTGTTGAGCATGTAGAGGATGTAAATTTTTTTATCAAAAAAAGCTCAGAACTTTTAAAAAAAAATGGTTTAATGTTTGTTGCAACGCTCAATAGAACTCTTAAATCATATATTTTTGCAATAATTGGTGCAGAGTATATTTTGCGTTGGTTGCCAATTGGAACACATGAATGGAATAAATTTTTAACTCCAGAAGAACTTACAAATTTTGGACAAAAAAATTCACTTTTAGTTGAAAAAATTGATGGTATGGTATTTAATCCACTTACCAATAGATGGAATGTGTCTCAAGATTGTGCAGTAAATTATATTATTAAATTTAAAAAGAATTAATTTTCTTTATCTTTAATCCATGGAATAGTTTGTGTTTCTATACCCTCTTCGTTAAGACTTTTTATTTCCTCATTTGAGGCTTTTCCATATATGCCTTTAGCTTTATTTTTTTTTGTATCATAATGGATTGATCTAGCCTCATATGAAAAATTATCACCAACATACTCAAAGTTATTTTTTATGAATTTTTGATATTCTTTTAATTTTCCCTTTAAAATTTGTAGTTTTTTTTCTTGAGAATTGTTTTTGTTAAAAATATTTCCATCCTTAATAACTTTAGGCGACATTAATGATTTTTTTATTTTTTTTGAATTACAAGAATTACAATTAATCAATTTCAATTTTTTTAATTTATCAAACTCTTTAGAAGAGCTAAACCAACTGTCAAATTTACTTCTGCAGTCCTCACATTCTAATCTGTATTTAATCATAGAGAATAATTAATTATCTTTTAAGTTATTTCAAGAGCCTAGCTTCTGTAATCTGCATTTATCTCAATATATTTTTTAGTTAAATCCATTGTATAAACTGTAAAATTTTTAGAACCCATATTTAAATTTATTTTAAAATCTATTTTTTCGTTTCTCATATATTCTTTTGCATCTTCCTCTGAATAATTCTCAAGAAGCTGACCCTTATCAACAATTTTTATATCGCCTAAATTAATATTAAGTTTATTTAAATTTATAGATACTTTCGATTTTCCAATTGCCATTATAATTCTACCCCAGTTAGGATCTTCTCCCGCAACAGCTGTTTTTACAAGTGGAGAGTTTGCAATTGAGAAAGCAATTTTTTTTGCATCTTTTTCATCTTTGGCTTTATTTACACTTATAGTAATAAATTTTGATGCACCTTCACCATCAGCCGCAACTCTTTTTGCTAAATTTAGTAAAACATTATGAAAACTTTTTTCAAAGATTTTTGCTCTTTCGTCTCTAATATTTTTTATAATTAGATTATTTGCTGCTCCAGTTGCAAATACTGAAACCATATCATTAGTACTAGTATCACCATCACAACTTATTGCATTAAAAGTGGTTTCAATATTTTTTGAGAGTAATTTTTTAAGAACTTTCTGTGAAATTTTTGCATCCGTAAAAACATATCCTAGAGTCGTCGCCATATTTGGATAAATCATACCCGAACCTTTTGCTACACCATAAATTTTAATAGAGGTATTTCCAATTTTACATTCTTCCATTGCTAATTTAGGAACAAGGTCAGTTGTCATAATTCCTAGAGCAGCTTTAGTCCAAATATATTTATTTTGGTTATATTTAATTTTTTCTACAATATCTGAAATACTGTTTTTTATTTTTTCTGTTGGAAAAGCCTCGCCTATAGTCCCCGTACACCCAAACATAATATCTTTTGCTTTTATTTTTTCTGGTTTTTCCTCATCTAATTTTTGCTTTGTGTTTAATTGATTTGAGAGCTCTTCAGCAATTTTTTTTAGGCCTTCATATCCTGCTTTCCCAGTAAATGCATTTGCATTTCTCGTATTAACCAATAAAGCCATTACTTTTTTATTTCCTATAGATTTATTCCATTTGATATTTTCTGACACAATAGTTGACTTAGTATAAACCGATGCGTAGTTTGCCCCATTTCTAAAATAAAATAAAACTAAATCATCTCTTGAAGGATTATAAAGCTTGGCATCAGTGATTGATAGCGCTAGACCATTTAGATGATCAAGATCCTGAAAATCGCTTAATTTAGTATTTTTACTTTCAGATCCAAATAAGTTGTTAAAATTTAATACCATAAGGTTTAAAATAATTATTTTCTTCCTATATTATTAATTATAATTAAATTATACATCAAAATATACTAAATGCTTAACCCTTTAAAAATATTATCAAAATTCATTAAATCTCATAATCAAAAGCAATTAGATAAACTGCAAGTCATTCTAGATAAAGTCAACAATCTTGAAAATGAAATATCTAAAATTAATGATTCTGATTTTCCGAAAAGAACACAAAAGCTAAAGGAAAGTTTGGCAAATGATCCAAATATTGACAATATATTACCTGAAGCATTTGCCTTAGTGAGAGAAGCATCAAAAAGGACTAGGGGAGAAAGACATTTTGATGTCCAGATTATGGGTGGTATTGTACTGCATCAATCTGGAATTTCTGAAATGAGAACCGGAGAGGGTAAAACAATTACAATTGTACTTGCAGCCTATCTCAATTCGCTTCAAGGAAAAGGTGTTCATATAGTTACAGTAAATGATTATCTTGCAAAAAGAGATTGTTCAGAAATGAACAAAATTTATAATTTTTTGGGTATCAATGCTGGTTTCATCTCAAATGAACAAAGCGATGATGAAAGAAAACATAATTATTCACAAGATATTACATATGCAACAAATAGCGAATTAGGCTTTGATTACTTGAGAGATAATATGAAATTTTCTAAAGAAGACTTGGTCCAGAGAGGGCATAAATTTGCAATTGTAGATGAGATAGATTCTTGTTTGATAGACGAAGCGAGAACACCTCTAGTAATTTCAGGAGCAGCTGAGGATAAAACAGGTCAATATTTAGCAATTGATAAACTAATTAAAAGATTGGTAGAGCAAGATTATGAAATAGATGAAAAAGATAAAAACGTTTTTTTAACTAATTCTGGAATTTCAAATGTTGAAAAAATTTTAAATGAGGCAAATATTTTAAAAAATAATAATTTTTATGATCCAGCAAATTTGTCATTAGTCCATCATGTAAATCAAGCGCTTAAGGCAAACCATTTATATAAGAAGGGTAAAGATTACATCATTCAGGATGGTTTAATTAAAATAATAGATGAGTTAACTGGAAGAATATTGGAAGGGAGAAGATATGGAGATGGTCTTCACCAGGCACTTGAGGCTAAAGAAAAAGTAGATATCCAAAATGAAAATCAAACTCTTGCATCAATTACTTATCAAAATTATTTTAAGCTTTATGAAAAGCTATCTGGTTGTACTGGAACCGCACTGACGGAAGCAGAGGAATTTTTGGAAATCTATAATCTTTCTGTAACAGTAATTCCAACAAATAAAAAAATGATAAGAAAAGATTGGAATGACCAAATATTCAGAACTGAAAAAGAAAAAAACATTGCAATTATAAAAAAAATAAGTGAGTGCTATAAAATAGGTCAACCTACTCTAGTTTTTACTTCTAGTGTAAATAAATCCGAACAATATTCTTCTTTACTAAATAAAGAAAAAATACCTCACGTTGTTTTAAATGCAAAAAATCACGAAAAAGAGGCTGAGATTATTGCTAATGCAGGAAAATTAAACTCTGTAATAATAACTACAAGCATTTCAGGACGAGGTGTTGATATTCAACTTGGTGGAAAAAAAGAAGATCTCAAAGGTGAAAAATTATTATCTGAGAAAAATAAAATTAAATCCTTAGGCGGATTATTTGTAATTGGAACTGAAAGAATGGAGTCTAGAAGAGTTGATAATCAAGCAAGAGGAAGATCTGGCAGACAGGGAGACGAAGGAAATTCAATTTTCTTTGTAAGTCTTGACGATGATTTAATGAGAATATTTGGATCGGAGTCTATGAATACTATGTTAGAAAAATTAGGTCTTAAAGATGGAGAAAGTATAGATCATCCATGGATTAACAAAGCTTTGGAGAGAGCACAACAAAAAGTAGAGGCAAGAAATTTTGATATGAGAAAAACGCTACTTAAATTTGATAATGTGCTAAATGACCAAAGACATGTGATTTTTAGTCAAAGAAACAACATTATAAACACAAATGAAATATTTAATTATTCAGAAACATTTTTAGATGAAACTGTAGATCAACTTATCTCTGAAAAAAATTTATCTATAAATCCAAAGAAAAGTAAAGATTTTGAGACAAGAGTAAAAACACTAGTGGGAAAAAGCTTTAATGACGAAGAGATTAAAAATTTAAGTGAAGTTAAAAATGATGAATTTAAAGATAAATTAAAAAACAAATTTTTAGAAAAAAGAAATGAAAGATTAAAAAAGTTGGGTGATGATCAGTCAAAGGAAATAGAAAAAAGAATATTCTTACAAGCTATAGATGCTAATTGGAAACTGCATATTCAATATCTAGAGCAACTTAGACAAGTTATTGGATTAAGATCTTATGGACAAAGAGATCCTCTTGTTGAATATAAAAAAGAAGCATTTAGCCTTTTTGAAAATTTATTGAGTAAGTTAAAATTTGATCTAATAACAATTCTCTTAAATCTAACTATTATCGAAAAAAATGAAGAAAATGATATAAAAAAAAATAATAAAATTGTTAATAATCCTAAATGTCTTTTAATATTGAGTAAAGGTAAAAAAATATCTCGAAACGATATATGTGAAGCCACTGGAAAAAAATATAAACACTGTTGTGGAAGATTTTAAATAAATATAATACCCAAAAAGAACATAGACAAAATTGCTAAAGCTAAAAATATTAATTGCTTTTTTTTAAACTTATTAACCAAATTCAAAAAATTATTATTCTCTAATGAAAGACTTGTTTTAGATCTAGAAGTTGAAGTAAATCCTTTATTTCTCCCAATGGATAAAAATTTTTCTTTTCTCTTATTAAAAACTTCTTCTCTAGATAATCCAGAGAACTCGAGTAAACTTTTTTCTATACTTTTTCTAACGTTTTCTAATATAAAGTTTTTATCTCTATGAGCTCCACCCAAAGGCTCTTCTATGATTTCGTCTATTACTCTCAAATCTAATAGATCTTTAGAGGATAATTTCATTGCTGTAGCTGCTTCGAGAGTTTTCTTCGGATCTCTCCATAAAATTGTTGCACATCCTTCGGGAGATATAACAGAATAAATAGCGTTCTCTAACATTATAACTTTACTTGATGACGCTAACGCTATTGCGCCACCAGATCCTCCTTCTCCAATTATAATTGATATGGTTGGAACTTTTATATCCATACTGCACTCAATTGATTTTGCAATTGCCTCTGCTTGTCCTCTTTCCTCTGCACCAACACCTGGATAAGCTCCTGGTGTATCAACAAAAATAATTATTGGAATATTAAATTTATCTGCCAATTTCATTAATCTTATAGACTTTCTATATCCTTCTGGTCTCATCATTCCAAAATTATGTTCTATTCTACTCTCGAGATCGTCCCCTTTTTCTTGACCAATTATTAATACAGATTGGTTATTAAATTTTGCAAAACCAGTTATTACTGATTTGTCATCGCTATAATATCTATCTCCAGACAAAGAAATAAAATCTTCAAATAAATTATCTATAAAAAATTTTGACTTTGGTCTGTCCTCATGTCTTGCAACTTGAGTTTTTTGCCAAGGATTTAAATTTGAGTAAATTTCTTTCAATTTTTCATCTATTTCAGTCTGTAATTTTGAAATTTTATCTGTTTCTACCTCTGATAAACCAGTATTGTTATATGGATCTTTAAGCTCATCAAGCTCTTTTTCTAAGTCTTTAATGTCTACTTCAAAATTTAAATAATTTTTCATATAATTAGACTTTATAAACTAAAAATAGGCAATAAAATGGTAAAAAAAAATATGTCAAAAAAAGAGAAATTTGTTCGAATATACGATTTGTCTGTTTCTAAGGTACTTTTATCGTTCATAAATAGTGAATTATTACCAGGAACTAAAATTTCAAAAAATCATTTTTGGAGAGGTTTTAGCAAATCTGTCCATGAGTTGGCAAAAAAAAATAGAGAACTAATAGAAATAAGAGAAAAAATTCAGAAGTCAATCGATACCTACCATCTTGAGAGAAAAGGAAAGAAAATAAATTTAAATGATTATAAAAAATTTTTAGAAAAAATTGGTTATATCAAAAAGAAGGGAAAAAATTTCAAAATTCCATACAAAAATGTTGATAAAGAAATATCTAATATCTGTGGTCCGCAGCTAGTGTGTCCAGTATCGAATGCGCGATTTTTATTAAATGCTGCAAACGCAAGATGGGTAAGTCTTTATGACAGTCTCTATGGAGCTAATATAATTCCTGAAACAAAAGGAGCGGTTAAAGGAAAAACATATAATCCAATTAGAGGTGCTAAAGTCATTGATTATGCAAGAGAAATTTTAGATAAGTATATTCCTTTAAAAAATCAAAGTTGGAAAAATCTAAAAAAAATACCAGATGTTAAAAATGGTATACTTAGTATTAATCTCAAAAATCCTAAACAATTTTTAGGTTTTAGAAAACAAAAAAATAAAATCTTTTCACTTTTATTTAAAAACAATAATTTACATTTAGATATTTTATTTGATCAAAAAGGCAATTTAGAAGTAAACAATCCTGATGGAAATCAAGACCCATTGAAAATTCATGATATTATTTTAGAATCAGCAATTTCCACAATTTGTGACCATGAGGATAGTGTGGCGGCTGTAGATGCGGAAGATAAAGTGCTAGGATATAGAAACTGGCTATCTTTAATGAAAGGAAATTTAACATCAAAGTTTAAAAAAAATAATAAAACAATCCTTAGAAAATTAAACTTAGATAGACAATACTTGTCACCAAAAGGTAAAAAAATAGTATTACATGGAAGATCCTTGTTGCTTAATAGAAATGTTGGACACCTTATGACTAATCCTGCAATTTTATTAAAAGATGGATCTGAATGTCCAGAAGGCATTTTAGATGCATTTGTAACATCTGCTGCTTGTATTCATGATTTTAAAAGGAAGGGAAATTCTAGAACAAATTCAATTTATATTGTTAAACCTAAAATGCATGGTCCAGATGAATGCTCATTTACAAATAAAATTTTCGAAAAAGTTGAAAAAGTTCTAAAATTTAAAAAAAATCAAATTTTGTGTGGCATAATGGATGAAGAGAGGAGAACGAGTGTTAATTTAAAAGAATGTATAAGAATTTTAAAAAAAAGAGTGTTTTTTATTAATACAGGATTTCTTGATAGAACTGGAGACGAAATTCATACTTCAATGGAAATTGGGCCAATGATTTTGAAAGGGGACATGAAATCATCAAAATGGATAAAAGCATATGAAAATAATAATGTCGATGTGGGATTAGATTGCGGCTTTTCTGGAAAAGCTCAAATAGGAAAAGGAATGTGGGCAATGCCAGATTTGTTAAAAGAAATGATGGAACAAAAAATATCTCACCCTTTATCAGGTGCTAATTGTGCTTGGGTGCCATCCCCAACAGCTGCAGCAATACATGCATTACATTATCATGATGTCGATGTATTTAGTTTGCATCAAAAACTTAAAAATAGAAAAAAAGCTAAATTAGATGATCTTTTAACTATACCCCTTAATACTCAAAAAAAATGGTCGAAAGAGCAAATAGAAAGAGAGTTAAGAAATAATGCACAAGGAATATTAGGTTACGTAGTAAGATGGGTAGACCAGTCTGTAGGATGTTCAAAGGTTCCGGATATTAATGGTGTGGGATTAATGGAGGATAGAGCTACTTGCAGAATAAGCAGCCAGCACATAGCAAATTGGCTTCATCATGGTGTATGTAGCAAAAAGCAAGTTTTAGAGATAATGAAAAAAATGGCAAAAATTGTAGACTATCAAAACTTAAAGGACCGAGGTATGAAAGATCAAGATCCATATCAAGCGATGTCTGGAAATTTTGACAAATCAATTGCTTTTAAAGCGGCTTGCGATCTTGTTTTTCATGGAAAATATCAGCCCTCGGGTTACACAGAGCCATTATTACATTTTAATAGATTGATGAAAAAATCAATTTGATTCTGAATTTAATCCTGCTCTATTTTTAAAAGCGGAATAAAGTGTTCCATCATCTAAATTTTCAATTTCTCCTCCAACTGGTAGACCTTGTGCAAGTTTGGTAACTTTCACATTAGTGCTATTTAAACTCTCATGAACGTAGTATGCTGTTGTCTGACCTTCAACAGTTGCACTCGTTGCTAAGATCACTTCATCGATTTTTTGAGTTTTTACTCTTTTAACAAGTGAGGAAATTAACAAATCATCTTTTTTTTGGCCAGATGAATTAATTGTTCCGCCTAATATATGAAAATATCCTTCAAATATATTTGAGCTTTCGATGCTCCATTGATCCGCTATACTTTCTACAACACAAATTTTATTATATTTTTTATTTAAAATTTTACAGTTATCGTAGCTGCAATCGATCGATGTTGGTTTTAAAATTCCACAAATTTTGCAGCTATAAATATTTTTATAAATATCAGCTAATCCTTTAGCCATGGGCTTGATAAGCTCATCCCTATTATTAACTAGTTTGAGAACAATTCTTTTTGCTGATTTAGGTCCAAGTCCTGGCAATTTGGAAATAATTTTAATTAAATTTTCTATTTCATCAATTTTTTGCATAAATCTAAAGTGGCCATTTAAATCCAGGAATACCAAACCCACCTGTTACTTTGGATATTTCTTCAGAGGTTTTAGATTTGAGCTTCTCTTTTGCATTATTATGTGCAGCTACAATTAAGTCCTCAATTACGGATTTATCTTCTTTCATAATATCTTCTGAAATGAAAATGCCAATCATTTCACCATCGCCGTTTAATGTTACTTTAACTGAATTTGATCCAGAAATACCCTCAACTTTAATACTTTTTATTTTTTCCTGACTCTCTTTCATTTTATTTTCTAGCTCTTTTGCTTTATCTAAAATTTTTGAAAAATCAGTCATTTATTTCCTCATTTTTAACATCTACTAATTCTGCATCATCAAAGATTTCTTTAATTTTTTTATAAGTTTTTGTTTTTTTGGCATTCTCCAACATATCTTGTTTATTTTTAGTTTTAATTTGTTTTTTTGTTAATTCACCTTGTTTTTTGGATAATGTTATAATCCATCTCTCACCAGTCCAATCAAACAATTTTGATGAAATAATTTTTAAAAAATCTTTACTTAAATCTTCATTAAATGAAATTTCTATTCTATTTTTTTCGAAACTTACAAGATTCACATTATTCTCTAATTCATATTTTAATTTGATCTCTTTTTTTTGATCACAAGTTTTAATTAACTCGTCAAAAGACTTTATTTCAATTAAATTTTTAACACTTTTATCTATATTCAGCTTATCTTTATCCTCTTGAACAATATTTTTAATTTGATCTATTGTTTGACCCTTAATTTGGTCTAGCGCTTCTTTATTTTTAAAAGATCTACTTAGTCTTTCTGGAATATCCAAACTTTCAATTTTTTCCGAGGAAATATTTGATTTAATTCCTTTTATATAAATTAATCTTATCAAAAACATCTCAATGGAAAGGTTTTGATTAGAAATTATATCTAATTCTTGCATTGTCTGCATTGTGAATTGCCAAAATAGCAAAAAAACACTGTTTTCTACTTTTGATGACAATTCTTTGATTGTTTCAAATTGCTCATCATTAAGAGAAAAATTTGTCCCATCAATCTTTAAAAAATTAATGTTCTTTAAATAATATAGTAATTCTAAAAAATCATTTAAGAAAACTTTAGGTTCAACTCCTTGATCATACATTGCTCTATATTGTTGTAAGACTTTTTCCTCATCACCATCAAAAATATTTTTAAACAGATCAATGAGTAATGATTTGTCAAAATAACCAAAAATCTTTTGCGCGCCTTTGAGGTCAAGCTCTTTATTATTTTGGTGGGAAATGATAGCACGATCTAAAAGTGATAATGCATCTCTTACTGAGCCCTCAGATATTTTTACGATAAGTTTAATTGCTTCGTCACTAATATTACCACCCTCTAAATCTTTTACATTCTTTAAGAAATTAAATAATTCAATAGATTTTACTCTTGAAAGGTCAAATCTTTGGCATCTTGAAACAACAGTGACAGGGATTTTTTTTATCTCTGTTGTCGCAAAAATAAATTTAAGGCTTCCACCATTTTTATAAGTTGGAGGTTCTTCTAAAGTTTTAAGTAAAGCATTAAAAGCTTGTTTACTTAACATATGGACTTCATCAATAATGAAAATTTTATATTTAGCAATGCTTGGTCCGTATCTTGAAAATTCTATTAAATCTCTAACATCGTCTACACCAGTTTTACTTGCTGCGTCCATTTCTAAAACATCAATATGATTTGAATTTGCTATATCTTTGCAATGGCAGTTTTCACATGAATCTTGATTGCCAATACTTTCAACTCCATTTTTACAGTTTAAAGCTTTAGCAACTAATCTTGCAGTTGTTGTTTTTCCAACACCTCTTATTCCTGTAAACAAATAAGCATTTGGAGTTTTATTATCTTTAATTGAACTTAAAATTGTATCTCTAATGACATCTTGACCTATTAAATCTTTAAAGACCGTTGGTCTATATTTTAGAGCTAAAACTTTTGAATTTTCTTTCATTATTTATAGGAGACTAGAACCTGAAAGACTGTCTTTACGACTGCTTCCGTTAAGATCTGGTCGGGTTCAAGCAGTATCCACCTCTAGCCTCCATTTCTATTATACCAACAATTTTTTTTATTCTTCAAGAAGATTAAAAATTAAATATCTCTGAAATGACTGGCTTTATATACCCCCAAAATATCTAAACTAACGGTATGAAAACCTAATTCTTCAAGTGATTTTTGAACTTTCGGATCTTCAATATGTCCAACAATATCACATAAAAATAAATATTGCTCAAAACTACTATGTTCAGAAAAACTCTCAAGTTTACTTAAGCTTATGTTGTTGGTCGCAAAACCCCCAAGACACTTATAAAGAGCTGCAGGTTTATCTTTAACTTTAAAAATACAACTTGTGATATATTTATCTTTTTTGAATTCGGGGTGCTTGGCATTTTTTCCCATGATTAAGAATCTAGTAACATTTTTTTTATCATCCTCAATATTTTTTTTTATAATTTCTAAATTATAAATTTTTGCTGCTAAAGTTGATGCGATCGCTGCTTCATCTTTTTTTGAATTAATACTAATAAATTTTGCGCTTCCCGCTGTGTCTGCGGCAATAATTGGTTCTAAATTATTTTCTTTAATTACTTTTTGACATTGTGAAATTGCTTGTGAATGTGATCTTACACTTTTTATATTTTTTATTTTAATACCTGGTAACGCCATTAAATTATGAGACACTTTATGAAAATGCTCAGCATATATCTGGAGTTTATATTTATTCATCAAATATTGTATATCCGCAACTCTTCCTGCTATCGAATTTTCAACTGGTATTATAGTCATTAAATTTTCATTCTCAGTACATTTTTGAAAGCATTCTTCGAAAGTTTTGCAAGAAATCGTATCCATTTTTGGATATACTTCGAGCGCAGCTAGTTGTGAATAGGCACCTTCAGAGCCTTGATATAAAATTTTCATATCAGCTTTTATATTCCATAATTTTTTTTAATTCTATAAAATCTTCTTGTGTGTCAATTCCAATGACTCTTGTATTTGCATATGAAACATTTATTTTGATATTATTATCCATGGCTCTTAATTGTTCTAATTTATATCTTTTTTCGTTATTAGATTGTTCTAAATTTGTAAAAGTTTCTAAAGTGGAGACACTAAATTCATAAATACCAATATGGTGGTAAATATTAGGTAATTGATTATCAATTTGCCGTAAAAATTTTTGCGCTACAGAAAATCTATTCTTTTCTAAATCATTTTCGGTTTGAACTTTTACAATATTTTGATCATTTAGATTTTTTTTATTATCTATTTTAGATGCCAGAGTATTTATTTCACAATTATTTTTTTTAGTTAATTTATCTAAATTTTTTATATCATTTATATCTATTAAGGGTTCATCTCCTTGAAGATTGATTATATGATCAATATTTTTTAAATTTAACTTTTGGAAAGCTTCCCAAATTCTGTCGGTTCCGGTTTGCGGATTTTTTGAAGTCAAAATTGCCTCACCGTGATTCTTCTTCACTGTATTTAGAATTTCTTCATCTTCAGTTGCGACAACTACCTCTCCAATTTGAGTTTCTTGTGCTTTTTTTACTACGTGGCATATTATTGGAAGCCCATTTACTTCAAGCAGGGGTTTCCCTGGCAAACGTTCAGCCGACATTCTTGATGGTATTAAAATTATTGTATTTGACATAAATATATTTATGCGTCTAACAGACGCAAATTTTTTTTAAATTTAAATTAAGCAATTTAGAAAATATCATGTTATATGTAGAAATACTTATATAAATCAATGGATTCTTTTGAATTAAACAAAATTATTGGAGCTATTTTACTAGTTGCACTACTAGTAATTGGTATTGGCAAGGTTTCAAATTTGGTTTTTAAGATAAATAAGCCTGAAAAATCAAATTATAAAGTAGAATTAGATGTTGAATCAGCTGAAACAAAAGGAGATGAAGAACCAGTTCAAAGAGAAATTGTAGATATAGCCGCACTACTCTCGACAGGAGATTTGGCACATGGTGAAAAAGTATTTAAAAAGTGTTCAGCGTGTCACTCAATAAAAAGCGGCGGTGGGAATAAAATTGGACCCGCTTTATATAATGTTGTCGGAAGAAAAGTAGGTGTATTGGATGACTATAAGTATTCTAAAGCTTTAGCTGAATATGAGAAAAATTGGAGTTTTGAAGAACTTAACGGTTTTTTATTAAAACCTAAAGATTGGATTAAAGGTACTAAAATGGCATACGCAGGTTTAAGAAAAGAGAAAGATAGAGCATCTGTAATTTTATATTTGAATAAATATTCTGATAGTCCTTTACCCTTACCTTAGTTTATTTAAACAATACAATAATATAGATTTTTGAACATGTACTCTATTTAGTGCTTGTTGCCAAACTTTTGATTTTTTTCCGTAAAAAACCTCATCAGTTATTTCGCCACCTCTTGGTAAACAATGTAATAATATTGCTTTTTTTGATAAAGACATTAGTTTCGAATTAATCTTAAAATTTAAAAAATCTTTGATTTTTTTTTTTTTATTTACCTTATCATTCATAGATATAACTTTATCAGTTAAAACAACATCAGCATTTTTTATTGCAACTTTAGGGTTATTAAAAATTTTAATTTTTGCGCTTTTTTGTTTAATCATTCTCAACATTTCACTGGGAGGATTATAATTTTTTGGACATCCAATATTCAATTTAAATGAGAATTTAATTGATGCCTCAATTAATGAATTCAAAACATTATTCGAATCTCCTATCCAACAAATATTCAGCTTAGAAATATTTTTTTTTGTTATTTCCTCGATTGTAAATATGTCGGATAGAATTTGTGCGGGATGCGAATTTGGACTTAATCCATTTATTAAAGGAATTGATAAAAATTTTTTAAAACTATTAAGTTTTTTTTCATTGTCAGTTCTCAGAACAAATATATCTCCGTAGGTTGATAATATTTTAGCTGTATCAGAAAGTGATTCTCCACCTTTGGATAAATGTAATTCATCAGGTCTTAATGTTAGAGCTGACCCTCCAAGTTGTCTAATAGCGAGATAAAAACTTAATCTAGTTCTTAAAGATGATTTTTCGAACATTTGAATTAATAATATCCCTTTTAAAGGATTGTCTTTATCAATCTCTAAAGTTTTTAGTTTTTTTCTTAAATCTTTTCTTTTTTTTGTATCTGATAAAATCTTTCTCAGTGTTTTATAAGGTACATCTTTAATATTTATAAAATGTTTCATAACTAATTATAAGATTTGCAAACTTTTTCTATAATTTTTAATGCAATAGTTATTTCTTTATTTGACACGTTTAATGGGGGTAAAATTCTCACGACATTATCTGCGGCTTTAATTGTAAGTAACTTATTTTCAAATAATTTATTTATAAATTTTGTTTGATCCACCTTCAATTTAAGTCCAATTAATAATCCTTTACCTCTTACCTCTTCAATTACATTTGAATGGTTTGATTGAATTTCGTTTAATTTTTTAAAAAAAAATTTTGATTTAATTTTTACATTTTGTAAAAAGCCTTTTTTAAATATTTGATCCATAACTGCATTTCCAACACTCATCGCTAAAGGGTTGCCACCAAATGTGCTCCCATGCGTGCCAGGAGACATGTGTTTTGCAACTTTTTTAGTCATGAGTACAGCTCCAATAGGAAATCCTCCCCCAATGCCTTTGGCTATTGGAACGATATCAGGAATTATTTTGGAATATTCATAAGATAAGAATTTCCCTGATCTCCCAACACCTGATTGAACCTCGTCCAAAATTAGAAGTATTTTTTTTTCATTACAAATTTTTCTTAATTCTTTAAGACACCATTCTGGGATAACTTTTATTCCGCCCTCGCCCATTATTGGTTCTATCATTATTGCAGCAGTTTTACTTGTAATTGATTTTATTAATGCTTTATGATCTCCAAAAGCAAAATGATCAAAACCATCAACTTTTGGCCCAAATCCCTCAGTCATTTTTTTTGAACCACTTGCAAATATTGCTGCAAGAGTTCTGCCATGAAATGAATTTTTCAAACATAAAATTCTATTTTTTTTCTTTTGACCAATTGAATAAAAATATCTTCTTGCAACCTTTATTGCGACTTCAGTTGCCTCTGCACCACTATTTTGAAAAATTACCGAGTCTGCAAAGGTTTTGCCTGTTAATCTTTTTGCCAACTTCTCTCCTTCAGGGATTTTAAATGCATTTGAAACATGCCAAACCTTCTTAGCTTGATTATTGATAGCTTTTATTAAATAATTATTTGCATGACCCAATGAATTTACAGCGATACCTTGGACAAAATCTAAATATTTTTTTCCATTGTTTGAGTATAAATAACTTCCTTTTCCTTTTTTAAAAGAAATTTGTCTTCTATTATAATTTTTTGCTAAAGACGACATAATTAAGATTTTATTTTGTAACCTATTTTGTAAAGATAAAAAGATATTGCCCACCCTAATATTGCCAATAATGGCAAATAAATAATGCCAAAGTATAAATCGCCATCTGACTTACCTAAGAAACCATATCTAAATATATTTATTATATGAAAGAAAGGATTAATTAAACTAATGGACTGAAAAAATTCTGGTAATCTATCAATAGTATAAAAAACCCCAGATAAAAAGCTCAAGGGTTGCAGAATAAAATTTGTAACAGTTGCAGTATGATCAAATTTAGTAGCCCACAAACCAGTAATAAAACCTAAACTTCCTATAAAAAAAGATCCAAAAAAACCAGAGTAAAAAATAAAAAAAATATTTTTCAATGGTAACTCTACTATAAAAATAAATACGAGTACTGATATAAAACCTATTAATATACTTCGTGTAACCGCAGCCATTATTACTGCTAAGGAAACTTCAAAGGCTGATAATGGAGCATAAAGAACATCGACTATATTTCCTTGCATTTTTGATATCATGAATGAACTTACTGAATGCGAAAAACTTTGAAGTATCATTGATTGAACTATCAATCCAGGAGCTAGAAATGTAACAAATGAGTAGCCTAAAACATCTCCTCTGTCGTTGCCAAGCGCAAGTGTTAATACTGACAAAAATAGCAAACTAGAGACTAAAGGTGATAAGAGTGTTTGAGCCCATACAACAAAGAATCTGCTACACTCTCTAATCCACAATGCAACCAATCCTACATAATTAATTTTACCAAATTGACGAACACCAATTTTATATCTTTTTTGTAATTCAACCATTGGTAAATATATTTATCCTTTTTTTTAAAGTTTTGTTAAAAAAACAAAAATAATGCTTGTTTTTACAATTTTTATATGTGTATTTATATTGTATACAATAAAAATATAACTACTACATATAGTGTATAAATGAGTTGGACAGAAGAAAAAGTAGATAAATTAAAACAACTTTGGGGTAAAGGCAAAACTGCGAGCCAGATAGCAGAAATACTTGGTGGACTTAGTAGAAACGCAGTAATTGGTAAAGCTCATAGATTAAATTTATCTGCGAAAATCAGACCTAAAAATTTTAATCAAGAAACAAATAATAATAAGAAAAATTCCGAAATTTCTACTGATAAGCCAAAAAAATTTTCGAGATCTAGATTTAAATCTTTATTAATTGAAAATAATTTTGAGCCAGAAAATCCTAAACAATTAGAGGAATTGGATGATAATACTTGTAAATGGCCAATTGGTCACCCAAATGAGAAATCTTTTTATTTTTGTGGTCGTTCTTCTTTAAAAGATTTTTCATATTGTAAATTACATTTATTGTATGCATTTCAACCAAAAGGCAAAAAGGAAGATTCGGCGGATAAAAGTGAAGATGTTCCTAAATTTATAGAAAAAAAAATTAAGTCTGCATAATTTTATTTATCCAATAATTTTTTTTTAGCTTTTTCAAATTCTTCTTTTGTAATAACTTCTGACTCAAATAAGTCATTCAACTTTATAAGTTCATCACTAATACTCTCATTTTCACCATTTATAGAGTCAGTATTTTTAATATTATCTTCTAACTTATTTAAATTTTTAGCCTGCAAACCAGTATTTATTGCTTTTACAGCAATATAGATTACGTAAATTAATATAAAAAAGATAACCAAATAAACTAAGTTTATAAGCATTTTATTCTATTTATTTTCTTCTAAAGAAAATTTTCCTCCCTCTCGCCAGTTATATGCATATTGCATAATACCTTTATCAAAAAAAATTTTACTAGGTACTCCAATATCAAAATTTGTGACACTGTTTTTTGATTTTATATTATCATACTTTAGTAATTTTAGTTGATCATTAGTGATTAATGGTGTTGGTAAAAGTTGAAAAATTGAAGCAGTCGCTTTTGCAATAAATAAAGGTAATGGCAATAAAATTCTTTTTTTGTTTATTGCAGTAAGTAATTTTTCTAGTATTTCTTTAAATGTTATAATCTCTGGACCAATAACTTCTATACTTTTTGAATAAATTTCATTTGAAATTACACTAAATATTACTTCTGAGACATCTGACGCATGAACAGGACAAAATTTTGTTGATCCATTATAATACAATGGAAAAACAGGTAATAAACTTAGCATACTCATAAACTTTGTAGTAAACTTATCATCTACACTATAAACTATTGATGGTTTTAAGATTGTTGCAGATGGAAGATTATTTTTTATACTTTCCTCACCATTTAATTTACTTGAAGCATATAGTGAGTCCTTGGCATCTTCCAAACCCAAAGCGGACAAGTGTATTAATTTTTTATTATATTTAGAACAAATTTTTGACAAAAGCTTTGGAAATTTGTTATGAATATTTTCAAAAGTATTTCTTTTTCCTTTTTCAAATAAAATTCCAATTAGGTTAATACAAATATCTGTTTCGGAGATAAATTTAGTGATGTTTTCCTCGTTAAAAATGTCTGTTTCTTCAATATCTAGATATCCTATTGGTGCTTGAGTTTTTAAAATATAAGCTTTTTGATGTTTGTTTCTGGTTATTGCCACTACTTTACAATTATCTTTAACTAATCTTCTAATACAATATCTGCCAATTTGACCACTTGCACCGAAGATAAGTACTTTTTTTTTAATCATTTATCAAAAAATAGACATTTTTGTTATGTCTTTATATATATAACTTATAATGAATAACATCAAAATATTTGATCAAGACCTACCCAATGAAATTGATTTATCAAATGAAAAAGCTATCGGTTTGGACTGTGAGGCTCTTGGCCTTGTATTAGGAAGAGACCCTCTAACTTTAGTTCAATTAGGCTTAGAGTCAAAAAAGTATTTTTTAGTAAAACTTAATAGAAACAATTATAACGCACCAAACTTAAAGAAATTACTTTTGAATAATAAAATTCAATTTATTATGCACTATGCTCGGCAAGATTTGCTCTGGTTAAAATATCATCTAGGTATAGAAGTTGAAAATATTTTTTGTACCAAACTTGCATCGAAGATAGCCAGAACTGCTTCGAGTTCTCATGGTTATAAGGATTTGGTTAAAGAAATTTGTGGAAAAGATATCTCAAAAAAAGAACAACAAAGTGATTGGGGAGATCCTAATCTTTCTGAGAAACAAATTAGTTACGCTGCACAAGATACAGAATTCTTATTTGAAATTAGAAAAAAATTAAAATCTATGTTGGAACGAGAAAAAAGAATTGAGCTTTATGAAAAGAGTATGAAAGTCTTACCTATTCTTGTAGATATGGAAATTGCAGGTTATAAAATAAATACATTCGAACATTAAAGATGAGAAAAAACAATTTAAAAAAGATTGCGAAAAATGTAATTGATCTAGAAATTCTGGCACTCAGAAAACTCAAAAATTCTATCAATAATGATTTTAATAAAGTTGTGAATTTAATCGTAAATTGTCAATCTAAAATTGTTTTTTGTGGTGTCGGAAAAAGTTTTATTATAGCATCAAAAATTAGTAGCACTCTTTCATCTGTAGGAAGTCCTTCTTTTGCAATTTCTGCAAGCCAATGCACTCATGGAGACCTTGGAAGTATAACTAAAAAAGATTTGTTAGTATTAATAAGTAATTCTGGAGAAACAGATGAACTTAAGCCAGTAATACAATATGCTAAAAGGAATAAAATTATTTTGGTTGGTATCGTTTCAAAAAAAAATTCCATATTATATAAATCATCTGACTTCAAACTTTTTATACCTGAGGTAAAAGAATCAGGGCATGGTATTGTTCCTACTTCATCTACCACGTCCCAGTTAGCATTGGGTGATGCTCTGGCTATTGCAAGTATGAAGTATAAAAATTTTGGTAAATTAGATTTTAAAAAATTTCACCCATCAGGAAACTTAGCAACTAAACTAAAAACAGTTGAGGACCTTATGGTTAAAGGAAATAAAATTCCTTTTATTGACGAAAATTCGACTATGAAAAATGCTTTAAAAATATTATCAAAAAAAAATTTAGGAGTTTTAATTATTAGAAACAAAATAAAAAAAACAATAGGTGTCATAACTGATGGTGATTTAAAAAGAGCGATTGAAAAAAATAATGATATTAAAGATATTAAATTAAAGAAAATAATGACTAAAAATCCTATTTCAATAGATCAAAATGAACTTGCTGCGAAAGCGTTAAGTTTAATGACCTCGAATAAAAAAATTACAAGTCTATGTGTTTATAAAAATAAGAAAAAAAAACAAACAGTTGGACTAATACATATTCATAATATTTTAAATGCAAACATAAATTAGATTAATGTCATCCAAATCATTAATTCAATCTGGAATAGTTTTAGTTATAGCGATCATTTTACTTATGAATTATTTAATTTTTTTTAAAAAAAATGATGATTTGGTTAAAATAAATAAAGCTGAGATAAATAATAACGTTGATAATAAAATTCTAGATTTAAAATACAATGCAATTGATGAAGATGGAAACAGCTATGTAATAGAATCTGCTGCAGGAAAAGTATCCGAAAAAGAAAAAAATTTACTTATTCTGGAAAAAGTCACGGGAGTAATCAAAATAAAAAACTCAGAAGATATAATTATTTTGTCAGACTTTGCGAATTACAATAAAACTACTCTAGACACTTATTTCTATGATAATGTGAGATTGACATATGATGGACATTCAATCGACTCTAATGAATTGTTTATGAATTATATTGATAAAAATATTAACATTAAGAATAACGTTCGCTACAAAGGTCTTAATAATAAACTTTATGCTGATATAGTAGAAATTGATCTTGTAACTAAATTCTCAAAGATTTATATGTTAGATAAACAAGAAAAAGTTAAAGTAGAATTAAAACAAAATGGCAGTAATTAAAAAATTCAGGATTAAATCTTTTAAAAAAAGTGAGTCGTTATTAGAGCTTCAAAACGTATCAAAGTCATTTGGTGAAAGAAAAATTTTGGACAATGTTTCACTCAAAGTTAACAGAGGAGAGATACTTGGCTTGTTAGGTCCAAATGGTGCAGGAAAATCAACAATCTTTAATCTAATCACTGGTCTAATAAAGCCTGATTATGGGAAAATTGTATTTGGAAACAAAGATGCAACTAATTTTCCAATATACATAAGAACTAGAGAATATAAAATTGGCTATGTTCCTCAATATGGTGGATATTTTTCAGACTTAACAACATATGAAAACTTAAAGGCAGTTGCGGAAATTTTGATAAAAGATAGTAGAGAACAAAACAGTAAAATAGAATATTTAATATCAAAATTTGAACTAGATTATATTAGAAATATTAAAGCTTCTTTCTTATCTGGTGGGCAAAAGAAAAAATTAGTTATTGCAATTGCATTGCTTGGAGATCCAAAAATACTTTTATTGGATGAATGTTTTGCAGCCTTAGATGTATTGACAATTCAGATGTTGCAAAAAATAATAGTAAATTTACAAACAGAAGAGAGAATAGGAATAATCATTTGTGATCATCAAGCTAGAGATTTACTTACATGTGTAGATATAGCAATGATTTTATCAAATTGTAAAATAATTGCCCAAGGTACCCCTAAAGAACTTATTAATAATACAGAAGCTAAAAATGCTTATTTTGGAGAGACTTTTAAAATCAATTAAAATTAAATGTCAAAAAATTTTGTTCTAATTGATAAAAAGATAAAAAATTATAATAAAAAAATATATGTTGATGGTGATAAAAGCTTATCTATTCGTTGGGCATTGTTAGCTTCTCAGGCAATAGGAATATCAAGAGCAAAAAATTTATTAAAATCAGAAGACGTTCAGAATACTTTAAACTGTCTAAAAAATCTCGGTATTAAAGTAATTCAAAAACAAAATATTTGCTCTATATCAGGGAGAGGTCTAAATGGTTTTATTTTTAAAAAAAATATAATATTAAATGCTGGAAACTCAGGTACTTTAGGGAGATTAATACTCTCCCTTCTAATTAAATCTCCCTACAAAATAAAAATAGTTGGTGATAAAAGTTTATCAAAAAGGGATTTTTCAAGAGTGATTGATCCACTAAAAAATATCGGGGTGAATTTTTATCCTGCAAATAAATCTAAATTGCCAATTTTTATTAAAGGATCAAATTATTTAAGGCCAATCAAATATATTGAAAATAAAGGATCTGCACAATGTAAAACTTGTGTAATGTTAGCCTCTTTAAATGTTCCAGGTAAAATAAAAATAAAAGCTAAAAGCTCAAGAAATCATACAGAAAATATGTTTAAAACCCTTAATATTCCAATTAAAACTAAAAAAACATCTAAATACGATTTTATAACATTATCTAGACCAAAATTAATCAAAAAATTTGATTTTAACATTCCTGGAGATATAAGTTCAGCATCTTTTTTTATAATACTTACATTACTATCCAAAAACTCCAAAATTGTTTTAAAAAATATTAATATTAATGAAACGAGAATTGGGCTTATAAAAATTTTAAATATGATGGGTGCTAAAATTAAATTTAAAAATATAAAAATAATAAACGGAGAAAAATGTTCAGATATTGAGGTTAAAAGTGTAAAAAGATTAAAGAGCATTAGATGCCCTACTTATTTAAATTCTACAGCGATTGATGAATTTACGATTATTTTTCTTGCTGCTGCAAAAGCAAATGGAATTTCCTATTTCAAAGATATATCTGAATTGAATCAAAAAGAAAGTCCTAGACTAAAAATTGCAGCAAGAATTTTAAAAAATATGGGAGTAAAATTAAGATACGATGACAGTTCAATAAAAATTTATGGAAATCCCCATTTAGAACTAAACAAAAAAATTGTTATTAAGGATTTTTTGAAAGACCATAGAATATTTATGATGTCTGTTATATCAGCATTATCATTTGGTGGTAAATGGAAAATATATGATCCAACATCTGTTAGAACTTCTTTTCCTTCTTTTTTTAGAAAAATAAAAGAAATTGGTGGTGTTATCAAATGGTAAAGAAAAAAATTAAAGTTGCAATTGACTCTCCTGCAGCAGCTGGAGCAGGAACAGTCGCCAAAGCTATATCTAAATATTTTAATCTTCTTTATTTAGATACAGGAAAAATTTATAGATATATAGCTTTTTTAAAAATTAAAATTCCCGAAAAATACTGTTACAAATTTATCAAAAGAAAAATTAAAAGCCTTAAATTAAAAGATTTAGAAAGAAAAGTATTATCTAATGATGATATCGGTAGTATGGCATCAATAATAGCTAAAGATAAAAAAGTTCGAAAGTTGGTACATAATTTTCAAATTAGTTGTGCGTATAAATTTCCAAAAAAGTTTAATGGTAGTTGTTTAGATGGAAGAGATATCACTTATAGAATAATGCCTGATGCAAACTTTAAATTTTTCATAACTGCATCTTTAAAAGTAAGGGCCCTAAGAAGATACAGAGAATTAAGAAAACTCGGCAAAAAAACTACTCTATTAGATGTAAAAAAAAGTATTAAAATCCGCGATTATAGTGACTTTAATAGGCGTATTTCCCCCCTTAAAAGAACTAAGGATTCTATCTTGATTAATACCTCAAATTTAACTAAAAGTGCATGCTTTTTAAAAATAAAAAATATTATTGAGAAAGAAACTAAAAATTAATGGAAATATATAATTCTTTAGAAACTAAAGCCTCAAAAGAATTTCAAGAACTTTTAAACGGCCAACTTTCAAAATCCAAAAATATTGCTGAGGGTAAAATAATAGAGGGTAAAGTAACTAAAATAACTGAAAAGTTTATTTTTTTATTTATAGAGGGCCTAAAATCAGAACCTGTGATTGATGTAAATGAGATTAAAACTTTAGGGTTGTTAGAAAATTTAAAAGTTGGCAGTAAAATTTCAGTTCTGTTGGAGAGAATAGAAGATAAAAACGGTGATGTTATTGTATCCGCAAGCAAAGCAATTAAAATAAAAGGTTGGGATAAACTTGTAGAGGCGTTTGAAAAAAATGAGCCTATTATGGGAAAAATAACAAATAAATGTAAAGGTGGTGTTATCGTCGAACATATTGATACCGGGTCACTTATGTTTTGTCCTGGTTCTCAAATTTCGGATAAACCTCTAAAAGACATCTCTCATTTAATAAATGAACCTCAAAAATTTGCTTTAATTAAACTAGATAAAATTAGAGGTAATGCATGTGTATCAAGAAGACAAATCATATTCTCTAGTAAAAAGGAGGATAGAGCAAAAATTATAGAAAAATATAAAGTCGGTGATGTAATTAAAAATGCTTTAGTTAAAGGATATAGCAACTTTGGATGTTTTTTTGATGTAAACTCTGAGTTGGATGTACTTGTTCATACTTCTGAACTTTCATATTCGAGAGTAAATCACCCAGAAGAACTACTAAGTATAGGTGCAAAACATGATTTGTTAGTAATTTCGGTTGACAAAGATAAACAACAAGTTGGTTGCTCAATTAAACAATTATCCCCAGATCCATTTGAACATATATCAAATTATGAATTAAACAAAGAATACAAGGTTAAAGTTGTTAAATTAATGGACTTTGGTGCATTTTGTGAACTTGAACCTGGACTTACTACTTTATTGCACTCCAGCGAATTAAGTTGGACTAAGAAAAATCCATCTGCGAAAAAAATGTTTAAAATAGGAGATGAGATAAATTGTGTAATTACTGAGATTGATAAAGAAAAAAGAAGAGTTTCAATATCACATAGACTTACACAAGAAAATCCAATGAATGTTTTTGAAAAAAAATTTCCAGTAAATTCGATAGTTGAGGGAACAATTAGCAGTATTAATGATTATGCAATCTATTTAAAGATTGATGGTTTTGATTTAGATGGCTTTTTACATGCAAATGATCTTTCGTATGATAAAAATCCTGAGGAAGAAATTAAAAAATATAAGAAAGGTGAAAAATTAAAAGTTAAAGTTTTAGAAATAAAGCCTGATCAACAAAAGCTAAGAATAGGTTTAAAACAAACACAAACTGATCCTTTCGAATGGTTTAAAGATAAAAAAGTAAATGATACTTTAACAGTTAAAATATTAAGCACAGATAATAGAGGTCTTACAGTTCAACCTGAAGGAAGTAAAATTGAGTTGCAGATTAAAAAATCCCAGATTGCAATAAATGCAGCTGATGCAAGACCATCAAGGTTTATTACAGGAGATAGAATTGATGCTGCAATACAGGAAATTGATCTGAAAAAAAGGAAGGTATCTTTAAGCATTAAATTATTAGAAGAATTACAAAATAAAAAAGCTTTGGAAATGGGCTCTGACCCATTATCAGGAAGACAACTTCCATTTTCTTCTTTATCAGATAAGTTGGATAAAAAAGAAAAAAAGAAAAAGAAAGATTAATAAAAATTGGCAATAGTTAAATCTAGGCTCCTTCAAAAAATTTATAAAAAATATCCTAATTTCTATAAAAAAGATCTCAAAAAATTCTTAGATATAATTTTGGAGGAAATTAAATATACTTTAAAAAAAGGCGAAAGAGTTGAATTAAGAGGTTTTGGCACTTGGTCGACACATATACAAAAAGCTAGAATTTCTCGAAACCCAAAAACTGGTGAAAAAGTTGATACTCCTGAAAAAAAGACTATTCATTTTAAAGTTGGTAGAGAACTATTCGATAAAATAAATAATGAAAAAAAATAAAAAAAAATTATTTATTGCGTGTGATACAAGCAAAGTTTCAAAAGTTAAAAAAATTTTAAAATATACAAAAAACACACAAATTGAAATTGGTTATAAATTTGGTCTAGAGTTTCTAAATTCAAAAGATGGAAGAAATTTTATAAAAGGATTAAAAAATAAGATCATTTTTTTGGACACTAAACTCAATGATATTCCAAATACCATGAGGTCAGCTATTATGGCTTTAAAAGATTTAAAACCTAATTACCTAACAGTACACATAAGCTCCGGCTTGGATGCGCTTAAGGCTGTTAAAAGTGTTTCAAAAAAAATTAAAATAGTTGGTGTAACAACTCTTACCTCCCTTGATAATAAGAATTTAAAGGAAATCGGATATAATAAGTCTGTAAAAGATTTAGTAAAACATCAAGCAAGATTAGCAAATAAAGCAAAACTCGATGCATTAGTATGCAGTGCTCATGAAATAAAATTTGTAAAGAAATATTTTAAAAAAGAGATAATTACACCAGGTATTAGTTTTAATAAAATTAAAAATGATCAAAAAAGGATTACCACTCCATATGAAGCTTATTATAAATATAAAAGTGACTGGTTAGTTATAGGAAGATCTATTACAAAAGGAAATATTAAGAAAAATGTAGCCGATTTAATTTTTCAAATTATAAAAAAATAGTTTCAATATTGTATTGGTTCATCATCTATTGATCTCCATAGATACCAAGTTGCAACTGAACAATATGGTGAAAATTTCTTTTTAAGTTTAAATATAAAGTTTTTTGGGGGTAAATATTTTTTTTTATAATTGTTTGATATTGCTCTGAGCAATCCTATGTCTTGAATTGGCCAAATATTTTGTCTGTTGAAAGTAAAAAGTAAAATCATCTCTGCAGACCATCTTCCTATTTGCCTTAAACTAGAAAGATAAACTATTGCATCTTCATCATTCATTTTGTTTATTAATTTTGGATTAAATTCTTTATTTAAAAATTTTTTTGACAGTTCTTTTATGCCTTTAACCTTTTGCTTACTTAAGCCACATTTTTTTAATTGACTAAAGGTTTTATTATTTACTATATTTGGTTTGATTTTTCCTCTACAAACTTTTTTAAACTTAGAAAAAACTGAGTCTGCAGCAGCTACACTAATTTGCTGACCAATTATACTTTTGCACAAAGAAAAAAATATGTCTCCTCTTGTAGTAAGTATTTTATCATCGTATTTTTTTATAAGTTTTTTCATCACAACGTCTTTTGAAGACAGGTACTTTACTGCAACATTCCAATAGCGAGGTTTTTTAGTCATGTCTTGACGGTGTGGGTTCTTTTTTGAGAGCAATTTCTCGTCTAAAAATTATTATTGAGGACGCAATAACTAAAATTGCACCAATTAAAGTTTTTCCAGATGGAACTTCTCCCCAAATCAAATACCCAAATACAATTGCAAAAACCAAAGCTAAATATTTTAAAGGTGTAACTAAGGAAACTTCAGAAAATTTGTATGACTGGCTTAACCACAAATTCGCAACACCACCAAAAAAAACCTATCATAGATAAAAGTGTAAGATCATAAAAGCTTGGCATTATCCACCCAAATGGCAAGGTTAGTAAGCCAGCAATAGTTATTGCCGCAGAGAAAAATAGAGAAATTAACCATACGGGTTCTGTTGATGACAACTGCCTAATACTTATTGCAACATAAGACATTCCTAAAACAAAAATAACTGGGAAAATATAATAAATATTAAGTGAACTTAAGCCGGGTTCTGATATAATTAGGATCCCTATAAAACCTATAAATACAGCTAACCATCTAAAGTAACCTACTCTTTCACTTAAAAAAAAAATTGAAAAAATTGTTGTGAATATTGGAGCTGCAAATGAAATGCTTACGACAGTTGCTAAAGGTAAATTTCTCAATGCTGTAAATATTGAGAGTAAAGCAGCTAAGCCAAAAAAACATCTTGAAAAATGTAATAATGGTCTTTTGGTATAATAGAAGTCTCTAATTCTTTCTTTTGGAATAACAAAATAATAAAGCACTATCCCAAAGAAACCTCTGAAGAATATTACTTGACCTAATGGATAGTTGTCTGACCACTTGACTATTAAATCCATTATAGAAAAGGCACAGACTGACAAAAACATGTACAAAAAGCCTAATTGATTTTTAGACAACATAAGTTAACTTTAGATAAATAAATTTAATAATCAATGGAAATAGCAGTTTTAGCTTGTGGGTGTTTTTGGGGTCCAGAAATCAAGTTCGGTAAACTTGAAGGTATTTACAGAACAGAGGTCGGATATTGTGGGGGAAACAGTTCAAAAACTTCATACGAAGAGGTTTGTACAGGTACCACAAATCATGCAGAGGTAGTTAAATTAGAATTTGATCCAAATAAAATTTCATACGAAAAAATATTAGAATTTTTTTTTCAGATACATGATCCAACAACACTAAATTCTCAAGGTCCAGATTTTGGAACTCAATACCGAAGTGAAATATTTTATTTAAATGATAATCAAAAAAATATTGCTGAAAAAATCACAAAAAAAATTAATGAAAAACTTTCGGGAAAAGTAGTAACTAAAATATCATTATTGAAAAATTATTGCATAGCTGAAGAATATCATCAAAAATATTTAAATAAAAATTAAATGAGTTTAGTTTCTACTGAGTGGCTTCAGAAAAATTTAAATAATGTTAAGATAATCGATAGTTCTTGGCATTTACCAAATACTAAAAGAAATGGCTATAAAGAGTATTTAAAAAATCATATAAAAAATTCTTTATTTTTTGATATAGATGAGTGTTCCAAAAAGAATACAGACCTACCACACATGTTGGTGGATATAAGCGAATGGGAAAAAATTGTTTCTGATATGGGGATAAAAAGTAGCGATGAAATAGTTATTTATGATAATTCTGATTTAGTAAGCTCATGTAGATGTTGGTATAATTTTTTATACTTTGGGCATAATCCTAAGTTTATTAAAATTTTAAATGGTGGCTTTAAAAAATGGATGAATGAAGGAAGGGAAGTAACAACCAATATTGAGAGAGTAAACAAAACTAACTACCAGGCAAAAGAGAGAAAAATGCTAGTAAAAAATAAAAAACAGATCGATGAAAATATTCTAACAGCAGAATTTAAGCTTATAGATGCAAGAAGTATTAATAGATTTAAAGGTATAGAAAAAGAACCCAGGGAAGGTTTAAGATCTGGATCAATCCAAAATTCATTTTGTTTACCTTTTGGTAATTGTATAAACAAGGAAACAAATGAATTTTTAGACATATTAGAATTAAAGGAAAAATTTAAAGAAATACTTAAAGATATTAAAGACACCAATATAGTATTTACTTGTGGATCTGGAGTAACAGCCTCTGTCCTAGCTTTCGCACTATCTTTAATAAATAATAAATATTTACCAATAATTTATGATGGATCTTGGAGTGAATATGGTAAATATCCCTCATGAAATTATCTAAAAAAATAACAATATTTATATCTATAATATTTATAGTTATCTTTGGAATAATTATAGCAAGATATTTTGTAGGTAAACATTTTGAGAAAAAATTTTCGCAAAGGCCTCCTCCAGGAGTGATTATAGAAGTAGTTGATAACTCTCAATTTTTTGAAAAAATTGAAACTTTTGGGACTGCTGTAGCACTTAAAACAAAAAACTATAGGGTAAAAAAAGAAGAGATTAAAAATCAAAATATAAAATTTGGTAAACTTATTAACGAAGGTGAGACAATATTTATAATAAATGATGAAAAGGTAAAAGCACCGTTTAAAGGAGTTTTAGGTAAAAGAGAAATCGCACAAGGAGTTTTGGGAACAGACTCATTTATACTTACTTTGGATGATATCTCATCAATTATGTTAGATATAAAAGTACCTGAAAGTTATTTATCTATTTTAAAAACCGGCTTGGAAGTTAATATAAAATCAGATTCATATAAAAAAAAATTTAATGGAGTTATAGAATCTGTAAGCTCAAGAGTAGATCCAAATACAAGATCCGTTCTTTGTAATATTAAGGTTAAAAATCCGAAACTTGAATTAATTCCAGGTATGCTTTTAAATGCAGAAATAATTTATAATAAAGTTGATGCAATTGGAGTTTCAGAGTCATCAATACTAGTTCAAGGAAAATCTAATTTTGTATACAAAGTTTTAGAAGATAACTCAGTTGAGAAAATTGAGGTAAGTGTAGGAAAAAGAAGTTACGGAAAAATAATGGTTTTAGAAGGATTAAATATCAATGATAAGATTATCAAAGAGGGAATTTCTAAAGTAAGAAATAAAATGAAAGTTAAAATTGTTAACCAATAATAATGTATCTTACAGATTTATCAATTAAACGACCTGTAGTTGCAACTGTAATGAGCTTAATACTTGTTATTTTTGGACTTGTAGTTTTTAACGAGATACCCACAGATGAGCTTCCAGATGTAGAAAGACCAATTGTTACAATACAAACCAATTACCAAGGGGCATCGGCAGAAATAGTTGATACTCAAATAACTCAAAAAATTGAAGATAGAGTTGGAGGCACACCAGGACTAATAAATATTGAGTCAATGAGTGAGGATGGATCATCAAGAATTGAGATGACCTTCAAGTCAGATTTAGATTTAGACAATGTTGCAAATGATGTGCGAAGTTTTGTTGCAAGAGTTGTTGATGAACTTCCCGAGGAGGCAAGTGCGCCAGAGGTCTATAAACAATCTGCTGGATTTAGAACAACTATGTGGATGAGTTTTAGTTCAGATTTTATGTCTGATATGGAGTTAACCGATTATGCTGATAGGTACTTAACTGATTACTTTGCAACTGTAGAGGGCGTTGGAAGAGTAAGACTTGGAGGAGAAAGAGAAATATCTTTAAGAATATGGTTAGACCCAATAGCATTAGCTGCAAGAGATTTAACGACACAGGAAGTTGAACAGACTTTAAGATCTGAAAATTTAGAATTTCCATCTGGAAGAATAGAATCAAAAGATATAGATTTAACCATTAAATTAGAGAATGCATACGATAAAATTGAAACCTACAAAAATTTACCACTAAAAAAATCTTTTGACGGATCAATTACGAAATTATCAGACGTTGCAAGAGTCGAATTTGGTCCTGTCTCTACAAGAACTGTTTTTAAAGGTAACGGTAAACAGGTAGTTGGAATTGGTATTTATCAACAATCAGATGCTAATACCATTAAAGTTGCAAATAGATTAAAAAAGAAAATAAAAGAAATCCAACCAACGCTACCCGATGGAACATCATTGGAAGTATCTTTCGATAGAAGTAACTATATATCAACAGCCATTTATGAAGTTTACAAAACCCTTGTAATAGCATTAATTTTAGTGACCATAATTATATATTTATTCCTAGGTAATATTAGAGCTTTAGTAGTACCAATTATTGCTTTACCAGTTTCATTAATATCTACTTTCTTAGCAATTTACTTTTTTGATTTTTCTATAAACTTATTTACTCTTATGGCATTAGTTCTTGCTATTGGAATAGTTGTAGATGATGCAATTGTTATGCTTGAAAATATTGTTAGACGAGTTGAAAAAGGAGAAACATCACTTGTTGCAGCATACAAAGGTTCAAAACAGGTGTCATTTGCAATTATAGCAACAACATTAGTCTTAGTTGCAGTCTTTATCCCACTTATTTTTATTAAAGGATTAAGTGGTACTTTATACACACAAACAGCTGTGACTTTATCTTTTGCAGTAATTATATCTAGTTTTGTGGCTCTATCTTTAAGTCCTATGATAGCAAGTAAAGTTTTGGTTAAAAAAAATATAAAATCAAAAGTTTCTCAAAAATTTGAGATAAGTTTAAATAAATTTAGAGATTTTTATAAAAGAACATTATTGTTTTGGTTAAAAAGAAAAAAAGAAATAATAATTTTTTTAATAACCATATTAGTTTTGACTACATCTGTATTTTTATACGCTCCAAAAGAACTAATGCCGAAGGAAGATAGAGGGGCATTTTTTGTTATTATAAAAGCTCCTGAGAGTTCCGGTTTTGAATATACGTCAAGTAAGTCTGAGGAAATCGAGGGATTTTTATTACCTGAGGTGGGAAAAGGGGAATATAGAAGATTACTTTTAAGAGTTCCCGGATTTGGGAAAAGTTCCACACAAGTAAATTCAGGATTTATAATTGTTTTGTTAGAACACTGGGATAATAGGAAAAGAGATGGTCAAAGAATAATGATGGAATCTTTTAGAAAAATTTCAAAAGTTCCAGGTGTATTAGCTTTTCCAGTTATGCCACAAGGTATTAGAACAGGAGGGGTGCAAAAACCTGTACAGTTTGTTTTGTTGGGAAATACTTATGAGGATTTAATTAAATGGAAAGAAGTTATAAAAAATGAAGCTAGAAAAAATAAAAATTTAATTAATGTTGAAGATGACTTTAATCAGACTAAAGCAATTTTAAATGTAAAAATTGACCAAGAGAAAACTTCAGATTTAGGCGTTTCTACTTTGGAAATCGGCAGGTCAATAGAAACAATGTTTGGTTCAAGAAATGTAACCAAATTTACTAAGGATGGTCGTGAATACGATATAATATTACAAGGTGATATAAAAAATAGGAAAGAACCATCTAACCTAGCAAAGGTTTATGTAAGATCAAAAAACACTGGTAAGCTTGTTTCAATATCTAATTTAGTGTCTCTTGAAGAAGAAGGTATAGCCCCAATATTATCAAGATATAATAGACAAAAAGCAATAACCATATCAGCTAACATTGTTGGAGACTATTCACTATCTGATGCACTTAATTTTCTCGAAAAAACAACAAGTGATAATTTCCCCTCTGCTAGAATTGCTTATAAGGGCGAAAGTGAAGAATTGAGAGAAACAAGTTATCAAATATATTTAATATTTGCTTTAGCTCTTTTGACTGCATACTTAGTAATGGCTGCTCAATTTGAAAGCTTCAAACATCCATTTACAATAATGTTAACAGTGCCACTTGCAATTTTTGGAGGAATATTGGGCCTTTTAGTCGTTGGCAGTTCAATCAATATCTTTAGTCAAATTGCATTAATAATTCTTATTGGTCTTGCAACTAAAAACGGAATTTTAATTGTTGAATTTGCTAATCAGCTTAGGGATGAAGGAAAAGATATTGAAAAATCTATTATTGAGTCTGCAAATATAAGATTAAGACCAATTTTAATGACATCAATATCTACTATAATAGGTGTATTACCTTTAGTCTTTAGTAGTGGACCAGGTGAAGCAAGCAGATTAACGGTAGGAATTACAGTTTTATTTGGTATGATTTTTTCAACTTTCTTTACTCTATATGTTATTCCAACAATTTATTTAGCAATTGGTAAAAACACTAAAAGTATTAATCACATTGAAAAAGAACTTAAAAAACAATTAGATTAAAATATAAAATATTTTTTTTTATTTAATCTTTTTTCACATTTGTTCAATTGAATTTTATATCTATCTGAATGTGCTTTTACTTTTTTTGCTAAATTAATTACTTCTTTATTTCGCTTATAATTTTTATAATTTCCCCAACCCTCATGATAGGCAATATACTGTTTAAAAGAATCTTTCATTGAGATTTTAAGTAATTTAGAGGATTTCGAAGTGTACCATCCTATAAAATCAACGCTATCCTTATACCTGGTTCTTAAAGCCAATGGGTTATTTGTCTCTTTTTTATATTGTTTCCATGTACCTTTTACAGCTTGAGAGTAACCAAAAGAACTAGACGGTCTTTTAAAAGGAATTACTTTAAAAATTTTTTGTCTTTTAGGTTTTGCCAACCAATCAAAATCAGACTCCATTTTTATTATTGCAAGTTGTATATAAATTGGGGTTCCCCACTTTTTTTCTGTTTTTTTTGAATATTTATACCAAAGGTATCTTTCAGAGAAAATTGAACAACCGCTTTGAGTATTTTTAGGAATCGATGAGCAAGATGTTAACAAAAAAGAAATAAATACTAAAAAAATTATTTTACTTTTTAACATTTTTTCTCCAGTCCCAGGGCATATCAAATGTACCTTTCCATAGCCCAAGTTCCTCCTTTTTAGCCTCTCTTTCAGCACTTAGATATTTTTTTGAATATTTTTTATAAGCTACTGCATAGCCCAACCTAACCATCCTAGAATTAATATTAATTTTATTTTTATAACAAGTTCCTAAAATTCTATTATATCTATCAATTCCCTCGACTTTGCAGCTAATGTTATAATTTTTAGTATAACCCTGTAGTTTTTTTTTTGAAATTTCTCCACACTTATAGTTTTTATTAAATGAAAAAATAAATATGCTTAAGAAAGTTCTTTGACATAATTGTTTCATTTCAGGAGCATCTATTCCATGTAGTCGGATTTTCTTATTATCAATTTTTAAAGTGTCACCGTCAACTACTACTGCGGTTCCTTTAATTATTTCACTATTTGCAGGAATTACGAAAAATAAAAAAAATACAATTTTAATTAATAGATTTTTTTGCATAGAAATAAACAAATAAAAAAAGATATATAACTATTACACCCAAAAGATTTCCATTTAAATCAGAAAATTGGAAAGATCTGTTTGGAATAAAAATATGTAAAAACTCTAAAATTATTGAGGATGAAAATAAATAAATAGAGATTTTTTTTAAATTATCTTTATAAAACAAAAATAATCCAAAAAATGAAATAAACGCAAATGCAAATGTATGATTTGAGGAAAAATCAAAGATACTAAAACTAAAATCGTTTGTTAATTGAGGTTGTTTATTAAGATCACCATAAATTATTTTGCCCAGTATACTACCAGGAAAAATATATAAAATGATGAATATTAGATTTACTAAATAAAAAAATAATTTTAACATACTTATTAATTAATATAATAAATAAATTAATGAGTCATTTAATTTTAGTTAGACACGGACAAAGTGAATGGAACCTTCAAAAAAAATTTACAGGTTGGGTGGATGTTGATCTCACACCTGAAGGTAAATTAGAAGCATGTAAAGCTGGCGAAGCTATAAAAAATTTAAATATTAATATTGATAATTTTTATTCCTCTTTTCAAATAAGATCTATTAACACATTAAAGTTAATCCAAAATACATTAAGAGATAAAACGACACCAGAAAGGGCGTGGCAGTTAAATGAGAGACATTATGGAGCGTTAACAGGTTTAAATAAAGATGAAATGAAAAAAAAATTAGGAGAAAAAAAAATTCATGAATTTAGACGGTCGTGGGATTTAAGGCCAGATCCATTGAATAGAAATAGTCCATATCATCCTATCAATATGGCAATCTATAAAAGTTTAAAAAAAGAAGATATTCCAGACACTGAGTCTTTGAAAGATACTTTTGATAGAGTAGTTAAATACTTTAGAACTAACATCCAAGATAAAATCGATAAAAATAAAAATGTACTAATTTCAGCTCATGGAAATTCTATAAGATCACTTTGTAAATATCTTTTTAATTTAGATAATAAACAAATTACCAAACTAGAAATTCCTACTGGGAATCCACTCTTGATTCAATTTGATAAAAATAAAAAAATTTTGAGTTGTGAATATTTAGATAGTGATAGATCACAAGATTTAATTGTTTTTTAATAAACTTTCATAGACTTTAATGTCAGTAACATGGATAAATTTATTTTTACTTTCAAAGCCAAATAAATTATTTTCTTTGATTAAAGTATTCCAGACATCATTTATTGAAAATTTACTATTTGAAAAATTAGATAAAATTTTTTTATTCAGAATTTGGCACCCTGTATAAATAAAATCTCTTGGATTTTCTCTGCTCAATTTGTTTATATTTAAATTAAAATCACCATTTAAATTTTTATCGAAACTTAAATTTTTGTGAACAGTTAATAATAAATTTTTGATGGTATGATTAAAATAAAGTTTCTCCATTTTTTTTATATATTCTAAGTAATTTTCATCCCAAAAAGTATCAGGATTTAAAACTAAAAAATCGTCCTCATCTAAGTTTTTAGTCATATTAAAAATTCCACCACCTGTATCTAAAATTTTCTCACCATCATTAATAATATCTATTTCTAGTTTAAAGTTTTTATTAATTAAAAAATTCTCAATTTTTTTAGGTAAATAAAAGGTGTTTAATTTTACTTTTTTGATATTTAATTTTTCTACTAGATTTAAGGTATGTTCAAGTAAAGTTTTATTAAACAATTCCAATAATGGTTTTGGTTTATCAAGTGTTAAAGGGTTTAGCCTTTTTCCAAAACCAGCACATAATATGATAGCAGTTTTAATTTCCATATTTATTTCTAATTTTTTTTGGAAAATATTTGTGAAGAAAAATTATAAGATCTTTCAATAATTCGTTATTTTGGCATCTCAAATCTATTAATCTCCATGTGTAAGGTATTAATTTTAAATATAATTTTTTGTTATCTCTTTTTGCTAATCTAGTAAATATTCCAATTATTTTTAAATTTCTTAGAACAGACAGAATTTCAAAATCATTTAAAAAAAAATTTTCATTTATATTTTTTTTATTTTTTTTTAAATAGAAATTGTAAATTTTTTTTTTAAAATTTTTTGATGTTTTGTATCTTACATCATCTACTAAAGATACAAGATCATAAGCTTGATTGCCTATGACTGCATCTTGAGTATCAATAAAAGCTAATTTATTTTTAAAATACATAAGATTCGATACATGAAAATCTCTATGCACAAAAGTATCATTTTTTAGTTTCAATTTTTGTAGCAGGTTTTTTATTTTTGTGACTAATATTTTATTTATTTTAGATTTATTTTTTCTTACATTTTCAGGAACATACCAGTCACAAAATAGTTTTGCTTCATTGAAAAGCATTTTATTATTATAAGTAGGTATTTTATAAAGCTGATTTTGAAAATTTTTTATTTTTTTTGTTTTTATCCCTTGCATTTTTATTAATAAGTCAATTATTTTCTCAAAAGTTGAAAATTTATTTTTTTTTCTTTTTATAATATCAAGCGCTGTTTCCTTTCCCAAATCCTTTACTTCAATAAAATTATTTTTGTATTCTTGATATATTAATTTAGGAGCAATAAATTTATTCATGATAAGAATTTTATTTATAGCATCGTAAATTAATAAGTTTTTTCTTTTCTCTTTTTTTGAGAAAATAATAATACTGCTTTTTGATTTTATTTTTTTTCTATAAAACTCTCTGAACGAGGCATCTCCTTTTATTTTATGAAGTTTATGGTTTATTTTTAACATTAAATATATGACCCTTTTTTTTATTTCTAAATTCTAAAAATCTTTTTTCTGACTTAAAATTGTATTTAAAGAAAAGGTTATAATTATTGCCAATCTTTTTTTTGATTTTTTCTGGCCATTCAACAAATGTGAGAAAATTTTCTGTGTTTTCAAACATCCCTATATTTTTGATCTCTTCAGAATTTTTTATTCTAAATAAATCATAATGTCTAATTTTTATATCTTTGATCTCATACTCATTTAAAATACTAAAAGTTGGTGATGTAATCTCGCTTAATTTAATTTTTTTTTCTTTTTCTAAAGAATTAATCAAATATCTTACAAATGTAGTTTTGCCTGCTCCTATATCTCCATACAAAAAAACTATATCACCATGTTTCAATACTTTTGAAAATTTTTTAGCAATTTTAGCTGTTAGGCTTTCTTTTGATATTTCTATTTTGCTACCACTAGTAGCGATATGCATCTGGTTTATACGGACCTTCTGGTTTAACGCTTATATAATCTGCTTGGTCTTTTGATAAAGGAGTTAATTTAGCTCCAACTTTCTCAAGATGTAGCCTTGCAACTTTCTCATCTAAATGTTTAGGTAAAACATATACTTTATTTTCATATTTATCAGAATTATTCCAAAGTTCAATTTGCGCTGTTACTTGGTTTGTAAAAGAAGCACTCATTACAAAACTTGGATGACCAGTTGCACATCCTAAGTTAACCAATCTTCCTTCAGCTAATAAAATAATTCTTTTGTTATCTGGAAAAGTAATTTCGTGAACTTGAGGTTTTATTTCATCCCACTTGTAGTTTTTAAGAGCCTCTACTTGTATTTCATTATCAAAGTGTCCAATATTACATAATATTGATCTATCTTTCATCGCTCTCATATGATCTGCTGTTACAATATCTTTATTGCCTGTAGCAGTAACAACGATATCTGCTTGTCCAATCATCTCATCCATTAAAACAACTTCATAGCCTTCCATAGCTGCTTGAAGAGCACAAATAGGATCAGTCTCTGTTACCATAACTCTTGCGCCACTTTGTCTTAAAGAAGCTGCACTTCCTTTTCCAACATCACCAAAACCTGCAACAATAGCGACTTTTCCTGACATCATTACATCAGTTGCTCTTTTAATTCCGTCAACTAAGCTCTCTCTACATCCGTATAAATTATCAAATTTAGACTTTGTAACTGAGTCGTTTACATTGATTGCTGGAACTAAAAGTGTTCCTTGCTCTTCCATTTTTTTCAAAGCTAAAACACCAGTTGTAGTTTCCTCGCTTAAGCCTTTTATATCTTTCATTAAATTTTTATAATCTTTGTGCATTAATGCAGTTAAATCACCACCATCATCCAAAATCATATTTGGCTTCCAGTCCTTTTTTCCTTCAATTGTTTGTCTTACACACCACCAATATTCTTCCTCAGTTTCACCTTTCCAGGCGAAAACTGGTATTCCAGCTTTTGCGATAGCGGCGGCGGCATGATCCTGAGTAGAAAAGATATTACATGATGACCATCTAACTTCGGCTCCTAAATCAACAAGAGTTTCTATCAAAACAGCTGTCTGGATAGTCATATGTAAACATCCTAATATTTTTGCACCCTTAAGAGGTTTTTTACCTTTGTATTCTTTTCTCAAAGCCATTAATCCTGGCATTTCTGTTTCTGCTAATGAAATTTCTTTTCTTCCAAATTCCGCTTCGGATATATCTTTAACTTTATAATCGGTCATAAGGTGGAATGTTTAACAACATATTATTGATTAATCAACTTTACTTTAAGCATTTGGGAATATAATCTCAATTTTAGCACCTTTTTTGTTCAAATTATTACCTGCGATAATTTTCCCGCCATGTAAATCTATTAAATTTTTTACAATATTTAAACCCAAACCAGAATGTTCACCAAATTTTTCAGGTCTATTACTATAGAATCTTTTGAATATTTTACTTGTATCTTTTTCCTTAAATCCAATTCCCTCATCGATAACGTCAAGTGTAATTTTCTTATTTTTATCTTTGCTCAATTTTACAATTATCTCCTTATTATCCTCACTAAAAGAAATCGAATTTTCTAAAAGATTGGCTAAAATTTGTTCAATTCTATTTTCGATACCGTATATCTCAAATTTTTTATATTGATTGTTTATCTCTAATGATATTTTAATTCCACGTTTGGGTAGATAAATACTATTAAAATCATCAACAACTGAGTTTACTATTTCTTTTAGATCAATTTTATTCATTTGCTCTTTTGTGATTGCTACCTCATCTTTTAACATTTGAGAATAATCTGTGATTAATCTTTCTATTCTTTCAACATCATGACTCAAAATATTAACTAATTTATCTCTTTGGTTTTTATCATCAGTCTCAGATATAATTTCAGATGCACTTTTAAGAGACGCTAAAGGATTTCTTATTTCATGTACTAAGTCTGTTGAAAAATTTTCTGCAGTGTTAACTCTATTTTGAAGTTCTTGAGTCATATCTTCAAGTGAGTTTGTTAATATTCCAAGTTCATCTTTTCTTTTTTTAAGATTTTCAATCTTTGTTTTTTTATCACTCTTACTTTTTATTATTTTAGTATAATCAACTAGGTTTCCTATTGGCTTAAGAAAAAATCTATTAAGAACAATGGAAAATACAAGAATTACAATTGCGACTAAAATTGCAGTTCTTATTATGAAAATTTTTCTTTCATCAATAGCTGATTTAATTTCATTTGAGTTTTCTGATATTAATATATATCCAACGTTCTCATTATTTAACGAAACATTTTTGATAGTTGTTAGAACATATCTATCATAAAATTCCTGAGTGAACGTATAAGGTCTTCCATAATCTCTGGAATCTGCATAGTTATTTACAATTTCTTTAATTGTTAATATTTTTTTTCCACCACTGTCTTTTGAAACCTCAATTTTGACTTTTTTCTTATTTGTAAGATCCTCAAATTCTACAACATCTAATCTTTGGGAGAAGGAACGTGGATCCAAATCTAATGTATCTGTATCAGCAATTAGATTATTCTTAACATCAATAAATATTACTCTATCAAGATTTTGAAATAGAAACCGTGTTGATAGCAGAAATTTTTTAATATCTTTTTCATTAAATTCAACACTTAATCTTTGTAAATGATCAATTGTATTGTCAATAACTCTAATATGATTTGAAGTTTTTTTCTTTATTAATCCTGGTTGTATGCTCTTTAGATAAACCAAAGTCAAAATTCCGATAATTATAAAAACAATTAGATTAATGAAAAGAAATTTTCTTAGTATAGAAAGGTCCTTTATTAAAGATACCATATTTAACTAACATTCCACCTGTAGCCACTTCCATAGCGAGTTTCTATTGCGGAAAAACTTGTATCAACTTTTTTAAATTTCTTTCTTATCCTTTTGACATGACTGTCTATTGTTCTATCTTCAATATCTGTATCTTCTCTATATGCAATATCCATTAATTGTGATCTCTCTTTAATAATTCCAGGTCTCTTTGCAAGTTCTTGCACAATTAAAAATTCTGTTGTTGTAAGTTTGTCAGGCAGTTGTTTACCATCCCACTCACATTCAAGTTGTGATGGGTCAAGTTTAAGCTTTCCATGTGATATAATATTTTTATTTTCCTCAATATTAGTTTGAGTTTTTTTTCGTAGTTGAACTCTTATTCTTTCAATTAGAACTTTAATTGAAAATCCACCTGATTTTTTAACAAAATCATCTGCACCTAGCTTAAGTCCTAACAATTCATCTATCTCATCATCTTTAGATGTCAAAAATATCACTGGCATAGATGTTTTTTTTCTCAATTTTTTCAATAACTCCTCACCGTCCATTTTCGGCATTTTAATATCAATTATTGCTAAATCTGGTGGTTGCCTCGTTAGTCCAATTAAGGCACTTTCTCCATCTAGATATGTTTGTACTTTAAATCCCTCTTTTTCTAGAGCTATACTTATACTAGTAAGTATGTTTCTATCATCATCTATTAATGCTATTGTTTGTGTCATTAATACTATTAAAAATACTAAATTGTTCTAATTTGGGCAAGAAATCTAATCAATGAAGTATACCCCAATTTTCACCAGTATTTACATCTACTGTTAAAGGAGTTGAAAATGTGTGTAAATCGCTATCTTTGACACTTGCCATTTCATTTATAATCAATTTTACCAAATTCTTTTCTTCATTAATTGGAATTTCGAAAATTAATTCATCATGAATTTGCAGTAACATTTTACATTGATTGTTTTTGATTTGCTCAAATTTTTTATTAAGCCTTATCATTGCCAATCTCATTATTTCTGATGCAGATCCTTGTATAGGGGCATTAATTGCGGCCCTCTCTTGAAAATTTCTGACATTGAAATTTTTGTCATTTATACCTGATATGTGGCTTCTTCTTCCAAAGATATTATTAACATACCCGCTTTTTCTACAAAATTTTATTGTTTTACTCATATAATCTTTTATTTCTGGAAATCTTAAAAAATAAGAATTTAAAAATTCCTGTGCTTCTTGGTTAGAGACCATTATTTGTTTAGCTAAACCATATTGGGATATACCATAAATAATTCCAAAATTAATTGCCTTTGCTTTTCTTCTCATATCAGCATTTACTTTTTTGATATCACAATTGAAAATTTGACTAGCTGTTAGTGAATGGATATCTTGATTATTTTTAAAAGCTTTTTTCAATTCTTTTACATCAGCTAAATCTGCTAATATTCTCATTTCTATTTGGTTATAGTCAGCTGATATTAGTTTTTTTCCTTTTCCCGCAATAAATGATTTTCTTATCTCTTTTCCATCCTCTGTTTTTATTGGTATATTTTGTAAATTGGGATCACTTGATGCTAATCTACCTGTTGTAGTCGCTGCAAGAAGAAAGGATGTATGAACTCTTTTGGTTTTTGGATTTATGTGTTCTTGAAGTGAGTCTGAATAAGTATTTTTTAATTTTGATATTTGTCTCCAATCTAAGACAAGTTTTGGCAACTCATTTCCTTTAAAAGCTAAATCCTCGAGAACAGAAGCACTAGTTGCAAAACTACCTTTTTTTGTTTTCTTTAATGTAGAAATTTTTAATTCATTATATAATATTTCTCCTAATTGTTTTGTGGAGGCAATATTAAATTCTTTTTTAGATATTTTGAAAATTTTTTGTTCTAAATCCTTAATTTTTTTTTCAAATTTTTTGGATAAAATTTTAAGAAATTTATCATCGACTTTAATTCCTGCTATTTCCATACCTGCCAAAATTTTAATCATAGGTTTTTCAAAAATTTCATAAATATTTAATAATTTCTCTTTGTTAAGATTTGTTTTAAGAATTTTATATAATCTTAAAGTAATATCTGCATCTTCTGCGGCATATTCCAAAGCTTTTTTTATATCTACGTCTTTAAAATTAATTTGTTTTTTACCAGTTCCAACAAGATCTTTATAAGAAATTGGTTTATGACCTAAATGAATTTCAGATAATGTATCCATGTTATGACGATTTTTTCCTGCGTCTAAAACATAAGAAATCAACATCGTATCCTCTAGTGAGTTTAGATTTACGCCATTGTGGTAAAAAATAATGTAATCAAATTTAATATTTTGTCCGATTTTTTTTATTGATTGATCTTCTAAGATCGGTCTCAATTTATTTATGACTTTTTTCTTATCAATACATTTCCCAGATGTATGAGAAATAGGAATATAGCACGCCTTGCCAATTTTTGTTGATATTGAAATTCCCACTAATTCAGCTTGGTGAGGGTCTAATGATGTGGTCTCTGTATCAATTGCAAACTCACCATTTTCCTCCGCTTCATGAATCCATTCATCTAATTCATCAATTTGGTCGATAAGTTTATAGTTTTTTGTATTAATTTTATCACTTTTTTCAAATGAAGATGTAGTTTCATCTTTTTTAAATTTTGGTTCTCCATATGTTGAAATTACGCTGCTTAATAACCTGTTAAATTCCATTTCCCTTAAAAAATTAAAAAGCTTATCTTTATCCACTTCTTTTAAAATGAAATTTTCTAATCTTTCTTTTACCGGTACATCCTTTTTAAGAGTAACTAACTTTTTACTTATAAGTGCTTTTTCTTTATTTTCTAAAATTGTTTCCCTTCTTTTATTTTGTTTAATCTCGGTTGCTTTTTGTAAAAGATTTTCTAAGTTTCCATATTTGTTAATTAGTTCGGCAGCAGTTTTAACTCCTATACCGGGCACACCGGGTACATTATCACTGCTGTCCCCAGCTAATGATTGAACATCAATTACTTTATCAGAAGTTACACCGAATTTATCTTGTACATCTTCCTCTTTTATAAATTTATTCTTCATCGGGTCATAAATTCGAACACCCTTTTTATAAAGTTGCATCAGGTCTTTATCAGATGAAACAATTGTTACTTTCGCTCCAATTTTTAAAATTTGATCAACATATGTTGCTATTAAATCATCAGCCTCATAGTTAAGCATTTCTATAGATGGTAAATTAAATGCTAAAACTGATTTTCTTATAAAATCAAATTGAGGTATTAAATCATCAGGCGCATCTGACCTATTTGCTTTATAATCTTTATAGATCTCATTTCTAAAATTTTTTCTAGCTGAATCAAATATAACTGCAAAATGTGATGGTCTGTCTAAATTTTCTTTCGACTTTGAGTCCTCTAATAATTTAAATAACATATTGCAAAATCCACTCACTGCACCTGTTGGCATCCCATCACTTTTTCTTGTTAATGGAGGAAGTGCATAATAAGCTCTGAATATATATCCAGATCCATCAATTAAATAAAAATGATCAGTTTTTTTAATTTTGGTCATTAAAGTTTAGCTTCGTTTATATCTATGTTATAAATTTATAATTTAATATGGAAAAAAAAAACGTTTTATCAGTAAAAAATTTAAGCAAAATATATTCAAAAAATGGCTCTACAACAATTAACGCATTAAATAATTTAAACTTAGAGGTGAAAGAGGGAGAAATTTTTGGTCTTTTGGGTCCAAATGGTGCAGGTAAATCAACCTTTATAAATATTCTTGCAGGAACCGTAATCAAAACTTCAGGAAAAGTAAATGTTTGGGGTTTTGATTTAGATAAAAATCCACGGCAAGTTAGAGCGTCAATTGGAATTGTGCCACAAGAGGTTAACTTAGATCCTTTTTTTAGCCCAAGAAAACTTCTTGAATTACTCGCAGGTATGTATGGAATCAAAAAAAAAGATCGTATTACTGATGATATTCTGAAGTTAGTAGCATTGGACAAACAGTCAGATAGCTATGCAAGAAGTCTTTCTGGTGGAATGAAAAGAAGATTGTTAATTGCAAAAGCATTAGTTCATCAGCCACCAATATTATTTTTAGATGAACCAACTGCAGGAGTTGACTTAGAGCTAAGACAAAATCTGTGGGAAAATGTCAAACTTTTGAATGAACAGGGAGTAACAATAATACTGACTACGCACTACTTAACAGAGGCTGAGGAAATGTGTGATAGAATTGGAATTTTGAGTAAAGGAAATTTGGTAGCTTTAGATGGTACAAAAAATTTAATTGATAAAATTAAGACAAAAATAGTTACTTTCACGACAGACAAAAAACTTGATGTAAATAAGATTGATCAAAAAAAATTAAAAATAATATCTAATAATAATAATAATAAAATTACTGTGTCCTACGATAAAAGCCTTATGAAAATTGAGGACATTTTTTTATATTTTTCGAATCAAAATATTAAAATATTAGATATCACGACTGACGATGCAGATATAGAAGATGTTTATTTAGGTTTAACAAAAAACTAGATTATTTATTATAAAATTGTAATATATATTATGGATAGAGTTAAAATTTTAAATAATAATAAAGTCTTAAAAATAGTTTCTATACTAATTTTGGGATCATTACTTTTAACTATTTCAGCAAAAATTAAGATACCTTTTTATCCAGTTCCAATGACAATGCAAACTTTTGTAGTAATATTTTTAGGTCTTGCCTTTGGTTCAAAGTTAGCTACTGCAACTGTAGGACTATATTTAATTGAAGGTTTAATTGGATTACCAGTATTTTCTAATTCTCCTGAAAAAGGTGTTGGACTTGTTTATTTTACTGGCCCTACAATGGGATATTTAATTGGTTTTTTATTTACTGCATATTTTGCTGGATATCTAAATTTTAAAACTAATTTTTTAATTATTTTTTCAAAGTTAGTTTTTGTAGTTTCGTTTATATATATATTTGGATTAATTTGGCTTGGAATTTTAATTGGATGGGATAAACCGATTTTGCAATTAGGTGCATATCCATTTTTATATGCTGAGTTGTTCAAAATACTAATTTTAACTCTAATTGCTAAAAAAATTATAAATCTAAAAAACTTTATTTAGGAGATCTTTTAGATAATATCCTTTGTAAAGTCCTTCTATGCATCTTTAACCTTCTAGCAGTTTCGGATACATTTCTATTGCAAAGTTCAAATACTCTGTGAATGTGCTCCCATTTAACTCTGTCAGCTGACATAGGATTTTCGGGAGGCTGAGCTTTAGTTTTAGGATCCGCTAATAGTGCCTTTTCAACATCCTCTGCATCTGCAGGTTTTGCTAAATAATCTATTGCTCCCTCTTTAATTGCTGCAACTGCTGTAGGGATGTTTCCGTAACCAGTTAACATAATAATCCTACTTTCAGGATTTGATGTTTGAATTTCTTTTACAACCTCTAATCCATTTCCATCTCCAAGCCTTAAATCTACCACAGCAAAAGCTGGTTTTTTTGATTTTACACTCTCGATACCTGCTTTTACACCTTGAGCTTGTGAAACCGCGAAACCCTTTTTTTCCATTGCTCTAGCCAATCTCTCTCTGAATGGATTGTCATCGTCCACTATTAGCAACGAATTGTCATTAAAATCAGTTATTTTTTGCATAGAACTCATATGATCAATATATAGTGCTTCAATCAATAATTTCAATGGTTCAAAGTAGTGGATAAATATATGAAATAATTGCTTTACATTACTCAACTTATCTCATAATCAGTCTCTTAAATTACAAATTTGCATATTAGATATGCAAATTTTTTTTGTTAAATTTTTTTTGAGGGGCTATGAAATGGAAAAATTTAAAAATGTTGATAAGCTTGTAAGTCAACTTAAACCATCTAATCCAGTTTACTGCATTAGAGGTGAAACACTAAAAAAAGCTTCAAAATATTTCCAAAAAAACTTTAAAGGCAAAATTCTTTATGCTGTAAAAACAAATCCAAATAAATTTGTTCTCAAAACGCTTTATGAGTCTGGGATTAAAAATTTTGACATTGCCTCAATTAAAGAAATTAAAACAATAAAGGAAATAGCTCCTGAGGCTAAGTGCCATTACATGAATACTGTAAAAAGTAGAGAAAGTATAAAAGAAGCTTATTTTAATTATGGTATTAGGTCATTTTCTTTAGATACAAAAGATGAACTAATTAAAATTTTAGACTCAACAAATAAAGCAAAAGATTTGGAGTTATTTGTAAGAATATCTGTTTCAAATGAGCATGCAGAGATAGATTTATCAAAAAAATTTGGAGCTGTTAATACTGAAGCGATTGGATTATTAAGACTTGCAAAACAACATTCAAAAAAAATAGGCTTAAGTTTTCATGTCGGCTCTCAATGTATGCATCCAATTTCATACGTTAAAGGAATTGATGAAATTAATAATATTATAAAAAAGACTAAAATCGAACCTGATTATATAAACGTTGGTGGCGGCTTCCCATCTATCTACCCTGATCTAATACCTCAACCACTTAAAAAATATTTTGATGAAATAGAGAAAAGTCTTTCAAAACTTCAATTACGAAAAAAACCTGAAGTTATTTGTGAACCTGGTAGAGCACTAGTTGCTGAGAGTGGATCAACAATCGTTAAGGTAATTCTTAGAAAAAAAAATAAACTTTATATTAATGATGGTACCTATGGATCTCTTTTTGACGGTGGAGTTCCAAACTTAGTTTTTCCATCTAGAATGATTTCAAATGGAAGACAAATTTCAAAAAAGCTAACAGCTTTTGATTTTTATGGCCCTACTTGTGACAGCATGGATTATATGAAGGGTCCTTTTGTTTTACCGAACAATATTAAAGAGGGTGATTATATTGAACTTGGTCAATTAGGTGGATATGGATTAACTTTCAGAACACAATTCAATGGTTTTTATTCCGACGAAATTTACGAATTAGAAGACAAACCAATTATGTCAATGTATGAAGGCGGCTCTAAGAGTGAGTTTTTAGTTGCCTAAATGTCTAGCAAAAAAAACTTAGGTCATAACAGCAAAAAAGACTTTCTAAAAAAACCAGTAGAACATATTGATATAACCTCTTTTGACTCAACAAAAATTATCCAATCAATGGAAAAAATGTCTTTTGTATCTAGAGAAACTGCAAATGCAGCGAAAATATTTAATGATATGATCAATGACAAAAACTGCACAATTTTTTTAACTCTTGCTGGATCAACATCTGCTGCAGGATGTATGAACATTTATAAAGATTTGGTAAAATTTAATATGGTAGATGCAATAGTGGCAACAGGAGCATCTATAATTGATATGGATTTTTTTGAAGCTTTAGGATTTAAGCATTATCAAGGATCGCAATTTCAAGATGATACTGAGTTAAGAAAAAATTATATAGATAGGATTTATGACACTTATATTGATGAAGATGAGTTGCAAATATGCGATAAAAAAATATGTGAAATTGCAGATAATTTAGAACCTAAAAGCTATACCTCTCGAGAATTCATTTATGAAATGGGTAAATATTTGAAAAAAAACTCAAAAAAAAAAGAGTCTCTTATTGAAACAGCATACGACTATAATGTTCCAATTTTTTGCCCAGCTTTTACTGACTCAAGTGCTGGATTTGGTCTGGTTATGCATCAGGAAAAAAATCCTAACAAACATTTAACTATAGACTCTGTTAGAGAATTTAGGGAACTTACAGAAATTAAAATTAGGTCAAAGGGCTCAGGATTATTTATGATTGGTGGTGGAGTACCAAAAAATTTTATTCAAGATACTGTAATTTGTGCTGAACTTTTAGGTAAAGAAGTTGATATGCATAAATATGCTGTTCAAATAACCGTTGCTGACTCACGTGATGGTGCATGCAGTAGCTCAACTTTGAAAGAAGCAAGTTCTTGGGGAAAAGTAGATATTACCAAAGAACAAATGGTTTTCGCTGAAGCAACATCTGTTCTTCCTCTAATTGCAAGCAATGCTTACCATAAAGGAAATTGGAAAAATAGAGACAGAAGAAATTTTGCAAAAATATTTGGATAAAAAATTGAATTATCTATCAAATAAAAATGGATTTCTCGGTGTTGATAATAATTTCAACTTTTCACCAAAAGTTGTTATTGTTCCATTTGGTTTAGAAAAGACAGTCAGTTATGGAGGAGGAACAAAAAATGGACCTCGAGAAATTATTAAAGCATCTCATCAAGTTGAACTTTACGACGAGGAACTTAATTGTGAACCATACAAAAAAATTGGTATAAAAACTCTTAAACCCTTCAAAATAGATAAAAATATTCAGGCAGCCTTAAGAAAAATTTCTAATATTAATTCCCTACTTTTAAAAAAAAAACTTTTTCCTTTAACTTTAGGAGGTGAACACTCTATTACACCTGGTTGTATAGAACCTTTTACTAAAAATTTTAAAAACCTATGTATTTTACATTTTGATGCTCATGCAGATTTAAGACAAAGCTATAATGGTGAAAAATTTTCCCATGCATCTGCTATTAGAAGATGTCTAGATCACAAAAATGTTTCTATTATATCTTTTGGAATTAGAAATATATCTGGGTCTGAAGTTAAATATTTAAATAAAAATAAAAGTAGAATAAAAATATTTTGGGCTAAAGATAAAAGTAAGTGGAACTTACAAAGTTTTAAAAAACATATTAAAAATAAGAATGTTTATTTGACCTTTGATGTTGATGGATTTGATTCTAGTATTATGCCAGCTACTGGGACACCGGAACCTGGAGGATTATTTTGGGATGAAACGCTCAATATTTTAAAAATAGCGGCAAAAAATTCTAACATTGTTGGCGGAGACATAAATGAACTATCTCCAATTAAAGGTTTTAATTCATATAACTTTCTTGTAGCTAAATTAGCCTATAAAATTCTTTCATATAAATTTTTATTATAATTATTCAATTAGACTGGTTTAAAAGTCCCTAAAAGTAATCTGAAAGGTATTAGCATGACTAAAGTTACAAGTAGTTTAATCGCTAAATCTCCTAAAGATAATGTTAACCACGGTACACCGGTTGCATAAAATGATATTGAGAAGAACAAAAAAGTATCGACTGTGGATCCTATTATAGAGGAACTTAATGGTGCTACATACCAACTTTTTTCTCTTAGTTTATCAAATATTTGTACATCTAAAAGTTGAGCTACAATAAAAGCTGTTCCAGAACCTATTGCAATCCTTACTGAAATAAGATCAGAAAAATTTGTTGAAAAGAAAAGAGTAAAAGATATTCCAACCACAAAACCAAAGTAAACAATTTTTCTAGCTATTTGTTTTCCGTATGATCTATTTGCTAAATCTGTAATTAAAAAGGCTATTGGATAAGTAAAGGCCCCGTAGGTAAGAATGTCTTGTAAACCATAATATTTTACTGGAAATTGGACTAGGTAATTAGAAGATAAAACTACTAACCCCATTAAAAAAGATAAGGCTATAAATACTCGACTCATGTCTTATGCAGATTTGCTTAACAGACTTTTTTTTATTTTTTTTAATCTTGGAGATAAATCTCTTAATTTAGCTGATTTTACAAACTGATCAAAACTACCTTTCTTATCTACTGATCTAACTCCAGCATTTGAAACTGTTAGCCTTATATTTTTTTTTAAAAGATCACTTTTAAATCTTACTTTTTTTAAATTTGGAAGGAATCTTCTTTTTGTTTTATTATTAGCATGGCTTACTTTGTGACCCTTGAGGGGTATTTTTCCAGTTAATTCACATTTTTTAGACATAAAAATATGATTGTATAGGCTTAACTAAGTTACCAGTCAAGATTATTTTTTACTTCCTACTATCTCAGATATATTTGTTACACCTTGTTTTTTAAATATATTATTTAATTCTTCGCTTATTTTTTTTGCTATACCTGGTCCTCTATAAACCATTCCGGTATATAATTGAATTAATGATGCGCCGTTTATTATTTTATCATACGCACTATCTGCTGAGTCCACTCCACCTACACCGATTATTTTGACTTTTTTTTCCAAATTTTTAAAAAACTTATTAATTATTAAATTTGATTTTTTTGCAATTGGCTTACCAGATAAACCACCTTTTTCTAATTTATTTATATTTTTTAAAACATCTCTTGTTCTGTCACTTGTATTAGATACTATTATTGCGGGTATATTATATTTTAAAATTAATTTAGAAATTTTTTCTATTTCTTGATCGTTTATATCAGGTGAAATTTTTAGGACTGTAGGAATCGAGGTTTTTAATGACGTTTTTTCTTGTTCAATTGCTTGAAGCAAGTCATTTAATTCACTCTCATTATGAAAACTTCTTAAATTTTCTGTATTAGGTGAAGAAATATTTATAGTTAGATAATCGGCCAATTCATAAAATTTTCGTAAACCAATAAGATAATCATTAATTCTATCTTTTGTGTCTTTGTTTGGGCCTATATTTATTCCAAATAAACCTTTTGGAGGATTTAATCTGATTCTGGACTGAATTAGATCTGCACCTGAATTATTAAATCCTAATCTATTTATTAAAGCTTCATCTTCTTCAAGCCGAAAAACTCTAGGTTTTGGATTTCCAGACTGCTTTAAAGGAGTGATCGTCCCCACCTCAACAAAACCAAATCCTAATCTAAAAATTGAATTATAAACTTCTGCATCTTTGTCAAAACCTGCTGCAAGACCAATTGGATTTGGTATTTTTTTATTGAATATTTCAGTCTCTATATGCTTAAAATTTTGCTTTTGATTTCTTGGCATTAAATTAAATTTTAAGGCTTGTATTGCTAAATTATGAGCAGTCTCTGGATCAAACTTAAATATAAATGGTCTTATTTTTCCAAACATCACATTATCTTTTCTTTAATTAAATTTTGAGTCTCTTTCACGCCAAAAAAACTTATAAAGAACCCAATCCTTGGCCCATTTTCATCACCAAAAACAACTTCGTAAATTAATTTGAACCAATCTCTTAAATTATCTTTATAGCCATTTTCTTTACCAACAGAAAAAATTTTTGTCTGTATATCCTCTGGAGTCATTTTATCATTACATTCATCTAATGCTTTAACCAATGACATTAATACTTTTTTTTCATCGCTATTTGGAGTTTTATATTTTTTATTAGGTGAAATAACATCTTTATAATACTTTATTGCATAATCTACTAGTTTATCAAATATTGGGAACTCTTTTTCGTTGAGATTTGTTTTATATTTTTTAACAAATTTCCATAGTAAATCTTTTGAGTCAGCATTACTTGTTTCAACAAGATTTAAAAGCATTGAGAAACTCATTATGTTATTTTCTTTAGGGATATTTCCATTATGCACATGCCAAACTGGGTTCATTAATTTTTGAAGTTCGTTTTGTTTTTTTCCCTTTTCAATAAACTCGAGGTATTCATCTACTGCTTTTGGAACTATTTCTTTATAAAGTTTTTTAGCCCTTTTTGGGTTTTGATACATAAATAATGATAAACTTTCAGGTGAGGCATAGTTTAACCATTCATCTATTGTAATTCCATTTCCTTTTGATTTTGATATTTTTTCACCCTTTTCGTCTAAAAAAAGCTCATAAGCGAAACCACTGGGATTTTTTTTTCCAATTAGCTTAATTATTTTAGAAGATAAGATTGCACTTTCAATTAAATCCTTCCCGTACATTTCAAAATCAACATCAAGAGCATACCACCTCATTGCCCAATCGACTTTCCATTGAAGTTTACAATTTCCATCCAAAATACTTTTTTCTAATTTTTTTCCATTATTGTTAAAAATGATTTTTGATTTTTTTTCATCAATTTCTAGAACGGGTATTTCTAATACTTTGTTTGTTTCCGGACAAATCGGTAAAAATGGGGAATAGGTTTTTTGTCTCTCCTTTCCTAATGTTGGTAAAATAATTGACATGATGCCATCATAATTTTTTAAAATTAATTTTAAAGTTTCGTTAAAAATTCCATTTCTATAAAGTTCAGTTGAACTTTTAAATGTATACTTAAAATTAAATTCGTTTAAAAATTTTTTTAGTAATTCATTGTTATGTTCCCCAAAACTTTTATATTTTTGAAAAGGATCGGGAACACTAGTTAATGGTTTATGCAAATTATCTTCTAAAATTTTTATATTAGGTATATTGTCTGGTATTTTTCTTAATCCATCCATATCATCAGAAAATGTAATTATTTCTTTTGGTATTTCGGTAATTTTATCAAGGGCATTTACCACCATAGAGGTTCTGGCAACTTCCCCAAAAGTTCCAATATGTGGTAAGCCGCTTGGGCCATACCCAGTTTGTAAAATAATTTTCCCTTTTTTCTCTATATATGCTTTTCTTTCTCTAAGGATTTTTTTAGCCTCAAGAAAAGGCCATGCTGCAGTTTTTTCTAAATTTTCTTTATCTATCACAAACAATCTTAAAAATTCGTATATTTAGTACTTTTATTAATTCTTATAATGTTGAAATTTATTTACCATAAAATAATGTTCAAACAAAATGTCCAATTATAAAACAGTTTTTTTTACACTAGGTATTTTACAGATAATACTTGGAATTTTTATGATTATTCCAATAACTGTACAATTTATATTTGGTGAATTTGACTCATCATTTATCCTAGCCTTAATTATCACCATTATATTTGGGACACTTTTTATTATTACAAATTTAGATTACGATAAAAAACTGGACCTGCAACAAGCTTTTTTACTTACCTCTTTATCTTGGATTACAGTTGCAATTTTTGGATCACTTCCAATTTTTTTTTCAAGTTTAGACTTATCTTTTACAGACTCATTTTTTGAAAGTATGTCAGGTATAACTACGACAGGTTCAACTATAATTGCAAATCTTGAAAGTGCACCAAAAAGTATATTGCTTTGGAGAGCTATACTTCAGTGGTTAGGAGGGATTGGTATAATCGTTATGGCAATAACTCTTATGCCAATAATGAACGTTGGTGGAATGCTATTATTTAAAGTTCTTAATACAGACTCCTCAAATGAAATTTTGCCATCTTCTAAAGAAATATCGATAAAACTTATTCTGATTTATTTAGGTTTAACATTTGCTTGCAGTTTTTCTTATAAGATATTTGGAATGAATATTTTTGACAGTATTACTCACTCGATGACAACCATAGCGACTGGTGGTTTTTCAAATTACAACCAATCTATTGGTCATTTTAATAGTGCTAAAATTGAGTTTACTTCAATTATTTTTATTTTAATGGGTAGTATTCCATTTATTGCTTACGTGAAATTTATTAATGGAAATCGTAAAATATTTATCAATGATACCCAAATTCAGACTTTTATAAAATTAATTTTAATATCTATTTTAATCTTATTTCTTTATTTATTTTTAAAAAATGGGAAAGTAGTATTCCTAGACTTTCGATCAATTATTTTCAATATTGTATCTATATTAACAGGAACAGGTTATGTATCTGGAAATTATGATAAATGGGGAAGTTTCCCACTTCTATATTTTTTAATTTTAATGTTTATTGGTGGGTGCGCTGGATCAACTACGTGTGGTATAAAAATTTTCAGAGTTCAAATACTTTATAAATTTGTTGTTAATCAATTGAAAAAATTTATTTATCCAAGAGGTATATTTGTTATAAAATATGAAAGTAGCACTGTTAACGATAAGTTTTTAGCATCAATAATTTCTTTTATTTTTTTGTACATTATAATTTTTTTTATAATAACAGCATTATTATCTTTAACTGGGCTTGATTTTATTACCTCAATTTCTGGAGCAGCAACTTCAATATCAAATGTTGGTCCAGGATTGGGTTCTGTAATAGGATCTAATGGTAATTTTTCTAGTTTACCAGATTTATCTAAATGGGTATTAAGTATAGGAATGATATTAGGAAGATTGGAATTATTCGCGATTTTAATTCTATTTCTTCCTTCATTTTGGAAAAAATGATCACTTTTAAAAAGCATAAAAAATTTTCAGATCTTTTTACCTATTATTTTGAAAAGAGAATGATTAAAATTTTACTTCTTGGGGCGATAAGTGGATTTCCTTGGGTAATTATTGGAAGTAGCTTGAGCTTATGGTTAAAAGAAGATGGCCTATCAAGAACAACCATTGGATGGGCAGGCTTAATTTTTGCCGTTTATGCTTTTAATTACCTCTGGGCTCCTTTAATTGATCGAATATATATTCCATTCTTAACAAAAAAAATCGGACATAGAAAATCTTGGATATTTTTGATGCAAACAATGATTTTGATTTGTTTGCTTCTCTGGAGTTTAATAGATCCAACTTACAACTTAACCTTCGTTATTGGAATTGGCTTAGTAATTGCCATTGCCTCCTCAACTCAAGATATAACAGTAGATGCTCTAAGAATTGAACAAATTTCAAAAAATGAGAAAGAATTAATGGCAGCTGGTGCTGCTGTTGCAGTAGTGGGTTGGTGGACAGGTTACAAACTCGGAGGGGTGATAGCTTTAAATTTAGCAGAATATTTTGAAAATCTAGGTATCATTAACTACTGGCAAATGTCCTTTGTTGGTCTTGGTTTAATAGTGATATTATTAAATATCGGACTTCTTTTTATAAAAGAAAAAGATTTTAATTCAAAAAAGAATAATCAAAACCAGTTAGATAAAAAGATAATAAAAAGTTTTAAAGTAAATAATATACTTGTAAGAATTACAGCTTGGATTTCATCAACAATTTCTGGACCACTAATCAATTTTTTTAAGAAAAATGGTTTTAAAATAGCTCTTAGTATTTTATGTTTTATTTTTTTATTTAAGATAGGTGAGGCATTTTTGGGAAGGATGTCGGTTATTTTTTATAAAGAAATAGGTTTTTCTAAATCTGATATTGCATTGTATTCAAAAACTTTTGGATGGGTTACGACTGTCATTTTCACATTATTAGGAGGCCTGTTTGCAATAAGATCAGGTGTAATAAAGTCAATGTTTTTTGCTGGAATATTAATGGCTTCGACAAACCTTCTTTTTACAATACTTGCCTGGAGTGAAAAATCTTATTTCCTATTTGCATTAGCCGTAATTCTTGATGATGTTGCAGCAGCATTTGCAACTGTTGCTTTTGTTGCTTTCATATCTCTTCTAGTTGATCGAAATTATACAGCTACCCAGTATGCACTTTTAGCATCTATTGGTACCGCTGGGAGGACGAGTCTTGCATCTTCCTCGGGTGCTTTAGTAGATTGGTTGAATGGAGATTGGGGAACTTTTTTTATTATAACTGCTTTAATGGTAATACCATCACTGTTCTTACTTTACAAAATAAAAGATAAAATAAATTTAAATGACTAAATACTGTTCTCAAGCAATAACTAAAAATATTTATAAATCTAATTCTGAAAAATCGGAAATAACTTCACAAATTTTATATGGAGAAAATTTTAAAATTATATCAAAAAGTGCAAATTGGCTCAAAATTAGTTCCTCTTTTGATAACTATAGAGGATTTATAAGAAATAATAATTACATAAAAGTAGTAAAAAACACACATAAATGTTTTAATTTGAAAACAAGGATTTATAAAATTAATAAATCAAAAAATTTTATCAAAACAAAATTTTTTTTACCATTTAATAGTAGAATTAAAGTAATTAGCGTTAAAAAGAACTTTGTAGAATTCCAAAAAAACAGATGGCTCAAAAAAAAATATTTAAAAAAAATAGGTCATAAAGAAAGAGATTTTTTCAAAATTTTAAAAAAATTTAATAATATTAAATATGTTTGGGGCGGAAAGTCTTACAAAGGTATAGATTGTTCTGCTTTAATTCAGCTATATTATCAATATAATAATGAATATTTTCCAAGAGATACAAAAGATCAAATTAAAACTAAAAAAGGTAAAAAAAGTCTAACTAAATTTCAAAAAGGTAATATTATTTATTGGAAAGGACATGTCGCAGTATGTATAAATTCAGAAAAATTAATACATGCTTATGGGCCTATGAAAAAAGTTATAATTATGAGTACACATGAAACAATAGAAAGAATATATAAAACAGCAAAGCTTAAGGTAAAAAAAATCACGAAAATTTAAATGGATTTACAAGAAAAATTCAACATTCTATTAACAAAATTTAATCTTGGTAAGTTTGACGAAGTTATTTTTGAGGCTACTTTAATGTCAAAAAAATATCCAGCTCAAGAGGTATTTATAAATCTGTTATCACTTTCCTACCAGGCAAAAGGTGAATTCAATAAATCAATATTAATTTTAGAAGAAGCGTTAAAAAAAGGTAAAAAAAACTTTAATTTTTGGAATAATTTGGGTTTGGGTTATCTTAAAATAAAAAATTTTAATAAAGCAGAGGAGTGTTTAATTGAAGCAAATAAATTGAATCCAAAATTTATAAATACTTTAAATAATTTGGGAAATTTATATGTTGAATTAAATAATTTTGATAAAGCAGAGCTTTTTTTTAAAAAGGCATTAGAAATCAATGATAAAATAATAGAAACAAACTACAATCTAGCTACACTTTTACAATCAGTGGGTAGAATTGAAGATGCTAAGAATTTTTATAACAAAACATTGGATATAAACGAGAACTTTACTAGAGCTGATTTTGGTTTAGCAATGTTAGAAAAGTATGATTCTTCAAATAACCACATTAAAATTATGGAAAGTAAAACAAATAAAGAATTACATAAATCTAGCTATAAAGATTTATATTTTGCATTAGGAAAAGTTTATGAAGATATCGGCGATTTTGATAAATCCTTTTTGTATATAAAAAAAGGTAATGACATTAAAAAAGAGATTACGAATTATCAAATTGAAAAAGATAAAAAATTATTTGAGGAAATAATTTCCTTTCAAGAAAAAAACGAACTAAATAACAATTCAAAAGAAAATATGAAGAATGTAATATTCATACTTGGAATGCCAAGAACAGGAACATCAATGGTTGAACAAATTATATCAAATCACAGCGAAGTAGAAGGAGGTGGTGAAATCAGTTTACTCTCATTTTACCTTGATAAATTTTTTAATAATAAAAATAAAAATCTGGACATAAATGAACATTTAAATTTAATTAAAAAAGAATATTTGAATTATTTAAATAAAATAACAAAATCAAAAATCATAACTGATAAAGCTCCTCTAAATTTCAGATGGATAGGAATAATAAAATATCTATTTCCGAATTGTAAAATTATACACTGTAAACGAGACCCCTTAGAGAGTAGTTGGTCAATCTTTAAAAATGAATTTGAAAGAGGTATGTTTTTTTCAAACACATTCGAAGATATTGCAGAGTTTTATCATTTATATAAAAATTTAATGGATTATTGGAAAAAAAAATTTGATGACAATATTTTTGACTTAAATTATGAGGATTTAATTAATGATCCAGAAAATAAAATAAAAGAAATAATTAGTTACTGCGGTCTGAATTGGCAAGATAATTGTTTAGAATTTTATAAAAATAAAAAATCTATTAAAACTGTTAGTTTTATGCAGGCTAGAAAACCTATTTACAAAGATTCTTTGAAGGGATCAAGTAAGTTTAAAAAACATTTAAATCAACTTGAAAAGTTACTTAAAACCTAATTTCTTCCAAAATCTGGTTTGTTAATATCTTGTTTTAATTTAATTATTTTTTGACGAACTTTTTTTGCGTCTTTCAATTTTCTAATAATGACTTTATTATTATTACCCTGAATATTACGTTTAAAGGATTTTAAATTTTTTATAAATAAATCTATAACTTGAGATATATTTTTTTTGTTACTAAAAAATATGTCTCTCCACATTATCTCGTTAGATGCGGCTATTCTAGAGAAATCCCTAAGTCCACCAGCGCTAAAGTTTAATAAATTGTATCTCTTTCTTTTTTCAAATTCTGTAGCGGTTTGGATTAAGTTATAAGCAATAAGATGGGGTAAATGACTTGTTAGTGAAAATATTATGTCATGCTTTTTTGCATCCATAATAACAACTTTTGAACCAAGCTTTTTCCAAAATTTAGATAAGACTTTTAATTTATTTTTATCAGTTTTTTTTTCTTTAATAAGTATACACCACCTATCATTAAATAAATTTGCATCACCATGTTCTGGACCACTTACCTCTGAACCAGAGATTGGATGACTTGATATCCATGATATTCCTCTCTTTAATTTTTTTTTTGCAATTTTATAATTATTTTCTTTTGATGATCCAACATCTGTAAGAATTGTTTTATGGCTTAATTTTTTATTAATATCTCCAATAATTTTTTCATATTCTGACAGGTGGGTTGCAATTATAATAAGATCCATATCAGAGATTATATTTTTAAAGTTTTCGACAATTTTAAACTTACTTTTTATCTTTTTTAATTTTTTAACATTGGTAATAGATTTTTCTTTGACAAAAATATTTTTCGCAATTTTATTTTTTGATGATGCTCTGAGAATTGATGACCCGATTAGCCCACAACCAATTATTAAAAGATTATTTATCATTATATTATTTTATTGAGAGTTTTTATAAAAAGTGCATTTTCTCTACTTGAACCTATGCTAACTCTTAGTTTATTTTTCATATTATAAATTTTCATATCTCTCAAAATAATACCTTTTTTTTCTAATTTTTTTAAAACATAATTAGCAGGTAGTTTACAAAAATCAAAATTAAGTAAGAAGAAATTTGGACCCGGTGAATTTGAAATGATTTTTTTACTTTCAAAAAATTTTTTTAGTTTTTTAGACCAGTATAAATTATGTTTTATTGATTTAATTATAAATTGTTTATCTTTCAATGCCTCTGTTGCATAAAGTTGTGCCAATTTATTAACGTTAAATGGTGGCTTTATCTTGAAAAGTTCATTAATTATATTTTTTGGTCCATAACCCCAACCGACCCTCATTGAAGCAAGGCCGTATATCTTTGAAAAAGTTCTTAAGATAAAAACATTTTTACTGTTCTTGAATAAATTTAATCCATTTTGGTAGTCTTTATTTTTCATATATTCGAAATAAGCATCATCAATTACCAATAAGATTTTGTTATTTAATTTTTTTCTTAAGTATTTAATTTCTTTAATCGTAATATAAGTTCCAGTTGGATTATTGGGGTTTGCGATGAAAACCATTTTAGTTTTATTTGTTGTATTGGAAAGAATATTTTTCACTGAAACTTTAAAATTTTCTTCTTTTGCAAATACTACTTTTGCTCCAACTATTTTTGAATATATTCTGTACATTAAAAAACTAAATTCTGGAACTATTACCTCATCATTTTTGTTTAAAAATAATTGGCAAAGCATTTGAATTATTTCATCAGATCCAGATCCACAAATAATTTTATTAAAGTCACAATTATATGTCTTTGAAATTTGTTTTCTTAAAATTTTACATTTACCATCTGGATACTTATCTATTTTTTTGTTATTGAAACTATATTTTTTAATTTTTGAACTAAAACCCAATGCAGATTCATTAGCCGAAAGTTTGATCAAATTTTTTATATTTCCAATCCTTGATTTTCCGGGTTTATACGTTTCTATATCAATTTTTCTAAATTTTAGCTGTTTCATAATTATAAATTCAACCTTATAAATAAATTAACAAAATTTAATAGCAAAATTAGGTATATTTTTTTAAAATTGACATAACAAAAATCATTTAGTACATAAAAAGGGCGCTGATTTAACTGAATTGCGAGCGCGATAAAAAAACCGCTAAATAAGTTTTTTTTCTCTCTCAATTCACAAATATTAAAAATGAATAAAATTGATAAAGTAAAAAAAATTATAGTAGAAAAACCACTAAAACTCGATTGTGGTAAGACTATCAAAGATTTTCCATTGGCTTATGAAACTTATGGAAAATTAAATGATAGAAAAGATAATGCAATTCTTGTTTTTCATGCTTTAACAGGTGACCAATTTGCTTCTGGTACAAACCCAATTACAAATAAAGAGGGATGGTGGAATTATGCTCTTGGGCCAGGTAAAGCAATTGATACTAATAAATTTTTTGTGATTTGTGCAAATGTTATTGGTGGATGTATGGGCTCATATGGTCCAAGCAATATAGGTGATAACGGTAAACCCTTTGGAACAAATTTTCCAGTAATAACTATTAATGATATGGTTAATGCTCAGTATAACCTCTTAGATTTTTTTAAAATTAACAAGTTATTTTCTGTCATTGGTGGTTCTATGGGCGGAATGCAGGTACTTCAATTTGTCTCAAATTTTCCTGAAAAATCACATACTGCAATTCCAATTGCGTGTACTGCAAGTCATTCTGCTCAAAATATTGCATTAAATGAATTAGGAAGGCAGTCAATTATGGCTGACCATAATTGGATGGACGGGTTTTATGTGGAGAATAAAAAAGTTCCTGATAAAGGGCTCGCTGTTGCGAGGATGGCTGCTCATATCACTTATTTGTCAAAAAAAGGTTTACAGGAAAAATTTGGAAGAAAGCTTCAAGAAAGAGATGATTTAAAATTTGGTTTTGATGCTGATTTTCAAATAGAAAGCTACCTAAGATATCAAGGCTCTGTTTTTGTAGATAGATTTGATGCAAATAGTTATTTATATATAACCAGAGCGATGGATTATTTTGATTTAACAAAACAATTCAATGGTAACTTATCTAAAGCTTTTGAAAAGACAAATTCTAAATTTTTTGTCATCTCATTTACATCTGACTGGTTATATCCAACATCTGAAAATAGAGATATAGTTATAGCTTTGAACTCAATAAGTAAAGATGTAGGATTTATAGAAATAACATCAGATAAAGGGCACGATTCATTTTTATTGGATGTTCCAGATTTTCTTAGTGCAGTAAAAAATTTTTTAGAAACCTCATATCAAAAATTAAAATGAAAAAAGAATTTTTTGAAATATCAAAGTTATTAAAAAAAAACTCTAAGGTATTAGATGTTGGATGCGGTGATGGCGAATTAATGAAATATATAACTGAAAATATAACAGAAAACGTAAGAGGTCTTGAAATTTCTAAAAATAATATTCAAAAATGCATCGCAAAAGGGCTTACGGTAATAGAAGGGGATGCAGAAAAAGATTTACGACAATTCCCAAATTCTTCATATGATTTTGTGATATTGAGCCAAACACTTCAAGCTTTTCTTGACCCAGAGAATGTTATAAATGAACTCTTGAGAGTTGGAAAAAAAGCTATTGTATCTATACCAAATTTTGGTCATTGGAGAGTCAGATTAAATCTTCTTTTTAAAGGCCAAATGCCTATCACAGAAAATCTGCCAAATGAATGGTATAACACACCTAATTTACATATGTGTACGATAAGAGACTTTGTAAATTTTTGTAACAAAAAAAAAATAAAAATTGATTGTCCAAACTTATTTTATGTAAATTTATTTTCAGAACTTGGAATTTTTATTATTGAAAAATAGATGAATGTCGAAATTATAAAATGTTTGAAGGATAATTATTCTTATCTAATTACTGATAGTGATAGAAATAGTATTGTAATTGATCCTAGTGAATCAGATCCAATAATAAAAATTATAGAAAAAAAAAAATTAAATTTAAAATTTATATTAAATACACACCATCATTTTGATCATATTGGTGGAAATGATGAATTAAAAAAGAAATATTCGTCAGAGATTGTGGGTTTTAAAAAAGATAAGGATAGAATACCTGGTATAGATATTTCTGTTTCTGACAACGAAGTATGGAAATCGGGAAATTTTGAAGCTAAAATTATTTATATACCAGGACATACATCGGGTCATATTGCTTTCTATTTTTATAAGAATGAAATTTTATTTTCTGGTGATACTCTTTTTTCTTTAGGATGTGGTAGAGTATTTGAGGGAACGCATGAAGATATGTATAACTCTTTATCTAAATTCAAAAGTTTACCACCAAGTACTAAAGTTTACTGTGGTCATGAATATACTTATAATAATTCATTATTTTGTATTAAGTATGATAGTGAAAATATTATGTTAAAAAAAAAAATAATCGAAATAGAAAAAAAGTTAAGAAAAAAAGAACCTACAATTCCCTCAACAATTAAAGATGAATTAGAATGCAATATTTTCCTAAGAGCAAAAACTCTTGCGGAGTTTTCAAAACTAAGAGATTTAAAGGATAATTTTTAGTTTATTAGCCTTGACTAAAATAGGTCTAGAACTATATTGCTTCTATAAAAATTAGAAAGTAAATATGTCTTTTGCAATAATTAAAACAGGTGGTAAACAGTATAAAGTAAGAGCTGGAGAAATACTTAAGGTAGAAAGGCTGGATTTAAAATCGACAAGCCCAAAAATTGAGTTTAAAGATGTTCTTGCTTATGGAGATGATAAGACTTCTGAAATTGGATCCCCAAAAATAGATGGTGCTAAGGTTGAAGCAAACTTAGTAAAGAATGGAAAAAATAGAACTGTTTTAATTTTTAAAAAAAGAAGAAGAAAAAATTCTAGAAGAAAGAATGGACACAGACAGGAATTTTCATTAATTAAGATTAATAAAATTTTCTCAAAAGATGGGAAAGTATTTTCTGAAGTTAAAGAGAGTGTTGCAGATACAAAAAAAAAAGAAATTAAGAAAGAGGCAAAGAAAGAGTAATTAGGTAATTTATGGCAACAAAAAAAGCAGGTGGATCATCGAGAAATGGAAGAGACAGCGCCGGCAGAAGGCTAGGTGTTAAGAAGTATGGTGGTCAGCAAGTAATTCCTGGTAATATAATTGTAAGACAAAGAGGAACTAAGATTTTCCCTGGCGAGCACGTTGGCATGGGAAAAGATCATTCGATATTCTCAAAAATAAAAGGAACAGTTAAGTTTAAAAAAAGTAAATCAGACAGAACTTTTGTTTCTGTAAAACCCAATTAATCAATACAACTAAAAATAAAAACGTTGTATTATGAAATTTTTAGATCAAGTAAAGATATTTATAAAAGCTGGTGATGGAGGATCAGGGTCGCCAAGTTTCAGACGTGAAAAATTTATAGAATTTGGAGGACCGGATGGTGGTGACGGTGGTAAAGGTGGTTCAATAATTCTAAAGTCAGAGAGAAACCTTAATACTTTAATAGATTATCGTTTTCAGCAACATTTTAAAGCAGAACGAGGTGGTGATGGAAAAGGAAAAAATCAAACTGGAAAAGGTGGAAAAAATTTATCGTTAAAAGTTCCATTGGGTACCCAAGTTTTTGAGGAAGACAATAAAACACTTATTTTTGACTTTAAAAAAGAAGATGAAGAATTTGTTGCTGCTAGTGGTGGTAAAGGAGGCTTTGGAAATACAAGATTTAAATCCTCAACAAATAGGGCTCCAAGGAAATTCACAAAAGGTGCAAAAGGTGAAGAATATTGGATATGGTTACAACTAAAGACTATTGCTGATATTGGTATTATAGGAATGCCTAATGCAGGGAAATCAAGCTTACTAGCCTCAATTACTAGTGCAACACCAAAAATTGCAAATTACAGGTTTACAACTCTTAATCCAAATCTAGGTGTAGCGTCATATGATGATAAAGAAATTACACTTGCAGATATCCCTGGATTAATTGAAGGCGCACATAGTGGAATTGGTTTAGGAATTAAATTTCTAAAGCATATAGAAAGATGTAAAACATTATTGCATCTAATTGATGTAAATGAGGAAAACTTGGTAAAAAATTATAAAAATATAAGAAATGAGTTAAAAAAATATAGCAGTGAATTAATTAAAAAAGATGAATTAATTGTTTTTAATAAAATAGATTTAATTGATAATAAAAATTTAAATGACAAAGTAAAAGAATTCGAGAAAAAAGTAAAAAAGAAAGTTATAGCTATATCGACTTTAGATAAAAAACTTATATCTTTTATAAAATCAAAATTAGTGAAGCATGTATCTTAAAAATTCAGAAATTATAGTTATAAAAATAGGTTCATCCTTACTAATCGATGATAAAATGAATATTAGAAATAAATGGCTTACAGAGTTTTCTAAAGATGTAAAAGAACTAATTAAACAAAATAAAAAAGTAATTTTGGTCAGCTCCGGAGCAATCGCTCTGGGTTGCAAAAAGCTAAATTTAACCATGAGAAACTTAAAACTTGATAAAAGCCAAGCTATCGCATCAGTGGGTCAAATTGAGTTGATGAATTTATTTAAGAAAATTTTCAATAAAATGAAAATAAATTTCTCTCAGATACTTTTAACTCTAGAGGATACTGAGCAACGAAGGAGAGCTATTAATGCAAAAAGAACTATTGATAATTTGTTACAAATGAGTTTTGTACCAATTGTAAATGAGAATGATAGTATAGCCACCTCAGAAATAAAATATGGGGATAATGATAGACTTGCATCAAGAGTTGCTCAAATTTCAAATGCTGATTCTTTAATACTTTTATCAGATGTAGATGGACTTCATGATAAAAATCCTAAATTATTTAAAGATGCAAAATTAATAAAGGAAATCCAGGATATTGATTATAAAATAGAAAATTTTGCCACCAAAACTGTTAACATTTATGGTAAGGGTGGCATGAAAACTAAAATTGATGCAGCAAGGGTCTGTCAATTATCAGGCTGTTCCATGGCAATTGCTAATGGTTTGTATTTAAGACCAATAAAGAAAATTATAGAAAAAAATAACTGTACTTGGTTTTTGCCTAAGGTATCAAAACTAGATGCGAGAAAAAAATGGATTGTAAGCTCGATATCTCCTAAAGGTCATTTAATTATAGATGAAGGAGCAATTTCTGCCCTAAAAAAGGGTAAAAGTTTATTGGCAGCTGGTATAACTGATATTAAAGGAAATTTTAACAAGGGAGACCATATAAAAATACTAGATAAAAATATGAAGGAACATGCTAGAGGCTTAAGTTCATTTTCATCCTCAGAAATATTAAAGATAAAGGGTAAACACTCTAATAAAATTCAAAGTTTGTTAGGATATGTTACTAAATCTGAGGTTGTTCATAAAGATGATATGGTGGAAATCTGATGAAAAAGTATTTAGATAAAATTGGAAAAAATTCAAAAAAAGCATCTATTAAATCGGTAACAACAACTAAGAAAAACAAAGTTTTAATCGATTTTGCAAATCTAATAAAAAAAAATAGAACAAAAATAATATATCAAAATAAAAAAGATCAAAAGTATGCGATAAAAAAAGGTATTAAAAATAATATGATCGAAAGATTAATTTTAAACTCAACAAGATTAAAACAAATCGAAAAATCAGTTGTTAAAATTGCGAATTTAAAGGATCCTGTAGATAAAACTCTTTTGATGTGGAAAAGACCTAATGGACTTAAAATAAAAAAAGTTACAATACCTATCGGTGTTATAGGAATAATTTATGAAAGTAGGCCCAATGTCACTTCTGACGTTTCAAGTCTTTGTTTTAAATCTGGTAATCCAGTCATTCTAAAAGGTGGATCAGAAGCATTTAATAGTAACAAAATATTAGTACATTTATTTAAAGAAGCTTTAAAGAGAAATAGTGTTGATCCTAATTATGTTCAACTAATTGAAAATAAAAGTAGAAAATCAGTATCTTATATGCTCACTAAAATGAGTAAGTATATTGATGTTATAATACCAAGAGGTGGGAAAAACTTAGTTAAAGAGGTTCAAAAAAGATCGACGGTACCATATATAGGTCACTTAGAAGGTATATGTCATACTTATATTGATAAATTTGCAAAATTAGAGATGGCAAAAAAAATTATTTATAATGCAAAGTTAAGAAATACAGCAATTTGCGGTGCTACTGAAACTGTTTTATTTCATGAAAAAATAATTAAAACTTTTATCAATCCAATTCTGAGTTTTTTGCAAAAAAATGGATGTGAAATTTATGCTGATGATAAAATCAGAAAAATTTACAAAGGAAAATTAAAAATAGCTAGTCCATCAGACTGGTCAAGAGAATACTTGAGTCCAAAAATATCTGTAAAAGTAGTCCAAAATACTTGGGAAGCTATAAATCATATTAACAAGTATGGTACTATGCATACAGATGCAATCGTAACCTCCAAAAAGTCAGAAGCTGTACTTTTTGTTAAAAACGTAAAAAGTTCTATTGCAATTCACAATTCTTCGACACAATTTGCAGATGGAGAGGAGTTCGGTTTTGGTGGTGAGGTTGGTATTTCAACAAATAAAATACCTCCACGTGGACCAGTTGGTTTAAATGAACTTGTTACCTACAAATATGAAGTTTATGGTTCAGGACAAATAAGAAAATAAATTGAATAGTATAATAAAAAAAATTGGAATATTGGGTGGAACGTTTGATCCTGCGCACTTAGGGCATATAAAAATATCTAAAGAAGCAAAAAAAAAGTTTAAATTAGAAAAAGTTTATTGGGCAGTTACCAATAAAAATCCATTTAAAAGCAAAAGCAAAAAAAGTTTAAATGATAGGATAAATTATGCAAAAAAAATTAATAAAAAAAATAAATTTATATCTATTAAATGTTACGAAAATAAAATTAACTCTAATAGAACAATTGATCTTGTTAAATATTTTAAAAAGAAAAATAATAAAAAAAAAATCTATTTTATAATGGGGGCCGATAATTTAATAAATCTTCATAAGTGGGAAAAATGGAGTCAACTCACAAAATTATGCGAAATCCTAGTTTTTGACAGAACAAAATATAAATCTAAATCTTTAAAATCAAAATCATACAAAAAATTAGCTAATAAGGGGCTTAGGTTTATTAACTTTAAAAAGGTAAATATTTCATCTTCTAAATTAAGAAAAATTTGATAGTCTTAATTTAATTAATGGATAAAATTTCAGATTTAAAAACAATAATCTTAAAAACATTAGATAATAACAAGGCTTTAGATATAGTTAGTATTGATTTGACTGATAAAAGCTCAATTGCAGATCATATGATTATTGCTAGCGGTACATCATCTCGACACATACAAGCTCTTTCAGAACAGGTTTTACAAAAGCTTAAGTTAAATGGTTTAAAGCATTGTAAAATTGAGGGGAGTGAAAGTAACGACTGGAAATTAATTGATGGCATAGATGTAATAATTCATATTTTTAACCCTGAAAAAAGAAAGTTTTATGAACTTGAAAAAATGTGGTCAGAGTTAATACCTAAAGAGAAAGTCTTAATATGATAAGAGTTAAAATCATAATATTCTTTATCTTATTGAATTTATTTTTAGTTAAAAATTTTTTATCCGCGTCTGAAGAAAATATTTACGACAAGATTGATTTATTTGGAGAAGTTTTAAATAAGATAAATAAAGAATATGTTGAGGAGATTGATCAATCTGAGGCAATGGATGCAGCAATAAACGGAGTTTTGCAATCCTTAGATCCATATTCTGCATATATGTCACCTGAGTCTTTTGAAAATATGCAAACTGAAACCAGCGGAGAATTTGGTGGTTTAGGTATTGAGGTGAGCATGGAGGCAGGGGTTGTTAAAGTTATATCTCCATTAGACGACTCTCCTGCTTACGAGGCTGGTGTTAAAGCTGGAGATTATATTGTAAAAATAAATAATATTCAGGTTCAAGGAAAAACTCTTAATGAAGCTGTTGAAATAATGAGAGGACCAGTTGGATCAGATATTGAAATCACAGTGAGGCGCAAAGGAGTTAAAAAGGCTCTAGTTTTTAATATAACTAGAAAAATTATAAAAGTAAGATCAGTCAAATCAAAAATAATTGACAACAATATAGGTTACATAAGGCTAACAGCATTTAACGAAAATAGTAGTAATCAAATTAAAAAAAAAATTAACGAATTTAATAAAAATGAAAATATTGAAAAATTTATTTTAGATCTAAGGAATAATCCAGGTGGACTGCTTTCTCAAGCAATCAAAATAACTGATTTTTTTCTTTCAAGTGGTGAAATAGTTTCGACTAAATCTCGACAAGAAAATGAAAATAGAAAATGGTTTGCACAAGCTGGTGACATATTAAATGGAGAAACTTTGGTAGTTTTAATCAATAACGGATCTGCCTCTGCATCAGAAATAGTTGCTGGAGCTTTAAAAGACCATAAAAGAGCAATTTTAGTTGGTGAAAATAGTTACGGAAAAGGATCTGTGCAATCAATAATACCTTTAAGAAATAAAGGAGCGATCAGATTGACAATTTCCAAGTATTATTTGCCTTCGGGTGAATCTATTTCTGAAGTTGGTGTTTCGCCTGATATAGTTGTAGCAGAGGATAATGATAATTTTAGAATAGATACTGATAGTGATAATCAATTAACTTACGCAATAAAATTATTAAATGGATAAGGCAGTAAAAGATTTTAAAAATCTTCCATTGCGTGAAGGCGTAGGTATCGTATTACTCAATAAAGATAACAAAGTTTTTGTTGCAAAAAGAATTGATAATCCGAATAACTATTGGCAAATGCCACAAGGTGGAATGGATCCAGGAGAAACTCATCATGAGGCTGCTATAAGAGAATTATATGAGGAGACAAGTATAAAAAGTGTTAAACTAATTAAAGAGATAGATGATTACACCGTATATAACTTACCTAAACGTTTATTAGGAATTATCTGGAAAGGAAAATATAAAGGTCAGAAACAAAAATGGTTTATCATGAAATTCTTAGGACATGATTCGGAAATTAATATTAAAACAAAAAAGCCAGAGTTTTTAGAGTGGCGGTGGATTGAATCTAATTCTATCACAAAAAATGTAGTAGATTTTAAAATAGAAGTTTATAAAAAAGTTCAGGTTGAATTAAACAAGGTTTTGTCTAATTAGCAACAATAGACTTTAAACTATCAATTTTTTGTGAAATCAAAAATCTCTGTTGATCGGTTATTCCCTCTTTTAAAAGACTTTTTTCGGCCTCTTGGATAGAATTGTCAATAAAGCTCTTATCTAATTTATCAAGCTTTATAACTTTGCTTGTTAATATAGATAGAGTATCATCTTTGAATTCTAAAATACCATCTTCAATATAAAATTTTTCTTCGGCATTATTACGATAGATTTTCATAATACCAGGTTTTAAAAAAGAAATTATTGAAATATGATTTTTCAAAATACCCATTTCTCCCTCGTAAGCAGGAACAACAACCTCATTAACATCATCTGCTGATAAAAAAGATTTTTCAGGATTTACAATTTCTAAATTAAACAATTCACTCATTACGCCGCATCTTTTGCCATTTTTTCAGCCTTCTCAATTGCTTCCTCAATAGTTCCAACCATATAAAATGCTGCCTCAGGTAAATGATCATATTCACCTTTACAAATCGCATCAAAACCTTTTATTGTTGCCTGAAGATCAACAAGTTTACCGGGTGCTCCAGTAAAAACCTCTGCAACAAAAAATGGTTGAGATAGAAATCTTTGTATTTTTCGTGCCCTTGCGACTGTGAGTTTGTCCTCCTCAGAAAGTTCATCCATTCCTAAAATTGCTATAATGTCTTGAAGAGATTTGTAAGTTTGTAAAACTTTTTGAACTTCTCTAGCTACTCTATAATGCTCATCTCCTACTATTCTTGGATCAAGAATCCGTGAAGTGGAGTCTAACGGATCAACAGCTGGATAAATTCCTAATTCTGCTATTTGTCTAGATAATACAGTAGTAGCATCTAAGTGTGAAAATGAGGTTGCTGGCGCAGGATCTGTTAAATCGTCTGCAGGTACGTAAATAGCTTGGACAGACGTAATTGATCCTTTATTAGTTGTTGTTATTCTTTCTTGTAAGTTTCCCATATCTGTTGCTAAAGTAGGCTGGTATCCCACAGCTGAGGGTATCCGTCCCAATAATGCTGAAACTTCAGACCCCGCTTGCGTAAATCTAAAAATGTTATCAACAAAAAATAATACATCTTGGCCTTCTTGATCTCTAAAATACTCCGCTACAGTAAGACCTGTTAGCGCAACTCTAGCCCTTGCACCTGGGGGCTCATTCATTTGTCCATATACTAATGCAGCTTTAGAACCATCTCCATCAGGCTTAATTACTCCTGAGTCTATCATTTCATGATAAAGGTCATTCCCTTCTCTTGTTCTCTCTCCAACACCCGCAAAAACAGAAAAGCCACCATGAGCTTTTGCTACGTTATTAATAAGTTCCATAATTAAAACTGTTTTTCCAACACCTGCTCCTCCAAATAATCCTATCTTTCCACCTTTTGCATATGGAGCTAGTAGATCAATAACCTTTATACCTGTTACTAGAATTTCTGTTTCAGTAGATTGGTCATTAAACACTGGAGCCGGCCTGTGAATTGGCCAGGTCTCTTTAGTTTTTACAGAGCCTTTTTCATCGATTGGATCTCCAATTACATTTATAATTCTTCCCAAAGTCTCAGGTCCTACTGGCACTTGGATCGGTGCACCAGTGTCTACAACTTCATCGCCTCTTTTTAATCCCTCAGTCGCATCCATTGCAATAGTCCTCACACTTGTTTCACCTAAATGTTGTGCAACCTCTAAAACTAATCTGTTATCACCATTTTTACATTCTAATGCCGTTAAAATTTCAGGTAATTCACCTTCAAATTTTACATCGACAACTGCACCAATAATTTGTGTAATTTTTCCTTTTCTCATTATAAACTTTCTGCTCCTGATATTATTTCTATTAGTTCCTTAGTTATAGCGGCTTGACGGCTTCTATTATATTCAATTGTTAATTTATCAACCATCTCGCCTGCATTTCGAGTAGCATTATCCATAGCACTCATTCTCGAACCTTGCTCACTTGCTGAATTTTCTAGCATTGCTTTGAAGATTTGAGTTGAAATGTTCTTTGGTAAAAGATTGCTTAAAATTTCGTCTTCCTCTGGCTCAAATTCATAATTACTATCAGATGATGAGTTATCTGGCTCTGATGACTTGAGTGGTATTATTTGCTGCTCTTGTGGTATTTGAGTGATCACGTTTTTAAACTTATTGTAAAAAATTGTACACACATCAAATTCATTTTTTAAAAATAGTTCTATAATCATGTTGCCTACTTTTTCTGCATCAAAATAGTTTGTATTTTTTGATTCTTTAAAAGAAATTTTTTCAATTATCTTATCTTTATATAGACGTTTGAGTTGATCGTAACCTTTAGAGCCAACTGTAATTATCTTAAGGGTTTTTCCTTCTTTTGTAATCTTTTCAAAGAAACTCTTGGCCTTTTTAATAATATTTGAGTTAAATCCACCACATAACCCTCTATCTGAAGTTAATATAATACATAAATGTACTTTTTCTGACCCAGTACCGGTAAGTAATTTTGGTGCATTTTCTTTATCTGAAATATTTTCAGATAAATTTAAAATGATTTTATTCATTTTTTCAGAATAAGGTCTTCCCTTTTCAGCGCTGTCCTGAGCTCTTTTTAATTTAGCTGCAGCTACCATTTTCATTGCCTTAGTTATTTTCTGTGTTGATTTTACACTTACTATTCTTTTTTTTAAATCATCTAAACTTGGCATAATTATTTTAAACTGTTTTTTAAATCTTTGATTAAATCTACAAGTAATTTTTCTGTATTCTCCTCTAATTTACCATCGCTTGAAATATTATCTAATATCTCAGGCTTATCAGATTTACATTTTTCTATTATTTTTTTTTCAAAATCTGAAATATCTTTAAGTTCAACATCATCTAAATAGCCTCTCACACCACAAAAAACAGATATAACTTGTTCTGCAACAGTCATTGGAGAATATTGCTTTTGCTTTAATAATTCCGTAAGTTTGGAACCTCTATTTAGTAACTTCTGTGTTGATGCATCCAAATCAGAACCAAACTGTGCAAAAGCTGCCATCTCTCTATATTGAGCTAATTCTAGTTTCATCGAACCGGAAACTTTTTTCATTGCTTTTGTTTGTGCTGCAGATCCAACTCTTGATACAGATAGTCCAACATTAATCGCCGGTCTTATACCTTGATTGAATAAATTAGTTTCTAAAAAAATTTGACCGTCGGTAATTGAAATTACATTAGTAGGTATATAAGCTGAAACGTCTCCAGCCTGTGTTTCAATTATTGGAAGTGCAGTTAACGATCCACCTCCATGTTCGTTGCTTAGTTTTGCTGCTCTTTCTAAAAGTCTGCTGTGTAAATAAAAAACATCACCAGGATAAGCTTCTCTTCCTGGAGGTCTTCTTAATAATAATGACATTTGCCTATAAGCTACAGCTTGTTTGGATAAATCATCATAAATAATTAAAGCATGCATGCCATTATCTCTAAAGAATTCACCCATTGCACAACCTGTATAAGGAGCAAGGAACTGTAATGGTGCTGCATCAGACGCTGTAGCTGCAACAATAGTTGTATAATCCATTGCTCCAGCTTCTTCTAAAGTTTTTTGTATTTGTCTAACAGTTGATCGCTTTTGACCTATTGCAACATAAATGCAATAAAGTTTTTGTTTTTCATCACCGCTTTCATTAATTTTTTTTTGGTTAATAATAGTATCAACTGCAACTGCAGTTTTACCTGTTTGTCTGTCTCCAATAATCAATTCCCTTTGACCCCTTCCAATAGGAACTAAACTATCTATTGCTTTTAAACCAGATTGCATTGGTTCGTTAACTGATTGACGTGGTATAATTCCTGGAGCTTTTATCTCTACTCTACTTTTTTTGATTGATTTATCTAATGCACCTTTGCCATCAATTGGATTTCCTAATCCATCAACAACTCTTCCCAATAGTTCTTTACCAACAGGTGTGTCAACAATTGCTCCTGTTCTCTTAACTGTATCTCCCTCTTTAATAGCTTTATCATCGCCAAAAATTACAACTCCTACATTCTCGCTCTCTAAGTTTAAAGCCATACCTCTAGAACCATCTGAAAATTCAACCATCTCACCTGCCTGAACATTATCTAAACCATATACACGAGCAATACCGTCTCCAACCGATAGAACTTGCCCTACTTCACTTATTTCAGCTTTATCTCCAAATTTTTTTATCTGCTCTTTTAATATTTTTGTTACTTCTGAAGGGTTTATATCCATTTATGCCTCTAACATTTTATTTTCTATTTTTTGTAATTTGCTTCTTATTGAAGTATCAATCATTGTACTATTTACTTGAATTATTAGACCTCCAATTAAACTCGGATCTTTTTTAAAATTTAATTTTATTTTAGCATCAAAAGTACTTAACAAATTACCTTCAATTTTTTTAATCTCATCTTTGCTCAAATCTTTTGCTGCAATTAGTTCTGCTTTTATTTCTCCTCTTTTTTTGGAGCATGTTTCAATAAAATCACTTAATATTTTCTCTACATAAAAAAATCTTCTTTTATGAATGAGGTAGCATAAAAATTTTGAGAGGAGTTCATTCAAATTAAATTTATTTGAAATTTGTTTTATAATATTTTCTTGGTCCTCTTTTTTGGTAGTTGGATTTTTAATGAAAAAATCTAGATCTGGGCTTTTTATTATAGTAGATAGCAAAGCCTCAACCTGTTTCTCAATTTCGCTAACTATATTTGTTTCGTCCGCTAGCTCATACAGTGCGAGAGAATATCTTCCAACTGAAGTTTCAGAAAAGTTTTTGTTTTTTGTCAATTTTAAACCTTTGTATATGAAGAATTATTTAAAAAGTTGAGATTAATTAACATATGATAAAAATCTGTTCAAGTAACTGATTGTCAAAATGGTTCTTATTTTACTGATTAATTGAAGTTTATTGGGTCAACATCAACTGTCAGTTTTATTCCGTATGGAAACTTATATTTTGATATTACTTCAGATAAGGAATTTTGAAGTTTCATTGATTTTCTCCCTCGAATTAATAATCTTACCCTATATTTTCTTTTTAACCGGAAAATTGGAGCGTTTACCGGACCTAGAATTTTATCTTTAATATGAGTTTGTGCAAAACTTTTAAATTTATTAGATTCTTGCTCAATTATTTTTTCATTTTTACCAGTTATTATAATTGAAATAAATCTTTGAAATGGAGGAAGATTATTTAACTTCCTAAGTTGAAGTTCTTTTGATAAAAAGATATCTGGATCACTATCCGTCAAAGTCTTGATTGAATTTGTATCATTGCTATAAGTTTGAAAATAAACTGTTGCAGGTTTTCCTGCTCTTCCTGCTCTTCCTGATAATTGATGATACAATTGTAAGTTTTTTTCGGTGCCCCTTAAATCGTGTCCTTTTGTAGTAAGGTCTATATCAACCACTATTATACAATTGAGATGAGGGAAGTGAAAACCTTTTGATATTAATTGAGTTCCAACAAGTATTTGAATTTCATTATTAATAATTTTTTTTAAAATTTCAGATGAATTTTTTTTATTCATTGTATCACTTGAGAAAATTGTAATATTTTTATCAGGAAATTTTTTTTTAACTTCTTCAGTAATTCTCTCTACGCCTGGACCATAAAAAATAGGTTCACAAAAACTTATTTTATTACATTTTCTGTCAAGCTGATCTTTAAAACCACAGTAATGACATAATAAAAAATTTTTATTTTTGTGGAACACAAGATTAATTGAACAATTTGGACAAGAGTAACTATATAAACATTTTTTACAAAATACGTGGGGAGAAAAACCCCTTCTATTTAAAAAAAATAAAACTTGGTCTTTTTTATTTAAATGATCATTCACTTTTTGAATAACTGCGTTTGATAACCAAGAATTTTTATCGAGTTTTACTTTATTTAAATTAATAATTTCATGATTTGGTAATGATGCTTTTTTAAACCTTTCTGATAACTTTGATATTGAGTATTTCCCTTTTCTTATATTCTCATAGGTTTCAATTGAAGGTACGGCAGTTACTAGGTTAATTGGAATATTTTCAAAGTTTGCTCTTGCAATTGCCATATCACGAGCATTATAAATTACTCCTTCGTCTTGTTTGTACGATTGGTCATGTTCCTCATCAACGATAATGAGTCCTAAATTTTTAAAAGGTAAAAAAAGCGATGATCTAGCTCCAATAGCTACTTTTATCTTATTATTAATAATACCACTCCATATTTTTTTTTTATTCTTTTTTGATATGCCTGAATGCCATATTGCTGGTTGAAAACCAAAAAATTCAATGAATTTTTTTTCAAACTGGTTTGTTAATCCAATCTCGGGAAGAAGAATTAGTGCTTGTTTTTTTTTTTCTATAACTTTTCTTATTGTCTCAAAATAAACTAATGTTTTACCTGACCCAGTAACACCTTGTAAAACATGTACTCTAAACTTATTAATATTTTTATTTATTTCCTTTAAATTTTTTTCTTGCTCATTTGTAAGTTTAAAGTCTAATTTGTTTTCGAAACTATTAAAATTTTCATATTCTTTTTCTGGCAATTTTTCAATAGCCTGTCCACTCATTAAAACTAATTTTAAAGCCATGCCTTTAGGGATTAAGTTATATTGAGAAAACCAATCTAAAAACTTGATTGTCTCTATTTTAAGACTTGGTATATTTAATTTTCTTATAACGCTTTTAATTTTAAATGTTTTTTGACTTTTTTTTTCAAACTCATCCCAAACAACTCCAATAATATTTTTTTTACCAAAAGGAACCTCAACAAAATCTCCTATTTTTAATTTAATATTTGTTTTGTATGTAAAAGGATGATTAAAAATATTTGGTAATAGAATCGGAATTTCCATAAAGATATAATATGAAAATTTTTTAAGAGTGTATTGCTCTTTTATCCACAGATAAGGCTGCCTCTTTTACAGCTTCTGAAAAAGTAGGGTGCGCATGACAAGTTCTAGCAATATCTTCAGAACTTGCGCCGAATTCCATTGCAACTGCCATCTCCGCAATTAATTCTCCTGCATGTGGACCTATTAAATGTACTCCGAGCACCTTATCAGTTTTTTCATCTGCAAGTATTTTTACAAATCCCTCGGCCTCGTTAATCGCTTTTGCTCTAGAGTTTGCCATAAAAGAAAATTTGCCAACTTTATATTTAATTTTCTTTTCATTTAGCTTTTCCTCTGTTTCTCCTACTGTTGCTACCTCTGGTGTTGTATAAATTACTCCTGGTATAACATCATAATTTACATGCCCAGCTTGTCCTGCAATTAGCTCAGCAACTGCAATACCTTCTTCTTCCGCCTTATGTGCAAGCATTGGTCCATCAATAACATCGCCAATAGCATAAATATTTTTAATACTTGTCTCAAAGTTTTTATTTACCTGAACTCTCATTTTGCTATCTAATTTTACTCCGACATTATCTAAATTTAAATTTTTTGTATTTGGTTTTCTACCTACAGAAACCAAAACTACATCTGTTTCCATTTGAGTTTTTTTTCCATCTTTGCCTTGAATTGTAACGGTAGCAGAGTCACTATTTTTTTTAATATTCTCAACTTTAGTCTCCATATGGAAATTTATTCCTTGTTTCTTTAAAATTTTCATAAATTCCTTTGAAATTTCTTTATCCATTCCTGGTGTAATATGATCTAAAAATTCAACAACGTGAACCTCTGAACCAAGTCTTGACCAAACCGAACCCATCTCTAATCCAATATAACCTCCACCCACAATAAGCATTTTTTTTGGAACACTTTTTAAAGATAATGCTCCAGTAGAAGAAACTATAATTTTTTCATCAAATTTTGCACCTGGTAATTCCGATGCTTCTGATCCAGTGGAAATTATAATTTTATCAGTATCTAATAATATTTCTTTATTATTTAAATCTATTATTTTAACTTGATTATTTTTAGTAAGACTACCTGTTCCTTTAAAATATGAGACTTTATTTTTTTTGAATAAAAACTCTACTCCTTTTGTCAAAACATCAACTGCCTTATCTTTATTTTTCATCATTTTTTCTAAATTTAACTTTATTTGACCAACCTCTATACCTAATTGATCAAATGATTTAGCTTTATGGAAATTTTCAGATAGGTTTAAAAGACTTTTAGAAGGAATACATCCTACATTTAGGCATGTACCTCCTAACGTACCTCTTGACTCAACACATGCAGTTTTGAATCCTAGTTGGGCAAGTCTTATTGCACAAACATAACCACCCGGTCCACCACCGATCACAACTGCTTGAAATTTCTCAGACATTTAAATTTCTAAAAATAACCTTCTTGGATCCTCTAGGTTTTCTTTGATTGTTTTTAAGAAGGAAACAGAGTCTTTGCCATCAATTATTCTATGATCATAGGATAATGCTAAATACATAAGTGGCCTAATTTTAATTTCGCCATCGACAACAAAGGGTCTATCAACAATATTATGCATACCTAAAACTGCTGACTGAGGTAAATTTAAAATTGGAGTTGATAACATAGATCCATAAACTCCACCATTACTAATTGTAAAAGTTCCACCCTGAAGATCCTCTATATTTAATTTCCCCTCTCTTGCTTTTTCAGACATAGATTTAATATTTTTTTCAATGTCAGCAAATGATAGCTCATCGGCATTTTTTAACACTGGAACAACTAATCCTTTATCTGTACCAACAGCAAAACTTATATTGTAATAATTTTTATAAATTATTTCATCACCTGAAATTTCCGCGTTTACTATTGGGAATGCTTTTAATGCTAAGATACATGACTTGATAAAAAAAGACATAAAACCTAATTTAACTCCATATCTTTTTTGAAAATCATCTTGATTTTCTTTTCTCATTTCAATAATTCCGGACATATCAACCTCATTAAAAGTTGTTAAGAGTGCTGCATTATCTTGAGCTTGTTTCAATCTTTTTGCGATTGTTTGTCTCAATCTTGTCATTTTGATTTTTTCTTCTTCTCCAAATTTAATTTTTCTCTCTGATGGAGAAGGTTTTATAGACATTAAATCAATTAGATCTCCTTTTAATATTCTTCCATCTCTTCCTGTTCCTTTTACTTTGTCTAAGTCTATCTTTTTTTCAGCAACAATTTTTCTTACAGATGGAGAAAGGTTATTCTCTCTTTTTTTTATATTTTTTGAGACTTTCTTTTCTACCTCATTGGTAAGAACCAAAGGCTCTTCCTCATTTTCCTCAGAAATAATATTTTCGTTAACAACAGTCTCTTCGGCTATTTTTTGTTCATAAACTTTTACCTCTTTCTTTTCAGGCTCAAGTTCAACAACATTATTTTTTTTCTGTTCTTTTGGCTGCTCATGTTTTTCAACAGGTTTTTTTTCAGTAGCTTCTCCATTATTTTGAATTGAACCTAAAATAGCTCCTACTTCAACAGTATCTCCATCTTTAAATTTTATATCTCCTACAGTACCACTTATAGGCGATGGAACCTCTAAATTTACCTTATCTGTCTCAAGTTCTACAACTGGTTCATCTGCTTCAACCGTGTCACCAACATTCTTAAGCCACTTAGCAACAGTTGCCTCTGTTATACTCTCTCCAAGTGCGGGTACAATAATTTGCTCACTCATATTTAGTTTAATACTTTTTCTATAATTTCTTTTTGTTGTTTTAGATGTCTTTTTGCATACCCGGTTGCTGGAGATGCAGCAACATCTCTTCCAATGTAAGAAATTGTGTTATTATTAGCCTTAATGTTATCTAAAGTCCATTGTATATAATCTCTCACTGAGAACCAAGCTCCCATATTTTTTGGTTCTTCTTGACACCAAATAAATCTTGCATTTTTTGCATACGGTTTTAATGCTTTTGCTAAAGATTTTGCTGGAAATGGATATAATTGCTCAATTCTAAAGATAATTATTTTGTCATTTTTAGCTTTTTCTCTAGCTTCTAATAAATCAAAGTATATTTTTCCTGAACACATTACAACTTTTTCAATTTTTTTATCTTTTTTGAGTTTAATAAAACCGCTTTTCTCATCAAAAGCATGATCCTCTAAAATTCTATGAAAAGAGTTTTTTTTACTAAAATCATCTAAATTAGAAACACAATTTTTGTGTCTCAAAAGAGATTTAGGTGTCATTATTACTAAAGGTTTTCTAAAATCTCTATGTATTTGTCTTCTTAATGCATGAAAATAGTTAGCCGGTGTTGTGCAATTCAATACTTGCAAATTTTCTTGTCCACATAACTGTAAAAATCTTTCTAGCCTAGCAGATGAGTGTTCTGGGCCTTGACCTTCATATCCATGAGGTAATAGAAGAACTAAGCCTGATGCTCTTGACCATTTTCTTTCACCTGATGCTATAAATTGGTCAATAACAACCTGTGCTCCATTAGCAAAATCACCAAATTGTGCTTCCCATAATGTTAATGTTTCAGGTTCAACTAAACTGTAACCATATTCAAAACCAAGAACAGCCAACTCAGATAAAAAACTGTCTACAATTTCAAATTTTTTTTGTTTATCGGAAATATTATTTAATGGAATATATCTAGAATTATCCTCTTGATTTCTTAAAACAGAATGTCTTTGACTAAAAGTTCCTCTACCTGAATCTTGTCCAACTAGTCTCACCGGGAAGCCTTCATCCAAAAGACTACCAAATGCGAGAGCTTCGGCACTTGCCCAGTCAATATTTTTCTTTTCTAAAACGCTTTTATGTCTATTTAAAAGAATTTTTTTTATAGTTTTGTGAATATTTTGATTTTCCTGGATGTGGTTAATTTTTTCTGAAATTTTTATTAATTTATTTATATCAACACCTGTTTGACCTCTTCTATCTTTTCCTTTTTTAGGTTGATATCTTGACCAAGTCCCTTCAAACCAATTAAGCTTTGGTTTATAATCTTTAGCGGTTTTAAACTGTTCATCGAGTAAGTTTTTGAAGTCATTTATATTTTTTTCGAAATATTCTTTGGAGATAGTGCTTTCATCTACTAATTTTTTTCCATAAATCGATAAAGTTGTTGGATGGCTTCTAATCTTTTTGTACATAAGAGGTTGAGTAAAAGATGGTTCGTCACCCTCATTATGTCCAAATCTTCTGTAACATATCAAATCTATGACAACATCTTTTTTAAACTTTTGTCTAAATTCTATTGCGATTTTCGCACAATGCACGACCGCTTCTGGATCATCACCATTACAATGTAGAATTGGTGCCTCAACAATTTTACCAAGATCTGATGGGTAAGGACTTGATCTAGCAAACCTCGGACTAGTAGTAAATCCAATTTGGTTATTTAGTATAATATGAATAGTACCTCCAGTATTATGCCCCTTAAGTCCAGACATTGCAAAACATTCGGCAACAACTCCTTGGCCAGCAAATGCCGCGTCTCCATGAATTAAAATTGGTATTACTTTTTCTCTTGTTGTGTCTTCGTGAAAAAATTGTTTTGCTCGAGTTTGACCTAGCACAACTGGATTTACTGCCTCTAGATGTGAAGGATTATCAGTTAAACTAACATGCACAGAGTTTCCATCAAATTCTCTATCGGATGATGCGCCCAAATGATATTTTACATCTCCCGCTGAGTCCTCTGCTTTTGCATAATTCTCTTCTCCTGCAAATTCGTTAAAAATTCTCTTATAAGATTTTTGTAATACATTTGCTAAAACATTTAGTCGTCCTCTATGTGGCATACCAATTTTTACTTCTTTAACTCCTAACTGGCCGCCCCTTTTTATTATTTGCTCTAAAGCAGGTATTAGCGCTTCTCCACCATCTAAACCAAATCTTTTTGTTCCCACATACTTTCTTGCCAAAAATTTTTCAAAACCCTCAGCTTGAACAATTTTATTTAAAATAGCTTTTTTTCCATTTTCTGTAAAATTTAGTTGGTTCTCTCTTTTTTCCATTCTGTCTCTAAACCAAACTTTTTCAATAGGATCAGTAATATGCATATATTCAGCCCCAATTGTAGAACAATATATTTTTCTTAATTTAGATAATATTTCATTTACAGATGCGTAACCCGTGTCTAAGTATGAACCTAAAAATATTTTTTTATCATAATCATCTTTTTTAAAACCATGATCCTCTGGATGAAGTTCGTATAAATATTTTCTTTCCATAAGGTTTAATGGATCAAGATTTGCTATTAAATGACCTCTAATTCTATATGCACGAATTAGAGCAATTGCTTTAATGGACTCACTTTTTGCTGTCTCTAAATTTTCATTATTTGTTAACTTGGTTGTAGATTTTGTGCTTTCATATTTAATTCTTTTTTTATGAGGTTGCCATGTAGGACCTTCAAGTTCTTTGACAACAGATTTAATATCATCATTAAGAGTGTCAAAATAGTCTTTCCAACTCAAAGGTAGATTTGGATCTTTTTCGATATATCTTATGTACATATTCTCAATAAATGCACTATTTGACTTCGTTAAAAATGATGTGTTTTTTTGTTCTAAATTTTTTGATGAGCTCATTAATTCCTGATTATAATATCACTATTGATTATTTTAAAGTGACAATTTTTCTAAAAGCGTCTTTCCGATCTCGCCTGGCGATTTTGCAACAGTTATTCCTGCTTTCTCCATGGTTTTTATTTTGTCAACTGCTCCACCTTTGCCTCCTGAGATAATTGCTCCAGCATGACCCATTCTTCTTCCTGGTGGCGCTGTAATACCAGCAATAAATCCCACTATCGGTTTTTTAATTTTATGTTGTGTAATAAATGCTGCAGCTTCTTCCTCTGCTGTTCCTCCAATTTCTCCTATCATTAAAATAGACTCTGTTTCAGGATCATTTAGAAATAAGTCTAAGCAGTCTATAAAATTAGTACCATTTATTGGATCACCCCCAATACCAATACATGTAGATTGACCTAATCCGTTTGAGGTTGTTTGAGCAACTGCTTCATAAGTTAATGTGCCTGATCTTGAAACAATTCCAACAGATCCCTTTTTATGAATATTACCAGGCATAATACCTATTTTGCATTCATCAGGTGTAATTATTCCCGGGCAGTTAGGGCCTATTAGTCTTGATTTTGATTTGGATAAGTATTTTTTTACTTTAAGCATATCTAAGACTGGAATTCCCTCAGTGATACAAACTATTAGCTCTATATCTGAATCTATTGCCTCAATAATTGCATTAGCACAAAATTTTGCGGGAACATAAATCATGCTTGCATTAGCATTTGTTGACTTTTTTGCCTCAGCCACAGTGTTAAATACTGGTTTATCTAAATGAGTTTGTCCGCCTTTATTTGGGGTTACACCCCCAACAAGATTAGTTCCATATTTAATTGCTTGTTCAGAATGAAAGGTTCCGTGTGAACCTGTAAATCCTTGGCAAATCAACCGTGTATTTTTATTAACTAAAACTGACATTCTATTTTATTTCATTAACAATTTTTTCAGCTGCACTATTTAAATCTGTTGCAGAAATTATTTTTAACCCAGACCTATCAAGAATATCTTTTCCTTTTTCAAAATTTGTACCAGCTAATCTAACAACTAGTGGAACATTAATTTTTACCTCTTTTGCTGCATCAACTACTCCTTGAGCAAGAACATCACATTTCATAATTCCTCCAAATATATTTATTAGAATCCCTTTCACATTTTTATCAGAAATTATAATTTTCAAAGCTTCTGATACTTTCTCTTTTGAGGCTCCTCCACCAACATCTAAAAAGTTTGCTGGCTCTTCTCCGTAAAGTTTAATAATATCCATTGTAGCCATTGCAAGTCCTGCACCGTTTACCATACAACCAATACTTCCATCTAATTTTATATAAGACAAATCATATTTACTTGCCTCTATTTCTGTAGGATCTTCCTCATTTAAATCTCTGAGTGCAGAAATTTCTGGGTGTCTAAATAATGCGTTATCATCGAAATTAATTTTTGCGTCTAAGCAAATAATTTTTCCCTGCTTTGTCAAAATTAGTGGATTTATTTCAACCATACTAGCGTCTAAATCTATAAAAAGTTTATATATTGATTTTACAATATTCATAGCTTCTAAACTTTGATCTGGTTTAAGATCAAAAATTTTTATTACTTTTTCGCAGTCCAAATCTGAAATACTTTTATTAAAATCAACTTTAATAGTATTAATTTTATTAGGATTTTTTTTTGCTACTTCCTCAATATCCATCCCACCTTGATCACTGGAGATGAAGGCTATTTTTGAACTACCTCGGTCTACAAGACAAGATAAATAAAATTCTTTATCAATATCTGATGGTTCCTCTACATAAAGTCTTTTTACTATTTTTCCAGATGGTCCTGTTTGATGTGTGATTAATTTTTTTCCTAATAAATTATTTGACTCTTTCTCCAATTCACTAATGTCATTTAATATTTTTACTCCGCCAGCTTTGCCTCTTCCTCCAGCATGAATTTGGGCTTTTAAAACAAGTTTTTGGCTATTTAAGTTTTTCGCTTTTTCTAAAATATCTTTTACGGTTAAAGCAAATACTCCGTTAGGTACATTTGCACCATATTTTTTAAGTAATTCTTTTGCCTGGTGTTCGTGAATATTCATTATTTAGCTAAGTCAGGGTCAATTTTTGATGCAGCTTCCCAAAGTTTTTTTACTGCATTCACAGAATTGATAAACTCTGACTTTTCTTTTTCATCTAAATTAATAACTTCGATTTTTTCAACTCCTTTTTTTCCAACTATAATTGGAACTCCAGCATAAATATTTTTTATACCATATTCACCATTTAAAAAGGCGGCACATGGTAAAATTTTTTTTTCGTCCTTTAAAAATGCCTGTGCCATCTCAACGCCAGACGCTGCTGGTGCATAAAAAGCAGATCCTTTTTCTAAAAATTTTACTATTTCAGCACCTCCATCTCTTGTTCTTTGATTAATGGCTTCAAGTTTTTCCATTGAAATCTTTCCACTTTTAACTAAATCTAATAAAGGTTTTCCAGAAACTTTGGTAAATCTAGGCAGGGGAACCATAGTGTCACCATGACCACCCATTACCATAGCATCTATTTCTTTTACGTGAATATTTAACTCAAGTGATAGAAATAATTTAAATCTTGAACTATCAAGAATACCTGCCATCCCAACAACCTTGTTAGTTGGTAGTCCTGAAAACTTTTGAAAAGCCATTACCATAACGTCTAAAGGATTTGTTATACAAATAACAAATGCATCTGGAGCATTTTGTTTTACACCTTCTGCGACTTGTTTCATTATTTTTAAGTTTATACCAAGCAGGTCATCTCTGCTCATTCCAGGTTTCCTTGGAACTCCTGCAGTAATAATTATTACATCTGAATTTTTTATATCTTTATAATTATCGGTCCCTGAAAATTTTACGTTAAATCCATCCACAGATGATGATTGTGCAATATCTAGTGCTTTACCCTTTGCTATACCGCTCGCAACATCAAATAAAACCACTTCATCTGATAACTCTTTAGTTCCAATCAAGTGAGCTAATGTTCCCCCAATTTGTCCAGCTCCTATTAAAGATATCTTGCTCATACTAATTATTTCATAGTTGGCATCACAAACTCTGGGTTTGATCTTATCCCAGATGGCCACCTTGATGTAATTGTTTTTAGTTTGGTATAAAACTTTATACCTTCCATTCCGTGCATCGCACTATCTCCGAACAGAGATCTTTTCCATCCTCCAAAACTATGAAAAGCCATTGGCACAGGAATTGGAACATTTATTCCAACCATTCCAACTTGAATTTTACTTGCAAATGTCCGTCCTGCATCACCATCCCTGGTATATATACTAACTCCATTTCCATATTCGTGATCGTTAATTAATTTTGTTGCTTCCTCAAAAGACTTAACTCTTACCACTGATAGAACTGGTCCAAATATTTCCTCTTTATATACTCTCATATCTCTCTTGACATGATCAAATAAACATCCACCGATATAAAAACCATTTTCGTAACCTTGTAGCTTTAAATCTCTACCATCAACAACTAATTTGGCACCTTCTTTTACTCCTAAATCTACATAACCTTTAACTTTATTTAAATGTTCTTTAGTAACTAAAGGGCCCATCTCAGACGCTTTATCCATACCAGGTCCAACTTTTAAATTTTCTACTTTTTTTGAGAGTCTTGAAACTAGTTCATCACCTATATCTCCAACAGCAACTGCAACTGATTGGGCCATACATCTTTCTCCAGCAGATCCGTAAGCTGCTCCCATTAATCCATTAACAGCACCATCTAAATCACAATCTGGCATGACTACTAAATGATTCTTCGCACCACCTAATGCCTGAACTCTTTTTTCATTTTTTGCAGAATTTTCATAAATATACTTAGCAATAGGAGTGGAGCCTACAAAACTTACTGCCTTAACATCTTTATTGTTTAAAATTGCATCTACAGCCTCTTTATCTCCATTAATGACATTAAAAACACCATCTGGCAAACCTGCTTCTTTTAAAAGTTCTGCTAATTTTATCGAACAAGAAGGATCTTTTTCAGAAGGTTTAAGTACAAATGTATTTCCGCAAGCTATTGCGATTGGAAACATCCACATGGGCACCATAGCAGGGAAATTAAATGGTGTAATTCCAGCAACCACTCCGAGAGGTTGGCGCATTGACCAGCTATCAACATTGGTTCCTACATTCTCCGAAAACTCTCCTTTTAATAAATGAGGAATTCCACAAGCAAACTCGACAACTTCTAATCCTCGTGTAAGTGATCCTTTGGCGTCCTCATAAACTTTTCCATGTTCTGCAACTATCATTTTTGTTAACTCATCAGAATTTTTTTCAATTAATTCTTTAAATTTAAACATTACTCTGGCTCTTTGTAGTGGGGGTGTTATTGACCAATCATTAAAAGCTTTTTTTGCAATTTCCACTGCGTTATTTAAATCAGAAGATGAGGCCAACATTACTTCTGCCTGTTGCTCACCAGTAGCTGGATTAAAAACCTTACCTTTTTTTTTTGATGAGCCAGGAACAATTTTCCCATCTACAAAATGTTCAATTATTTTCATGAATATGATCTTTTAAATTAAAAATTATTAATAGTCTAATGTTTTAAATATTTGATGTAGCTAACATCTTTTTAATTTCTGCTATCGCTTTTGCTGGGTTTAAGCCTTTTGGACATGCATTGGTACAATTCATAATAGTATGACATCTATACAATTTTAATTCATCTGCTACTTTTTTTAATCTTTCCTTCCTATCTTCATCCCTGCTATCTATAATCCATCTGTAAGCTTGTAACAAAACAGCAGGACCTAAATACTTATCACCATTCCACCAGTAACTCGGGCAAGAAGTTGAACAGCATGCGCACATAATGCATTCATATAGACCATCTAATTTTGATCTGTCCTCTCGAGATTGTAAATTTTCTTTCTCAGGTTTTTTTGATGTTTTTAACCAAGGTTGTACCGACTCATATTGTTTATATAATGTGCTCAAGTCACCTATTAAGTCTTTTAAAACTTTCAAGTGTGGAAGTGGATAAATATTAATGTCTCCTTTTATTTCTGCATGTGATTTTGTACATGCTAAACCATTTTTACCATCCATGTTCATTGCGCAAGATCCACATACCCCATGTGCACATGATCTTCTGTAAGCTAGACTTGGATCTATTTCATTTTTTATTTTATTTAAAATATCTAAAACTTTTGATGGGCAATTATCCATATCTATTTCATAGGTATCAATTCTGGGTTTCTCATCTGTAGAAGGATCCCACCTATAAACATTTACTTTTCGTAAATTTTTAGAGCCAGTTTTGTCTTTATAATACTTACCTTTTTGAATTCTTGAGTTTTCAGGTAGATTTATTTGAACCATTAATACACTCTCTCTTGTGGTGGAAAATATTGAACCTCATTTGTCAATGTAGATTTATGAACTGGTCTGTAATCAATCTTTGTCTCTTTTCCATCGCACCAAGACAGCGTGTGTTGCATAAAGTTCTTATCATCTCTTTTTGGGAAATCTTCTCTCGCATGAGCTCCTCTGCTCTCTTTCCTATGATAGGCGGAGTCCATGGTAGTGATTGCTTGTCTAATTAAATTATCAAATTCTAAAGTTTCAACTAAATCTGTATTGAATATCAATGATTTATCTTTTACGGCAATTTCATCCATTCCGTCAAAAGGTTTTCTTATTTCTTGAACTCCTTCTTTTAAAGTTTTTTCAGTTCTAAAAACCGCACATTTTGACTGCATAGTTTTTTGCATAGCTATTCTTAGATCTGCAGTGTTATGATCTCCATTACCGTTTCTTAATTTATCAAATCGATCAAGACATTTATCTGTTTCAGACTTTGAAATTTCTTCATGCGGCATGCCAGGTTTAATAAGTTCTGCAGCTCGTTTTGCAGCCGCTCGACCAAAAACAACTAAATCTATCAAAGAGTTAGAGCCTAATCTATTTGCGCCATGAACTGAAACGCATGCTGCTTCTCCGATTGCCATTAATCCTGGTACAGTTTTTTCAGAGCCGTTCAGTGTTAAAACTTCAGCTTTGTAGTTTGTAGGTATACCTCCCATATTGTAGTGTACAGTAGGAACAACTGGTATTGGCTCCTTAGTTACATCTACGTTTGCAAACAATCTTGAAGATTCTGATATGCCGGGTAGTCTTTCCTCAATTACCTTTGGATCTAAGTGATTAAGATGTAAATGAACGTGATCTTTTTCTTTTCCAACTCCTCGTCCTTCATTTATTTCTACTGCAATTGATCTGCTTACAACGTCTCTTGATGCTAGATCTTTTGCTTTTGGAGCGTATCTTTCCATGAATCTCTCTCCTTTAGAATTTAAAAGATACCCTCCCTCACCTCTAACACCTTCCGATATCAACGTACCATGTCCATAAATTCCAGTTGGGTGGAATTGCACAAATTCCATATCCTGTAATGGTAGTCCCGCTCTTAGCACCATTGCATTTCCATCTCCAGTACAAGTGTGTGCAGACGTTGCAGAATAATAAACTTTTCCATATCCGCCTGTTGCTATTATGGTAATATGAGATCTAAACCTGTGAATAGTTCCATCATTTAAATTCCACGCAATCAAACCCTTGCAAGCTCCATCTTTCATGAGTAAATCTAGAGCAAAGTATTCAATAAAAAATTCAGTATTATGCTTTAAAGCTTGTCCATATAAAGTATGAAGAATAGCATGACCAGTTCTGTCAGCTGCAGCACAAGTTCTTTGGACCGTCTCATTTCCATAGTTTTTTGTCATACCGCCAAATGGTCTTTGATAAATCTTTCCATCTTCGGTTCTACTGAAAGGCACCCCATATTTTTCTAACTCAAGAACTGCTCTTGGTGCTTCCTTGCATAAATATTCTATTGAGTCCTGGTCTCCTAACCAATCGGATCCTTTAACAGTGTCGTACATGTGCCAACGCCAGTCATCTTCTCCCATATTTCCTAGCGCTGCAGATATTCCACCTTGAGCAGCAGATGTATGACTACGAGTAGGGAATACTTTTGAAATGCAAGCTGTTTTCAAACCAGCTTCACTCAGACCCACGGCTGCTCTTAAACCAGAGCCACCTGCCCCCAAAACGACAACGTCATATTCATGATCTATTATTTTATATGAGCTCATAATCCAAATTTTAGTAATACTGTTATTGTAATTAAAGGAAATATTATAGCAAAGAAATATAATAATTTGTTTGCGACACTTTTTATTTTTTCATTATGGATATAATCCTCAAAAATCTCACTTATTGTAAGAGCTGTATGAAAAAAAGCCATTATTAGTAATAAAGAGAGTATAAATTTTACTATTTGGTCGCTAAAAAAACTGATTACCTGATTATAGTTCTGATCATATACAGACACAAAGTTGATAACAAACCATATCATTAAAGGTATTAAAATAATTGTGCTTACTTTTAAAAATATCCATTTTTTCGTAGCATTGATCATTAGATTATTCCTCTGCCAATAAAGTAAATTAGAACTGTACTTATAAATGATCCAAAAATTACACAAAGACCTGTGATATTCGAAATTTTTAAATCAAATCCATAACCTAAATCCCAAAATAAATGTCTTATTTCACTTAAAATTTGAAAAGAAAATGACCAAATAATACTAATTACAAAAAACTTTCCAAAAATTGAATTAAAAAAATCTGCAAATAAATTGTAATGTTGTCCAAATAAAAAGACAAAAGATATCCAAATACATAGAAAAATAAAAAATATATAGTTAATTACACCAGATATTCTATGCGAAATCGACACCAAAGATGAAACATGCCAATTATAAATTTGTATGTGTGGAGATAGGGGGTTATTATTTTTCATTGTAATTTATTATAGTAGGTTTCTGCAATTTCAACAGCATTTAGTGCAGCACCTCTCAATAGATTGTCCGAAACAATCCAAAGGTTTATAGAATTTTTATTTGAGTTATCTTGTCTTATTCTCGAAACAAATGTTTCATTTTTACCTGCACTATCAATAGGTGTCGCGTACATATTATTTAAAGGATCATCAATTATTTTACACCCTGGGGCTTTTGCTAAAACTTTTCTTACCTCTGAGAGTGAGACCGTTTTATTAAATTCAATATTTAAAGACTCCGAGTGTGAGACCATCACTGGAATTCTTACACATGTTGCTGTTAATTCTATTTTGTGATCTAATATTTTTTTAGTTTCATTTATCATTTTAATCTCTTCTTTCGTGTAACCATCATCTAGAAAATCATCTATATGTGGTATGGCATTGAAAGCGATTTGTTTTGTAAAATTTTTTGATGAAACTTTTTTTTCTGCTAAGATATCTCTTGTTTGTTCAATTAACTCATCCATCGATGCTTTTCCTGCTCCAGATACCGATTGATAAGTAGAAACTACCACTCTTTTGATATCAAATAGATCATGTAAAGGTTTAAGTACAATTACCATTTGAGCTGTTGAACAATTAGGATTAGCTATAATATTTTTTTTTAAATTAGATAAATGATGTTTGTTTACCTGCGGCACAATTAATGGCACATCTGGATCCATTCTAAAATAACTTGAATTATCTACAACAACAGAACATTTGGCGGCTTTAACAGCGTAGGCTTCTGAAATTTTTTTACCCGCTGAAAAAAAAGTAATATCAACTTTGGAAAAGTCAAAATCTTCTAAACTTTGAACTTTTATTTTTTTCCCATTAAACAATAACTCTGTACCCGCGCTTTTTTTCGAAGCTAATAAACATAAATCCTCTACTAAAAGTTTTTTCTGTTCTAAAACTTCGATTATCTTACGTCCAACATTTCCAGTGGCACCAACAATAGCAATTTTCATGACTTATTTAATACTTTATATTAGATGAAGGGTAAATCACAAACTGTTCCGTTCACAGATTTACCGTTAATATTTATTTTAATTTTAGTTCCTGTATCCCAATTAGGTTTTTTTAACATTGCAATTCCAATAACTTTATTAAAGTGAGGTGAATAAACTCCTGACCTTAATTCGCCTATATGATTTTCATTGTTATCAAAAATTTTTATTGTCTCAGTAATACTGATGCTATCAGACTCAATTTTCACACCCATCAGTTTTTTTTTTAAACCATTTTTATTATATTGAATTAATTTATCTTTTCCTAAAAAATTAATTTCACTATTAACATTTACATATTTATCTAAGCCACATTCGTAAGGGTTGTCTTCATTATCTATATCGTTACCGTAAGAAAGCAGTCCACTCTCTATTCTCTCAATTAAATTTGGACAGCCTGGTTTTACATTATATTCTTTACCCTCATCAAAAAGTTTATCATATAACTGTAAACCTGACTTGGTATGTTCAACATAAATTTCATATCCACCTTGTTTAGACCAACCTGATCTTGCTATTAAATGTTTATCTCCTGCAAATTCAAAATAGTCAAAGCCGAAGAATTTCATTTCAGCGATCTTCTTTCCAAAAATTTTCTCCATAAGTTTAAATGATTTTGGTCCTTGGACAGCTAAAATATTTACATTTGGTTCAGTTATTTTTACATTAAGTTTGTTACCAATTGCTAAACCTTTAGCGAATAAAATCACATCCGAGTCAGCAATTGATATCCACCATTTATCCTCTTTTAATTTTAAAATCACCGGATCATTAATCATTCCACCATTATCATCTATAATCGGACAATAATAACATCTGCCAATTTTAGACTTAGATAAGTCTCTACAAGTCATAAGCTGAACTAATTTATAGGCGTCTGATCCACTTATTTCTACTTGTCTTTCAGCAGCAACATCCCAAATTTGCACATGCTCTTTTAAATGATGGTATGAGTCTTCAAGTGATCCAAACGCAGCTGGTAAAAGCATATGGTTATAAATTGTGTAAGCCGTGACGCCTTGAGACTCAATTCTTGATGAATAAGGAGTGCTTCTTAATCTTCTTGATTTAGCAATATTAAATTTTTTCATTTTTTTAGTTTTAAAATAAATTCTTTTACAATTTTTCTCATTTCAAAAGCTTTTTCAAAAATTATCATGTGACCGCAGTCAGTGATCACTTTAGTTTCTGAATTTTTAATTAATTCAGACATTTTATTACCAACTTTAAGTGGAACCATTTTATCGAGGTCTCCAAATATACATAAAGTCGGACAATTAATTTTTTCTAAAGACTCTTTTCCAGACTTGTAGTTATTACAAGCGTTTAAGTCTACTGATAAAATTTCTATAATTTCTCTAGATGAGTTAATTATCTTTTTTACAGGGTTTCCACCAATAAATGCCTTGGATCCCTCATAACCCCACTTCATCATTAGTAATATCGCCTTATCATCTCCAGCCTCTGCAAGATCTATCAAATCTTGATTTACAGGCATTTTATATGATCCAGCAACTAATACTAATCCATCAATAAATTCTGGATATTTAGATGCAAAATCTATTCCAACTAAACAACCCTGCGAATGACCAACGATGATAATCTTTTGAATTTTGAGTGTTTCCATAAAACTTTTTACCCAAAACGACATATCCTCAATAGATTTAAGTGATGGGCCTTCAGAGCTTCCATGTCCTGGTAAATCAATTGATAAAACATTATATCCTTGGGATGCATAAAACTGTTCATGAAGAGACCAAACAATATGAGTTAACCCACTTCCATGCATCAACATAATAGATGGCTTATCTTTATCAAAATCAAAGCCACCTGTAGAAATAAATACGTTTTTGCCGTTAACGTCTAGGTTCAGTTTAGCTCCTTGGCTAATTTCCTTAATTCAAATTTTTGGATTTTTCCTGTTGAGGTTTTGGGCAATTCACAAAATTCAATTTTTTTTGGTACTTTAAAGCCTGCTAATGTTTCTTTACAATAAGATATTAATTCTTTCTCGGTCACTTCTTTATCTTTTACTTTTTCTATAAAAGCACATGGTACTTCTCCCCATTTTTCGTCTGGTTTCGCAACAACAGCAGCAATTGAAACGCTCGGATGTTTTGCTAAAGTATTTTCTATTTCAATTGATGAAATATTCTCTCCGCCAGAAATTATAATATCTTTTGATCTATCTTTAATCTTAATATAACCATCTGGATTTGTTACAGCTAGATCTCCAGAGTGAAACCATCCATGCGACATAGCCTTATCAGTAGCTTCTTTGTCCTTAAAATATCCCTTCATAACAATATTTCCTCTTATCATGATTTCACCTATTGTCTTTCCATCTTTGGGCACTGGTTTCATTGTTTCAGGATCCATTACCATTGTGTCTTCAGTATTAGGGTATCTTACACCTTGTCTTGCTTTAATTTCATTTTTTTTATCTTCATCATAAGAATTCCACTCATCGTTCCATGCACACTGTAAAATATGTCCATATGTCTCTGTAAGTCCATAAACATGCATTACCTCGAACCCAAGAGCCTCCATTTTTTTAAAGATAATACTCGGTGGTGGTGCCCCTGCGGTTAAAACGTAAACTTTATGATTTAATTTTTTTCTTTCACTTTCAGATGCGCCTGTAATCATATTCAAAACAATTGGCGCTCCTCCAAAGTGAGTAATCTTATGCTTTTCAATTAATTCAAAGATTTTTTTTATATCTATTGCTCTTAAGCAAATTGTTTTCCCATTTAGCATTGGAACAGTCCAAGGATACCCCCAACCATTGCAATGAAACATTGGGACTATTGTTAAAAAATTTAATCTATTTGGCATGTTCCATGCAACTGCACTACCGGTTGACATTAAATAAGAACCTCTGTGATGATATACAACGCCCTTAGGATTACCTGTTGTGCCAGATGTATAACTTAATGATATAGCTTGCCACTCATCTTTAGGTCTCTTCCAAACGTAATTCTCATCACCGGTTTCTAAAAATTCTTCATACTCTTTTTCTCCAATTTTTTTTAAAAGTGATTGATCTGCATAATCATCTTGAACATCAATTATTATTGGCTTTATTTTAGTTTGTGTGAGGGCTTTCTCAATTACAGAGTGTAGTTGTCTATCGACGATAAGTACTTTTGCCTCACTGTGATCAATTATATATGCCACAGTTTTAGCATCTAATCTTGTATTAATTGTATTTAATATTGCACCCGTCATTGGGACAGAATAATGGGCCTCAAAAATTTCAGGTGTATTGAATGCCATAACTGAAACTGTATCTCCCTCACCAATTCCAATTTTTTCAAGCGCACTTGCAAATTTAATGCACCTTTTATAAATTTCTTTCCAGGTAAATTTTTTATCCTCATAGATAATAGCCTCATAGTTAGGGTATATATCTTTTGCTCTTTCTAGGAAACTAAGCGGCGTTAATGGCACAAAGTTAGCTTTGTTTTTATCTAAGTTTTGCTCGTATTTATTCATTAATTAAATTTGTGACTCATTATATAATCACTTCCACTAACGGCAGTTATATAATGACTTTCGATCCTTGGTAAAACTCTTTCAAAATAATACTTTGCAGTGTTAATTTTGTCCTCATAAAATTGTTTGTTCGTTTCATAGTTTTTATAACTAACCTCTAAAACCTTTATCCAAGAATGAGCAACAGCAACATAACCTAACACTTTTAGGTAATCATTGCATGCAGCGCCAACATCGTTCTTGGATTTTTGCATTTTATCTTTAATCCACTCAGTAAATTTTATTAAAGTTTTTAAGCTGTTTTCTAATTTTTCGCTAAAATTTTTTAATTCTTGATTATTGCTAGATAAGTCTTTTTTTAAACTCTCAATATATTTATTTATAATATCATTTTCTTTATTTACTAATTTTCTAAAAACTAAATCTATAGCCTGAACTGAGTTAGTGCCCTCATATATCGGAGTAATTCTGTTGTCTCTGTAAAGCTGTTCTATTCCTTGGTCTTTTGTATATCCATAACCTCCAAATATTTGCATAGCATCACTTGTTATTTCCATTCCTAAGTCTGTAAACATCGATTTAACTACGGGTGTCATTAATGATACTAGCTCCGATGCTTCCCTTCTTATTTTTTCGTCAGAATGATAAAGGCTTACCTCTGTTTGTTGTGATAACCAAAAACATAATGCTCTTTCACCTTCAATTATAGATTTCATATTTAGCAATGATTTTCTGATATCTGCATGTTCAATTATTAAATCTGCTCCTCCATTTTGATTTTTTCCATTGTGTGCTTTACCTTGTTTACGTTCTTTTGCATAGTTTACTGAATTTTGATAAGCAATTTCTGAAATGCCTAAACCTTGAATTCCTACAACAATCCTTTCAAGATTCATCATCGTAAACATAGAATTTAAACCTTTATTTTTTGGTCCAATCATATACCCAACTGCATCATCAAAGTTTAAAACACAAGTTGCTGAGCCTTTTATTCCCATTTTACTCTCAATAGATCCAGTTGATACACCGTTTCGTGGACCAATTGATCCATCATCCTTAACAATAAATTTTGGAACCAAAAATAAGCTTATTCCCTTAGTTCCACTTGGAGAGTCTGATGCTCTGGCAATAACTAAGTGGATAATATTTTCAGTTAAATCATGATCTCCTGAAGTAATAAATATTTTTTGCCCGCTTAACTTAAAACTTCCATCTTTTTGTTCTACAGCTTTTGTTTTGAGCAAACCTAGGTCTGTTCCACATACAGGTTCTGTAAGACACATTGTGCCACTCCATTTACCCTCAACCATTTTTGGTAAATACTTATTTTTAATTTCATCAGTAGCATGATGGTTAATACAATTGTACGCACCGATACTTAACTCTGAGTAAAGCTTGAAAGATAAACATGCTGAAGATAACATTTCATCAAAAAAGGCACTTACAGTTTTTGGCATTCCTTGACCACCAAATTTTGGATCACATGATAAAGAAGTCCATCCATCCTCTATATACTTCTTATATGCTTCTTTATATCCTGGGGGAGTTCTAACAATGCCATTTTCTAATACAGTTGGGTTTTCATCTCCAGACTTTGCTAGTGGTAGTATGATGTTTTGATTTATTTTAGCTGCCTCTTCTAAAATATTTTTTACCAAATCTGGCGTGACATCCTTATACTTTTCTATCTCATTATAATTTTTATTATTTCTTAAGTTCTCATAAAGAAACATCATATCTTCAACGGGAGCTGTATAAATTGTCATAATTTTTATAAAATAATTGAAATTAACTAATTTTGCAAACAAGCAATAATCGCATCTCCAACATCTTTTGTTGATACTTCCTTATTACCTTTTGAACATATATCCTTGGTTCTAAGCCCATCATCAAGGATTTTTTGTACTGCAGCGTCTAGCTCCTTTGACTCTTTATCCAAATTTAAAGAATATTTTAACGCCATTGAAAAACTTAGTATTGTTGCAATTGGATTAGCAATACCTTTTCCAGCAATATCAGGTGCTGAGCCGTGTACTGGCTCGTACATTGATCTCATGTTTCCATTTTTGTCTTTGGCTCCTAAAGATGCTGAAGGTAGTAACCCTAGTGAACCTGTTAACATCGCAGCTTCATCTGACAATATATCTCCAAATAAATTATCTGTTACAATGACATCAAATTGTTTTGGATTTCTTAAGAGTTGCATAGCGCAGTTGTCTGCTAACATATGTTCTAATTCTACCTCTTTAAATTCTTTATCATGAATAGCTTGAACTTCCTCTCTCCAAAGCTGACCAGCTTCCATAACATTTGATTTTTCACATGATGTAACTTTATTATTTCTTTTTTTTGCAAGATCGAAGGCTACTCTAGAAACTCTTTCAATTTCGCTAGTTGTATAAGTGTGAGTATTAATACCTTTTCTTTCACCGTTATCTATTGGCTTGATTCCTCTAGGCTCACCAAAATATATTCCTCCAGTAAGTTCTCTGACTATCATTATATCAAGTCCTGAAACTATTTCAGGTTTTAAACTTGAGGCTTCAACTAACTGCTTGAAACAAATTGCTGGTCTTAAATTTGCAAAAAGTTTAAGTTCTTTCCTTAATTTTAATAATGCTCTTTCTGGTTTTTTGGAAAAATCCAAATTATCCCACTTTGGACCTCCCACAGCTCCTAAAATTACAGCTTCACTTTCTAAAGCTTTATAAAAAACTTCATCAGTAATAGGTGTCCCATGTTTATCATATGCAGCACCACCCACTAAGTCTTCGTCAATTTCAAAATCTAAAGATCTATTTTTATTTAACCAATTAATTATTTTTTTTACTTCGGCGATTACTTCTGGTCCAATACCATCACCTGGTAAAAGTAAAATTTTTCTTTTCTTAACCTTAATCATTAAAGATCCATGGTTTTGAAGACTCTAATTTTTTTTCAAATTCATTTATATTTGAGGATTTCTCTAGAGATAAAGCAATGTCATCAAGCCCTTCCAATAAGCATTTTTTTTTGAAAGGCTCAATTTTAAAACTGATCTCATTGTTTCCATAGATAATTTTTTCATCATTTAAATTTATTTCTATTTCTTCTTGTCTTTTTGAGTACTCTGATAATTCTTTTATTTTTTCCTCACTTAAAATTATTGGTAATATGCCATTTTTAAAACAATTATTATAAAAGATATCGGCATAACTTGAACTTATCACGCATGTAATTCCAAAGTCTAGAAGAGCCCATGGTGCGTGTTCTCTTGATGAACCACAACCAAAATTATTCCCCGCAATTAATATTTTTGAAACATCAAATGGTTTCTTATTTAAAATAAAATCTTTAATAATATTTCCATCGTTGTCATATCTCATTTCATGAAAAAGGTTTTTTCCCAATCCTGTTCTTTTTATTGTTTTTAGGAATTGTTTTGGAATGATCATATCAGTATCGATATTGACGATTGGTAAATATGCAGGAATACTTTTGAGGGATACAAATTTTTTCATTAGTTTTGATATTTTCTTACATCATCAAGATTTCCAGCAATCGCAGCTGCTGCTGCCATACCTGGGCTTACTAGATGTGTACGACCACCTCTTCCTTGTCTTCCCTCAAAGTTTCTATTTGAAGTAGATGCGCATCTCTCTTGTGGTTTTAATTTATCAGCATTCATTGCTAAGCACATTGAGCAGCCAGGCTCTCTCCATTCAAATCCAGACTCAATGAATATTTTATCTAAACCTTCCTGTTCTGCTTGTTCTTTTACTAGTCCAGATCCTGGAACAACCATGCCATGCACATGTGCAGCCTTTTTTTTATTTTTTAAAATTTGAGCAGCCTCTCGTAAATCTTCTATTCTTCCATTGGTACAACTTCCAATAAAAACTTTATCAATTTTTATATCCTGAACTTTAACATCTGGTTTTAGGCCCATATATTTTAAAGATCTATTAATGGAATTTTTTTTATCCTCATTTTTCTCATTATCAGGGTTCGGTATTTTTCCATTTATTGTTACGACATCTTCTGGAGAAGTTCCCCAAGTTACCATAGGGGCAATATCCTCTCCATTTAAATTGATCTCTTTATCAAATTTAGCATCATTATCAGTTTTAAGTGAGTTCCAATACTCTAAAGCTTTATTCCAATTTTCATTTTTTGGGGACATTGGTCTTCCTTTTAAGTAATTAAAAATTTTTTCATCAGGTTGAATAAGACCAGCTCTAGCACCACCCTCGATTGACATATTACAAATCGTCATTCTCTGTTCTACAGATAGGTCTGAAATAACTGAACCAGCATACTCTAATACACATCCAGTACCTCCAGCTGTTCCTATTTTTCCAATTATTTGCAAAATAACATCCTTTGAAGTCACTCCCAGTGAGAGTTTACCATTAACGTTTATTCTAAAATTTTTTGCCTTTTTTTGTACCAAAGTTTGAGTAGCCAAAACGTGCTCTACTTCTGAAGTTCCAATTCCAAATGCTAGGGCACCAAATGCACCATGAGTAGCAGTGTGGCTATCGCCACAAACAATTACTGTACCTGGTTGCGTGAAACCTTGCTCGGGCCCTACTATGTGAACAATACCTTGTCTTTTATCGTCCATTCCAAATAGTTTGATACCAAATTCTTTACAATTTTTTTCTAATGTTTCTACCTGAATTTTAGAATCGATATCATCAATTCCTTTAGACCTATCAGTTGTAGGAATATTATGATCAACTACAGCAAGTGTTAATTTTGGTTGTCTCACTTTTCTTTTTGAATTTCTAAGCCCTTCGAATGCTTGTGGGCTTGTTACCTCGTGTATTAAATGTCTATCCACAAATAATAAAGATGTACCATCATCTTGCTGATGAACTAAATGTTCATTCCAAATTTTGTCGTATAAAGTTCTAGGCATTTTAAAAAAGACTATTTTTTATCTATAAGAGTCTCTTTTTCATTTTTTTTTTCAGAGGTATCTTTTTTTTCAACAGACTCTTTCTCTACTTTCGTTTCCTCTGTTATATTACTTTCTTCAGTTTTAGTTACATTTTGTGCTGTTGGTTGTTCTGTTTTAACATCTACATCAATGCCAATTTTTTTCTTTATTTTTTCTGCAATTCTTGCTGATTTTCCTGTTCTGTCTCTAAGATAGTAAAGTTTTGCCCTTCTTACCTTTCCAGATCTAATTACCTTAATTGAGTCTACAATTGGACTATAGAGTGCAAATGTTCTTTCCACACCTTCTCCAAAGGAAATTTTCCTTACTGTAAAAGATGAGTTTAAATCTCTATTCTTTTTAGCAATACAGACTCCTTCAAAATATTGAATTCTATCTCTTTTGCCCTCTGTAATTCTAACACCAATTTTCACAATATCGCCTGGAAAAAAATTTGGTAATTTTTTTTCTGCAGCTATTTTTTTGACATTAGCTTGATTAATTTCTTCAATAGTTTTCATTTGTAATTTTATCAAATTAGTTTTTTTTATTATATTTTTGCCATAAATCTGGCCTTCGGTCGCGAGTTATAGCCTCTGATTGAGATAAACGCCAGTCTTTAATTTTCGCATGATCACCTGATAAAAGCACATTTGGCACACTTTTTTCCTCCCAGATTTGAGGTTTTGTGTACTGTGGATATTCCAATAAACCATTTTCAAAGCTTTCTTCGCTAGTAGATTTTTCATTTCCAAGTACTCCGGGTATTAATCTTAATATAGCATCCAAAAAAACATAAGTTGCTGTTTCACCTCCAGAAAGTACAAAATCTCCTAAACTTATCTCGTCTATTTTTCTGTTTTCTAATACTCTCTGGTCAATACCTTCGAAATGACCGCAAATTATGTTAACTTTATTTTCTAAAGAAAGTTCTTTTGCAATTTTTTGATTAAAAACTTTTCCTTTTGGAGATAAGTAAACAATTTTCTCATCTCGATTAATGTTTTTATCTAACGACTTTGCCAGTACGTCAGGCTTGATTAACATTCCTGAGCCTCCTCCGTAAGGAGTATCATCAACTGTCTTATGTTTATCAATTGCATAATCTCTAATATTTACAGTTCTCAAATCCCAAATTTTTTTTTCAATAGCTTTTCCGTAAAGTCCATTTTTAAAAGGTCCAGGAAAGTACTCAGGATATAATGTAAATACTTGAGCTATAAACATTTTTATTTTTTCTCCTCTGCTTTAGGAGCTTCTTTTGGAGCATCTGCTTTTTTCTCTTCTGCTTTAGGAGCTTCTTTTGGAGCATCTGCTTTTTTCTCCTCTGCTTTAGGAGCTTCTTTTGGAGCATCTGCTTTTTGTCCTTCTTTTGGTGACTCCTCTTTTGCCTCTTTTTTTCTTTCTTTTTTTGGTACAGCCTTCATTGGATTATTACCTTTTGCTGGCATAGGAATTAGTTCATGTTCACCAAGTAATCTAGCAACTCTAGTGGTTGGTTGTGCGCCTTGGCTTAACCAATATTTTATTCTATCCGTTTGAAGTCCAATTCTCTCTTTTTTTTCTTTTGGAAGCAAAGGATTAAAAAAACCTAATTTTTCAATAAACCTTCCATCTCTTGGAAATTTACTATCAGCAACAACTATTTTGTAAACTGGTCTTTTTTTTGTCCCTCCCATCGATAATCTAAGTTTTAACATTATTCTCCTTTTTTTTATTTTAGTTGATTAAAAAGTTCAGGCGGAATACCTTTATCTGCCATTCCTTTCATATTTCCTTTTGACATCTTTCTCATCATTTCAGACATCATTTTAAATTGCTTGAGCAATTTATTGATAGTGGCTATGTCTGTACCAGAGCCATTAGCAATTCTTTTTTTTCTTGATCCATCAATTATTTTTGGATTTTGTCTCTCTTTTTTAGTCATCGATAAAATGACAGCTTCATTTTGAGTTATAACTTTTTCATCTATTCCAGATTGATCCATTTGTGATTTTATTTTTGAAACCCCAGGAAGAAAGGACATTATGCCCTCTATGCCACCCATTTTTTTCATCTGCTTTAATTGTGATAAATAATCATCTAAAGAAAACTGGCCCTTCTTTAAATTTTCTTCTGTTTTTTTTAATTTCTCTTCATCAAGATCTTCAGCAGCTTTTTCAACAAGGCTAACTATATCCCCCATTCCTAAAATTCTGTTTACAATTCTTTCGGGATAGAAAACTTCAAGATTTTCAATTTTTTCACCAACACCTAAAAATTTTATTGGAACGTTTGCTACATATTTCATACTTAATGCAGCTCCACCTCTTCCATCTCCATCAGACCTTGTAAGAACAATTCCTGACAAATTAACTGTGTTTTTAAATTCTTTAGCCACATTTGCTGCAACCTGACCAGTAAGCGAATCTGCAACCAAAATTGTCTCTACGGGATTTATAATTTCTTCAATTTGCTTAATTTCACTCATCATTTGTAAATCGATTTGGGTCCTACCCGCAGTATCGAATAATATTACCTCTGATCCATTAAGACTTGCGGCACTCAAAGCTCTTCTACATATATCAGCTGGTTGTTGTCCCTCAATAATTGGTAAGGTGTTAATATTATGCTGTTCTCCTAAAAGTTTAAGTTGTTCTTGAGCTGCGGGCCTATAAATATCTAGGCTTACAATCATTACTTTCTTTTTTTTATTTTTTTCAATAAACTTTGCAAGTTTTGCTGTTGTTGTGGTCTTTCCAGATCCTTGTAAACCTACCATCATCATAGATACTGGAGGTACAGCATTAAAATTTAAATCAGTATTTTCGCTTCCTAATAAATTTATTAATTCATCATTTACAATTTTAACCACCATTTGTCCTGGCGATGTAGATCTAATGATTTCTTGTCCTAATGCCTTAGGTTTAATTTTATTTACAAAATCTTTAGCAACCTCTAATGAGACATCTGCCTCTAAAAGTGCCAATCTGATATTTCTTAACCCTTCATCAACCTGCTTCTCATCTAGAGATGCTGACTTTTTTAAGGAGGAAAATATTTCCTCGAATTTATTAGTTAAATTTTCAAACATAATTTCATCCAGCAGTTATCGCACCAGTGGGCGAACCCTCGCTGACTGGTGTCGATCTCTTTGTTGCCAAAGACACCGCAAATTGCTGTTTTTGCGGAAGTTTCGACAAACTATAATAGAGGTTCAAAAAGTCAATAAATAAGTTAAGTATTAAATATATGGAATTTAGAGCTTTTAAAATGGATGGTTTGGGTAACGATTTTATAATTATAGATAATAGAGAAAAAATTATAAATCTTACAAAGGACCAAATTATAAAAATTTGCGATAGAAATTTTATTGGTTGCGATCAGTTAATATTTATTAAAAAAAACCAAAATTCTGATGGTTATCTTGAATTTTTTAATTCTGATGGTGGAAAAGCAGGTGCATGTGGTAATGGGACAAGGTGTGTCGCTGATTTTATAGCAAAAGAAAAAAATAAAAAAATTGTTAATTTAACTACTTCCTCTGGAAATTTGAAATCTGAGATAATTGGAGAAAATATTGTTTCAACTGAAATGGGACAACCAAAAACTAAATGGAGCGAAATTCCATTATCAAAAGAATTAAATACAATAAATTTAAATATTAAAATTTTTGATAAATTTAAAAAAGAATTTCAAGGCGGTACAGCAGTAAATATTGGAAATCCACATGTAGTTTTTTTTTTACCAAACATTGATAACTTCGATATAAAAAAAATTGGTCCTGAAATTGAAAATCATAATTTATTTCCGGAAAAAACAAATGTTACTTTAGCAAAAGTAATTAGTAAAAATTTAATTAAAGTAAATGTATGGGAAAGAGGAGCGGGAAATACAAAAGCTTGTGGAACTGCAGCTTGTGCAACTGCAGTAGCGGGTAAGTTGAATGACTTAACAGATCAAAAAGTAGATATTGAATTTGCTACTGGTAAATTGTTTGTCAAAATTGATGAAAAAAATTCAATTCATATGAAGGGTCCAGTTTCAAAAATAGATACTATTAATGTCAAATTGTAATGAGCATATTTGAAAAATTTAAAATAGGCTTTAAAAAAAGTGCGGAGAATATTTCCTCGGGTTTTCGAGAAATTCTTATAAAGAAAGAAATTGATGATAACTCACTTAATAAAATAGAGGAATTTTTAATAAGTTCTGATGTAGGAATTGATGCAGCTTCTGAAATAAGAAATATTTTAGCTCAAGAAAAAATTGATCCAAGTTCGGACTTAATTGAAGAAATAAATAAAGTTCTTAAAGGGTATATTGTCTCTACTATGGGTAATTTTGAAAAAAAAGATTTTTTCAAAAATAATAATAATTTAAATGTTATATTAGTGGCTGGTGTCAACGGCTCTGGAAAAACAACAACGATTGGCAAAATCGCTAAAATTTTTAAAGAAAATAATAATAAAGTAGTCTTGTCTGCGTCTGATACATTTAGAGCTGCAGCAATTGAACAATTAGAAAATTGGGCAAATAAAATCGGTGTCGATTTAGTAAAATCAAATCAAGGGTCGGATCCTGCATCTGTTGCATATAAAGCAATGAGTTTTGCTAAAGAAAATAACTTTAACCAATTAATTATTGATACAGCTGGAAGGTTGCAAAATAAAAAAAATTTGATGGAGGAGTATAAAAAAATTGCAAACGTTGTAAAAAAAATCGACAATAATGCTCCAAATGAAGTTATTTTAGTTTTAGATGCTACTTCAGGACAAAATATACTGAGTCAAGTTGACGAGTTTAACAAAATTATTCCAATCACCGGACTTGTTATGACAAAATTAGATGGAACAGCAAAGGGTGGTATTCTCTTAGCTTTGTCTAAAAAATATAAAATTCCAATAATAGGACTTGGTTTAGGTGAAAAAGAGGATGATCTTCAAATATTTGATGTAGAAAAATTTGCTGAAGCTTTTACTCAAATAAATTAGTTTATTAAATTTTTTGATATCAAAGGTTTAAATAAATTACACTCATGCTTTTTATCAAGAGCAGCATATCCACAATTCTTAGCATACGAAGAAATTATAAAACCTAATTTACCACTCCTATCGTTGGATCTTAGTTCTTTTTTTTGAATATCAAATGTAAGATTTTTTGAGATGTTTTTATTTGCACTAACCATCACTAATGTATTATTATCCTCTAAAAGATAATACGCAAAATCCTCTGGAAATACTGGATAATCATAATCCATTAAAAATAATTTAGCTTTATTTGGAAACCACTCATAAGAAATAAGAGGTAGATCCTTTTTTAATTTATGGTCATATAGATAAAGATCTTGTGGATAATCAGTTACATAATTTAAATCTTCTCCTCTTGCAAGTATGGCATTTTCTCTTGTTTTAAAATATAGAGTGAATTTTTTGTCATAAGACACCATTTTACCTATATGAAAGTATTTATCTGATTGATCAGAAGACGCATTGCTACAAATTAAAAGTAAAAGTGTTATTATAAAAATATTTCTCATAAACAAAATTTAATTGTAAACTTTGAAGAGTATTTGTTTAAAATGTGTCTATTTTAGACTTTTAATAAATTTTTGAATTTCGCTGATTAAATTTTGATCGAAATTCATCATATGATCATCATTTTTTATGAAATATTTTGATTTTTGAGTGTTTGATTTTTCAAATATTTCAACACCCATACTAAAAGGAACTATAGTATCCTCCTCACCGTGCATCACTAATAGGGGGGAATTTATTTTTTGAATCTTATTAATAGAGTCGAATTTATCTTTAAGAATAATTTTAACTGGAAAAATTGGATAATATTTTTGTGCAAGTCTTGTCATTGAAGTAAATGGGGATTCTAATATTATCCCTGCGAACTTATGTTTACTCGCTAAATCAACAGCAACTGCTGTACCAAGAGACTCTCCATATATAATTATATCTTTATCTTTAACACCATTGTTATTCAGCCAAATTTTAGCGGATTTTGCGTCTTCATATAAGCCACTCTCAGTTGGTTTTCCCTCATTTCCACTGAAACCTCTATAAGCAATTATTAAGTAATTTATTTCAAGTTTTGAAAGTTCATTTAGTTTATAAACTCTATTATCGAGTTTTCCAGCATTTCCATGAAAAAAAAGAATAGTTTTGTAATCTGAGTTTTTTTCAAAATACCAAGAAACAAGTTTATTTTCTGATTGAATAAATTTTTTTTCTATATTGTGGTTTAGAGATGTTTCGTCTAAGTAATTATTTTCACTTGGATGATAAAGTAATTTTCTTTGATAAAAAAACAAAAAAATTATTACAAAGATATATAAAAATAATAATATTAAAAAAGAATTAAGAGCGATGCTTCCTAGCTTCATTAAAAAAATTATTTTTTATCGAAAAAGGCTTCATATAGCATCATGAATATGGCAACTCCCATTAGTAAGTAGACTGGCAAAACATCCCAAAAGGTTATCATCATTGATCTTGTTAATGTTGTAGCAAGACCAACTAGAAAAAAAACTGCAAAAGACAAACCTATTAATGTAGTTATTTTATTCATTAAACTCCTTACTTTTTTGTTCAAGCCATCTCGCGGTACTTAAAAATCTTAGATCGTCATATTTATCTCCAACAAGCTGGACACCTAAGGGTAGATTATTTTCTCCTTGAAGTAAAGGCAGAGAAATTGCTGGAGTATGCATATAAGACCAGACTCTATTAAAATCTGCACTTCCAGTGTCTTTTAGTCCTTTATCTGCTACCCCAGTGCTACACGGGCTTAATACTCCGTGATAATCCTCGAACACCTCTTTATAAGACTCATAACTTCTTTTCATAAAATCAACTGCATCTAAATATTCTTTTGCTGAATATTTCATTCCTCTTGCGATTGCTGATTGCATTTGTTTTGATAGCTTATTTTTAGACTTTTTGTAGTAAACTTGAAAGTTATTAGCTAAATCGGTTTCATGAATAACTCTGTGATATTTATCTATATCCTTAAAATATGATGGCGTATCAAATACTTCAATATTTTTTTTAAAAGTTTTAATAAAGTATTCAAAAGACTCTCTTGATTTTTTATCAATCTTTTTCCAGCTATTGGTTTTATAAAAAATAAATTTTGGCTCAAATAATGGTGCTTTCAAACATTCTTCCAACATAAACTCTGATGAATAATGTATAGTCGCTTCATCGTACTGATCTTTTTTAATTAACACCTTTGCAAGTAAAGCTACATCCTCGACGGTTTTTCCGAAAACACCTATATGATCTAGATTATATGATGTTCTGAGAACACCATTTCTTGATATTAATCCATAACTTGGTTTGTAACCAACTACACCACAATAAGAAGCAGGTCTTATAACGGATCCGCCAGTTTGGGATCCAATAGATAATGGAGCCATATGAGTTGCGATTACAGCAGCTGATCCACTCGAGGATCCACCAGGTGTTCTAGTATAATCATGAGGATTTCTTGTTGCTGGGGGGCCAAGATAAGCAAGTTCTGATGTTGCTGTCTTACCCATTATTATTGCACCTTCAGATTTTAGTAAATCAACGATTTCAGCATTTTGCGATTGAGTCCTACCTTTTCTTAAAACAGTGCCACATTCTGTTGGCATATCATAAGTGCCAATTATATCTTTTAAAGCTACAGGAACTCCATGAAGTAACCCCATCGGTTTACCTGACTTTCTATAAGTATCTGCTTCTTGGGCTTTTTCTAATAATAGTTTTTTATCAAAGAATGCCCAAGCTTTAACATCTTTTTCAAATTTGTTTACTTGAGAAATATAGTGCTCACACAACTCTAAAGAAGTCATCTCGGATTTTCTAATCTTTTCTGCTAATTTAGATATTGGTAATGAAAAGACATTCGTCATTTAAAAATTACTCTGCAAATAACGTATCAGGTAACCACAATGCTATTCCAGGAAATATATACATTAAAACCATAGCAAGAATTACAATTCCAAGGAAAGGCATAATTCCTCTAAAAATTTCCATTAACTGAACATTTCTGCTTTGAACACCCTTTAAGTAGTAAGCTGACATCGCCATGGGGGGAGTTAAGAAAGATGTTTGTAAATTTAGTGCAATTAACATTGCAAAGAAATAAGGATTTACTCCAAAAAACTCTACAAGTGGTAAAAAAATTGGCACAAAAATAATTAATATTTCTGTCCATTCAAGTGGCCATCCTAAAAGGAAAATAATAATTTGTGTAATTACTAAAAATTGCCATGGTTTAATATCCATCGATTTAAAAAAATGTTCAAATACCTCATGTCCTCCAAGATAAGAAAATACTGAGGCAAAAGTCCATGACCCTACAAATAACCACATAATCATAGCGCTAGTTTTTGCAGTCAAAAAAACAGACTCTTTAAAATTTTTCCATTTTAGAGATTTATAAAAATAAGAAAGCACTAACGCTCCAAATGCACCGACGGCTGCTGCTTCAGCAGGTGTAGCTAATCCAGCTAATATAGTTCCTAAAACAAGGATTATTAATGAAAATAATGGAACAAATGAAACTAATACTTCTTTTAAAATTTCAGATCTTGGAGGAATTTCTTCAGCTGCAGGTTTTGGAGCTAAAGAAGGATTAAAGTATGCTCTTATTATAACATAAAGAATATATAACCCTGCCAACATCAATCCTGGAAATATTGCTGCAGCAAAAAGTCTGAGTGGAGACAACTGAGCGATTACTGCATAAACAATCAACATGATACTTGGAGGAATAAGAATTCCTAAACATCCACCTGAGCAAATTACTCCCGAGGCAAATTTTTTGTCATATCCAGCTCTAATCATTGCGGGCCAAGCAAGAAGTCCCATAAGTGTAACGACGGCACCAATTATTCCTGTAGCTGTCGAGAATAATGCACAAGTTACTAGTGCAGCTACTGCCATCGACGCTGGAAGTCTGTGCGACGCTAGTCTTATTGCAAAAAATAGTTTTGCTACAATACCTGCTCTCTCTACTAAATACCCCATAAATAAAAATAAGGGGACTGCTGTTAAAACGGTATTATCCATTATTGTATACGTGTTAGACACTAGCAAAGAAAATATCCGATTATCGAACAAGTGATCCATTCTAGTTGGATCAAAATATGCGTAATAACCAAAACCAACACCCATTGCTAACAATGTGAATGCAATCGGAAATCCTAATAAAACTGCAAAGAGAAATAAACTCATCATTAAAATTGCAATCTCTGGATTAGTTAATTCAAATAACATCTGCTTGATCGTCCTTTTGCGAAGTTCTCATTAAAACTTTTTCTGTTTCCTCAGCATCAGCAGATGCTCTTTGAGGCCAATGCCCAGTTCTAATGCAAATAATTGCTCTGCATACCTCACTGACACCTTGTATGGTTAATAATATTCCAGACAATGGTATTAATGATTTTGCCATATAAATTTGTATTTGCGCTGGACTGTTCCAGCTCGTTTCTTTTATTTTCCAGGCTAAAGCTGCATATTCATATCCATAAAAAGCTAAAGCTAAAATTCCAGGGAAGAAAAATAAAAAATAGAGAATTAAATCGATCCAACCTTGTACTCTTGTTGGAAATAATCTGTAAATTACGTCACCTCTTACATGAGCTTCTGTCGATAAGGTGTATGCTCCTGCCATCATAAAAATAGCTCCATACATTTGTAAACTAAAATCGAAATTCCATAATGTTGGGCTATTGAATGCATATGCCATTATAACTTCATAGCAAGTTCCTCCCATAAGAATGACTATACACCAAGAAAAAGCTTTACCCATTGAAGCACTAAGTGTGTCAGCAAATTTTATGAAAGATTTCATTATCGTACTTTATGTTAAGTTATATTAACAAAGCAAACAAAAAAAAGGGGACCAAATGGTCCCCTTTTTAAATATTTAAGTTAATAATTATATCTTAACTTTGCCAATAGGTCCGAACTCATTTTCATAAGCTAATTTGTAATTAGGCTGGTTCATCAGCAAGTACTTCATTACTCTTTTAGCGTATGCTTTTTGAGAATCTACGATTTTCTTAAAGAAAGGATCTTTCTTATTGAAATCACCGATTACTTTATCCCAACCTTTTAATTGTTGAGCTAAAATCTCATCAGACGTTTGGTAAACATTAACTTTATGTTCATTCATTAATTTAGATAAATCAGCTGAATATCTAACTAATGCTTTGAAATAGTTATCTGTGTTTGCAGCATAAGCAGCATTTTTTAATATTGCTTGGTTTGCTGGTGACAGACCGTTAAATGTTTTGTTGTTGATAGGTATTTCAAACATCTCTTGAGATTGGTGGAAACTTCCTAAGTGATAATGCTTAGAAACGTCTTGCATACCAAACTGAGAGTCTGAAGTTGGGTTGTTAAACTCAGCAGCTTCAATCAAGCCAGTTTTCATAGCTGGTTGAATTTCACCACCTGGTAACTGTCTAACGACCATTCCCATTGCAGTAAGAACGTTAGTAGCAAGACCAACTGTTCTATACTTCATACCTTTAACATCAGATACTTTTGTTACATTTTTCTTAAACCATCCAAACGGTTGTGCTGGCATAGGCATGTGAAAAACACCTGTATAGTCGAAACCTACTTTTTTAATAGTCTCTTCATAAAGTGCTCTTCCTCCACCATACTCCATCCATCCCATTACTTCTTGAGATGACATTCCGTACGAAGGTCCAGTTCCGAATAGTGAAGCGGCTGGATTTTTACCATACCAGTAAGCCGTTACCCAGTGACCCATATCTACAGCTCCTGAACTTACAGCTTGTCCAATTTCACTAGTCTTAACAACTGCTCCAACAGGTTGAAGATCAATTTTTAATGATCCACCTGACATGTCGCTAACCATTTTGCAATAGTCTCCTGCCATTTCAAAAAATATGTTAGCACCACTTGGCCATGCAGCTTGCATTTTTAGAGTCTGTGCAGCACCTAAATTTACATACGGCATTGCAACAGCTGCTGCACCCGCTGCGGCTGCAGTTTTAAAGAACTTACGTCTTGAAGGAATTTTTCCCTTCAATGATTTTTTTTCTTTAACCATTGTTTTCTCCTCTTAGTTAATTAACTTCCAATAATTAAAGCATATTAGGAGTTGTGAGTCCCTTGTTAAATGGTCCTCAAATAAGTTTTTTTCAACTTGAAGTGGTAATTACTTTAAAATATTTCTAATTTACTTTGTTTTTACAATTACCTGTTTTGAAATATTCCTCAATATTATCTATCGCTAAATTAGCCATTGCTGTTCTTGTTTCTTTTGTGGCACTCCCTAAGTGGGGAAGGATAAAAGCACTTTTATGCTTGAGATAACCTGGATTTAAATTTGGTTCACCTTTATAGACATCTAAACCAACTGCATAAACTTTTCTTCTATTCAAAGCATCTATTAAAGCTTCATCGTCAACAATATCTCCCCTTGCAACGTTTGTAACAACTGCACCTTTTGGCAAAAATTCCAATGTTTCTTCATTAATAAGATTTATAGTTTCTTTTGATGCAGGGCAACAAACTGATAAAACATCTGATACGGACAATAAACTTTTTAAATTATCATGATATGTTGCTCCTTGAGCCTTGTCATCAGTTAGTTTTGACCGATTATGATAATGAATAATCATTCCCAATGATTTTGCAACTTTAGCAATTTTTTGTCCAATTCTACCCATGCCAAGTATTCCTAATCTTGTTCCTGTCAATTGTTTACCTATCAAATAATCCGCTGACCATTTCCAGTCAGATGCTCTTGCACCATCTATGCCTTCTGATGCACGTCTACATGCGCCTAAAATCAGTAGTATACCTATTTCAGCTGTTGCATCGGTAAGAACTTCGGGTGTATTAGTGACTGCAATATTCTTTTTTTTGGCGGCTTCTAAATCAATATTTCCAAAACCTACAGCAAAATTAGATAAAATTTTTACTGAGTCTGGTAATTTTTGAATTGTTTCTTCGTCCAATTTATCTGTTAATGCTGAAAGAATACCATCGCATCCTTGGCTTAACTCAATTAATTTACTTTGAGAGTAAAGTTCATCGTTGTTGTTAAGTCTAACATCATATAGCTCTTTTAATCTATCTTCATTTGATTGAAGTAATTTTCTTGTAACTAAAATTTTTTTCATATTTTCCTTTTAATTTAGGTCAAAAATTTTTCCTGGATTCATTATGTTATTAGGATCCATTGTTCTTTTAATTGATTTCATAACTGGAAGGTTATCTGGATGTTCTTTTAATAGATAGCTTTTTTTATGCAAACCTATGCCGTGCTCACCTGTAATTGTACCCTCAAGCTCAAGTGATTTATCAATTAAAATATCATTAAAATATTTTATTTTCTTGTATGCATCTTGTTCTTTAGGGTTGTAAGGCATCATAATATGAAAATTTCCATCTCCTAAATGACCAACCATTGGGGCTCTTAAACCGAGTTTTCTTACTTCTTTTTCAGCAAAATTTACACATTCTGTGATTTTTGAAATTGGGACACAAACATCTGTAGTGTAAACTCTTCCATCATTTATCAAAGCTTTCACAGAGTACCAAGCATCCCATCTGGCTCTCCACATTTTCTTTCTTTTTTCAATTGTGTCAGCCCATTTAAATTTACTTCCACTATTATTTTTTGAAATTTCCTCAACTACCCCTATTGCCTCTTTATTTGATGTTTCTGATCCGTGAAATTCAAAAAATAATGTTGGCAACGCGCTTACATCTTCAAGTTTAGAGTAGTTTATACTTATTTCCATTTGATCTTTATTAAGCATTTCAACTCTAGCAATAGGAATTCCATATTGTATTGTCTCCTGAGCAGTTTTAACTGCATCTTCCAGTGTTGGAAAATGACAAACTGCACTCATGATGCTTTCGGGTATAGGTGATAATCTCAATTGGACTTCGGTAATAATTCCAAGCGTACCTTCAGATCCAATAAATAAATTTGTTAAATTATACCCTGCAGAAGTTTTTTTAGCTCTTCCTCCAGTATTAATTATATCACCATTTGGCAATACAACAGTTAATCCCGTTATTACTGATTTCATTGTTCCGTATTTAACTGCCATTGTTCCAGATGCTGATGTAGAGGCCATACCTCCCAAAGATGCATTTGCTCCTGGATCAATCGGAAAAAAAACACCATCCTCTCTTAAATATTCATTAAGCTCTTCTCTAGTGACGTTTGCTTGCACACGGCAATCAAAGTCAGATGCATTAACGCTTAAAACCTTATTCATTTTTTCCAAAGAAATTGTAATTCCATCTTTATTCCCAACCACATGTCCTTCTAATGAAGTTCCTGTTCCAAAGGGAACCACAGGTGTGTGATGTTTATTACACAGTTTTAAAATTTTAGAAACTTCCTCATTATTCTCAGGAAAAACTACTGCTTGTGAAAGAACTGGATCGAAAGTATCTTCACCTCTTGCAAAGTTCAATCTAGTGGACTCTGATAAAGAAATTCTATCTTTCAAAAGCAAAGTTAAATCTTTTTTAAGTGATATATTTTCCATTTACTAAAGGCAGTATACCAATCAATTGGTAAAATTAAAACTTAGCCAAGCATTTTTTTAATGTTATCTAGAGCTTGCGAAATATTATCTCTAGATGCTGCAAAACTAAATCTTACGTAATCATTGCAACTTTTACCAAAAGCAGTTCCTGGAACAATTGCAACACCTGCTTCGTGCATGGCTTTCTTACAAAATTCTGCTCCATTCATTCCAGTTCCAATCACTTTTGGAAATGCATAAAAGGCGCCGCCTGGCAAACTACACTCAACACCAGGTAAACTATTTAGTCCTTCATGAATTAGTTTTCTTCTTGCTGTAAATTTTTCCATCATTTCATGAATTGAGTCATCAGGGCCATCTAGAGCGGCTATGCCAGCAAACTGAGCTGCTGCATTTACACATGAAACACTATTAATTAATAATTTGTTTACATGCTCAACTAAATGTTCTGGCCAAAAACTCCAACCCAATCTCCATCCTGTCATTGAATAAGCTTTACTCCAGCCCTCAAGAACTATTAATCTATCTCTTAACTCTGGGTAATTAAAAAAAGATGGCATTTCTTTATCATCAAAAATTTGCCTACTATAAATCTCATCACTTAGTATTGTTACATGAGGATATTTTTTCAAACCCTCTGCGATTTTATCTATCTCTGATCTCTCAACAAAGCTTCCAGTTGGATTATTTGGGTTTATTAAAATTAATAATCTTGTTTTGTCTGTTATTAAAGAGAGAATTTTATCTGCGCTAAATTTTAAATCTTTATCTTCAGTCAAATCGTATGACACTGAGGTTGATCCTGTATAGTTTATCATTGACTCGTATATGGGAAATGCTGGAGTAGGATGAATTATTTCTGCACCTGGCTCACCAAAACATTGAATTGCATAACTCATGGTAGGTTTTCCACCTGGCATTATTAAAACTCTCTCAAAACTTATGTCGACGTTGTATCTCTTTTTAACCCATCTTGCTACTGATTGCCTACACTCTGGTATACCGTTTGACATTACATAACCATGATGACCATCATCTAAAGCTTTTTTAGCTGCATCAACGACATGTTTTGGTGTTTTGAAATCTGGCTGACCTAAACCTAAGTGAATCATTGGTTTTCCTTGAGCCTCTAGTTTTTTAGCTTCTGCAAGAACACTAAATGCACTTTCAGTTCCGAGTCTATCTAAGCTTTTTGCAAGTTTCATTTTATCTCCAATTTTTATTTTCTATAAATTAACTTCGAGCTATTTAATTCTCCTAAATTCTTACAACCCATTAACACCATGTTTCTATGTATCTCATCATGCATGTTTTGTAATAAATGTTCAACGCCTTGTTGACCGCCTGCGGCCAAAGAGAACAGAAACATTTTTCCGAAACTACACGCTTTTGCGCCCGCTGCCAAGGCTTTTAATACATGCGTTCCTCTCCTTACTCCGCCGTCTAGAATTATTTCAAGTTTATCTCCTACAGCATCTGAAATTGCTTTTATCTGGTCGAAAGGTGATCGTGAACCATCCAATTGTCTACCACCATGATTTGATACCATTATAGCAGTACATCCAATATCAATTGCTCTTTTAGCATCATCTACTGACATAACGCCTTTTAACGCAAAAGGTTTTCCCCATTTTTTTACACAATATTCTGCATCCTTCCAATTCATAGCTGGATCATATTGTTCATTAATATATTCGATTACAGACTTTGCAATGTTAGTACCTTTGTCTGTCTTTTTTGAAACGTTTGCTAATTCAAATCTTTTTCCAGTTAGATAATTAAAAACCCATGCTGGACGCATAGCAAAACTTAATAAACTATTCATGGTAAGTTTAGGCGGAGTAGTAAATCCGGTTCGATGATCCTTTTCTCTATTACCTGCAACTAAAGTATCAACTGTTAAACACATACCATCAAAGTTTGATCTTTTACATCTCTCAATTAAGTCATCTGTAATTGATTTGTCTTTATGAACATATAATTGAAAAAGTTTTGGTCCACTTGAAATATTTGATATTTCCTCAATCGTATTATTAGCCATAGATGACATGCTATAAAAAGTTCCAAACTTCGCTGCAGCTTTAGCAGAAGCTTTATCACCCTCTGGATGATATAATCTCTGCATTGCACTAGGTGATAAAAATATTGGCATATCAATTTTCCTTCCAAATACGCTAGTGGATAAATCAGGTTTACCTACACTTGTAAGAATATTCGGCACAAGGTCACATTCGTCAAAGGATAAAGTGTTTCTTCTTAGTGTTGTCTCATCGTCTGATCCCCCGTCAATATAATGAAAAATGGGTGATGGGAGTTTTTTTTTTGCTAATTTCCTGAAATCATTAAAATTATAACAATCTGCGATCTTCATTTTGAAAAATTGTTAGAATTTCTTTAAGAAGTTAAACATGTAACTATTAGCACCTGGGTTCTTATCCCCTATGCTTGCATTAGATAAATGATTGTATGAAAATCCCATCTCAGTTTTTTTGGATAGATCTAATGAAAGTTGTAATTCACTCTTAAATTCAATCATATGCCCTAAATCTTTTCCATCACCTTGGCCGTAAAGACCTGGGGTAAAACTTGGTGTAAGATTTATTTTACCTAAATTATAATCTGCTTGAATCCCTGTATATAAATATGTGGCATTATCAGATGTCATCATAAAACCAGTAACTGGTGATAATGTTCCTAGAAAACTGTCTCTATATAAATCTTCATTCTGATGCTGAATACCAAAAAGTGCAGATTTTTTACCATGATCACTAAAATCAAACATGCCAGTGTAGAAATTATATTTATGTGGATCCAATTTCTTTTTTATTGCGTCATCACTTTTCGATGGTAAAAAAGAAAAGATAAATATAGTTATTACAATTAATAATGTTTTAAACTTCATATTAAATTTATACTATATTTATATCGTATTGTTACCTCTTGAAAACACCTAATTTTCTTATGATTATAGCCCCTCCTATAACAAAAAGTATAATTGGTAAGCTCCATAATATATAAGTTCTTTTATTTATTTCTGGATTATACAAAACCCATTCTCCATAATTTTTCTTCATAAATTGGTAAATATCTTTTTCTGACATTCCTGCTTCTAAGTTTTTTCTTACTACTATTTTCATACTCTCGGCAAAATCGGACTGAGAGTCATAGATAGATTGACCTTGACATATCAGACAACGAAGATTTTTAAAAATTTTATTCTCTAATTCAGAAGGTTTGTCTACCGCTAGTAAATAATTATTACTTAAAAAGATAAAAAAAGTTATAAAAAGAATTAGTTTTTTCATTTTATTAATTCTAAAATTTCATTAAAATTTTCATTATCTATAGGTCCAATAATTTTTTTAATTATTTTCTTTTCTTTACTTACAATAAAAGTTTCGGGAACACCGTATGCTCCCAACTCAATTGATGTTACACCATTTTTATCTGATAAAATTTTTGAGTATGGGTTGCCAAGCTCATTTAAAAAAGACTGAGCGTTACTATTATTATCTTTGTAATTAATACCTAACAAATTAAAATTTTTATTCTTAAGTGCCATTAGAAATGAATGCTCAGCTCTACAAGGAATACACCACGATGCCCATATATTAATAATATAATAACTATTTTTTTTTAAAAGATTATCAGAGATAACCTTTTCTCCCGAAAAAAAATCATTACCTGCAAAATTCGGTAACTCAATTTGTTTATCAAGTTTTGGTGTATATATATTAGGTTTCTGCAAACCTAGATAAAATACTGCAAAACAAAAGGCAAATAAAACAAAACTGATAGTAACAAATATTTTATTTTTCATTCCTTAAAAAATTAATACACCCGCCAATGATTATAAGAATTGTAGAAATCCATATCCAAACCATTAATGGCTTTTCTTGGTAGCGGACATTGAAATATGTTTTATCTTTAACAGGATTTATAACTAAAAATCTATCTTTAAAAATACTTGTTTTAATAAAGGCTTCACTAGTGATTACCTCTGGTTGATTATATATCCTTACTTCAGGCATAAACTTAGTATCGATTTTTTTTTTATCCTTAATAATAAAAACTCCAACAATTTTTTCAAAATTTGGACCTGAACTTGTCTCTATTTTTTTAAAAATAATTTGATTATTTTCAAAAATTAATCCTTCACCAACTTTCAGATTTGCTATGATTTCCTTTGAAAAAATTGCATTTAAAATAATACTTAATATAAGAAGACTGAATCCAAAGTGTGAGACAGTTTGTGAAAAATTTTTATAACCTTTTTTTAAAAAATCTTTTACAGTTGTAAAAAATAAGTAAAAGTTAGCTGCAAGTAATAATAAAGTAAGAAGCTTTACTTCACCTATTATTTTCAAAATAAAGAAACTTAAAAATAAGTTTATAATAAAAAATGTCAGTAAAATTATTTTTTTTTCAATTTTTTTACTACTCAACCATCCTAAATTAGGGCCAAGTGACATAAAAATTAAAAAGGGGATTAAAAAAGGAATAATAAGCTTATTAAAAAATGGCGGTCCTACTGAAATTCTTTGGTTTGATATTACTTCTAGAAAAATTGGATAAATTGTACCTATTAAGATTACTGACAAAAAATACATCAAAAACCAATTATTTATTAAAATATGACTTTCCTTTGTGATTAACCCAAAACTTTTATTGGAGAAATTTAATTTATCTTCATAAAAAAAATAAAGTACTAAAGATAGGAATATTATAAAAAATAAAAAAATTAAAATATATAAACCTCTTTCAGGATCGTTTGCAAAAGTGTGAACTGAATTTAGAATTCCAGATCTTACCAAAAAAGTTCCACAAACGCTTAAAGTAAAAGTAGATATACATAAAATTATTGACCAGGATCCTAAAGATGATCTTTTCTCTAAAACTAAAATACAATGCAGAAGAGCCGTTAAACTTATCCATGGCATTAAAGATATATTTTCGACCGGATCCCAAAACCAAAAGCCACCCCAACCCAATTCATAGTAAGCCCAAATTGAACCTAATAAAATACCTCCAGTTAGAAAGATCCATGAGCAAATTATCCAATTTTTAATGTGAGATGCCCATTTGCTGTTAACATTTCCCATTACTAAAGAGGATAGAGCTGAAGAAAAAATAATGGATGTAGAAACATAACCTAAATAAAGAATTGGTGGATGAATAGCTAATAATGGATCTTGTAAAATAGGATTTAGTCCTAATCCCTCTTTTGGAGAGGGGAATATTTCATTGAATGGATTTGATGTAAAAATTAAAAAAGCTGTAAAACCAAAGATTATGATTTGTTGAAATATAACAGTTAGTAACCTTTCCTTAGTTGATCTATTATATGATTTGGAGAAATATAAAAAGTTAATTAAGGTTAATATTAATAACCAAAGCAATAAACTTCCCTCATGGTTTCCCCATAGACCACTTACTTTATAAAAAAATGGTTTTGTTGTGTGTGAATTATAATAGACAGTAATATTACTAAATTCTGAATTTATAAAAAGAATAAGTAAACAAATAAAACTTACAAGAATAAAAAAAAATTGAAAAAAAATTAATTTTTTAAGATCTATTTGTATTAACTCATTAAGTTTTTTTAATCTAAAAATTGTTCTAAAAAAAATTGCAAAAGATAGGAAAAGCGAGATAATTACAGAATAATTTCCAATAAAATTAAAAGTCAATTTATTTATCTCCCTTTTGGTTGCTTAATTCTGGAGGCATATAGTTTTCATCATGCTTAGCCAAAATTTTTACTGCTTTAAAATAATTTTTATCTCTCAAAAACCCTTCCGCAACTACTCCTTTATTTTCTTGAAACAAATTTGGTACAAGACCCGAGTAAGTTACATTAATCTCATTTTTAAAATCGGTAATTACAAATATGATCTTATCATTATTAACGTTAATAGAATTCTTTTTAACCATTCCACCAATCCGGATTTTATCTTTTTTTAATTCACTAAGAGCTTTTATCTCTGTGGGCGATAAAAAATAAACAACATTTTCTCTTAACGATACCAAAACTAAATAAATTGTTAATCCAAGAGATAAAAGTAGAACTATTAAGAATGTAAGTCTTAACTTAACTTTTTTACCATACATTTGTTAAAGTTAAATTTTTGAAAAAATACTTGCTGATAATATTTCTTTGTTAATTTTTTGTTTATTAGCTAAGGAAACTTTATCTAAGTTAAGTTTACCAAATTTTTCAACAAATTTTTGTTGCTCTTTTTTTAGCTGATATCTAACAATCAAGTATAGTCCTAAAAAATTTACCATTGTAAAAACGAATGCAGAAAAAACATAAACACCGTATCCATTCATGGTTAAAAAATTTATCATAGTCTATCTAAACCTTTATTTTTTATCTTTATCAGTTCTGTATTATATTTCATTAAAAAAATCAGCAAAGAAAACAGGGCAAATGCCGCAGTCATTATTATCAAAGGCACCAACATCGTCTCATGAATTTTTGAATCAGATAATATTTTTATGGAGGAAGGTTGGTGAAGTGTACTCCACCAATCAACAGAGAATTTTATAATTGGTATGTTAAAACCTCCAATAATAGTTATTAAAGACGTAATTTTTACAACGCTATCTTTATTCTCAAAAATTCTCCAAGCTAATAAGTACATCAAATAAAATAGGCACAAAATTAACATAGTTGTAATTCTAGCATCCCAAGCCCACCAAGTTCCCCATGTAGGTTTGCCCCAAATCGATCCTGTTACTAATGCAATTAAAGTAAAAACAAATCCTGATGGCGCCAGACTTTTAGTAATTATTACTAAATTTTTATTTTTAAAAATAAAAACTAAAATAGATAAAAAAGCCATGGAAGAAAAAATTCCTAAAGATATCCATGCAGATGGAACGTGCACATACATTATTCTAACCGAGTCACCTTGCAAATAATCCTCAGGAGAAATAATTAAAGCTTCAATTAATCCTAACGATAAAATTGCTAAGAAAAATACTAGAATTAAATTATGGTACTTATTAATAAATGAAAAAATTTTGCTTTGATTAAAAAAATTCATTCTAAATTATATACAAATTATTAAGAGATTGAATGAGCTAAAAGGTCAATACTGACCAAGAATGAGAGGGAGATAATTTATAAGGGAAACAATATCATTCTCGGTCAGTAATAATTAATTAACAAACCTATATGACAAAGTTTTGAACTAATTGTGTTTAAATAATGTATTTGGTTAATTTGAAGGCTTAAAATAGCTAGATCCCTTTTTGCCTGAGAAAATTTCGTTAATTAAAGGATGTTTAATTGGCTCTTCTGAGTCGTCGACTAATAGATTTTGCTCTGAGACGTAGGCTTCATAAGTAACATCATCATTCTCAGCAAGAAGATGATAAAAGGGTTGGTCTTTTCTTGGTCTCACATTCTTAGGAATAGATTGGTACCATTCCTCGGAATTACTGAATTTAAAATCAACATCATATATTACACCTCTAAAATCGAAGTGTTTGTGTTTGACGATGTCACCAATTGAAAACTTTGCTTTTTGAATACTCATTATGGTTATTATATGTGTATTTAAATTTAAAAATCAATAAAAAAATATTAAAGTTTTTTGAAATCTGTTAATATCTTTTTGTGAATAAATCATTTTTCAAATTTGTCACAGACTTCGGTCCACTTCTAATATTTTTCTCTTTTTATTACAAAAATGATAAAAGTTTAGAAATAGCAATACCTCCTTTCATAATTGCCACATTAATCGCTTTAATTTTTGTTTGGATAAAAGAGAAAAAAGTTCCAATGGTTCCTCTTATTGGAGGAATTTTGATAACTTTTTTTGGTGGTTTGACAATTTATTTTAAAAATCCAATTTTTATTTATATTAAGCCTACAATAATCAATATATTATTTGGACTAGCTTTAATGTTTGGGAAGTTTTTTACTAAAGAACCACTGTTAAAGAAAATGCTGGATGGTGCAATTAAAATTACAGATGAAGGTTGGAGGATATTAAACCAGCGGTGGGTATATTTCTTTTTTGCTCTTGCAATAATGAATGAAATAGTTTGGAGAACACAAACAGAGGAATTTTGGGTAAATTTTAAAGTTTGGGGAATGTTACCTATAACATTTATATTCACTGCTTTTCAATTTAATGTAATTAATAAGTACAAACTTGATGAATAAAATCCTCAAACTTGTAGTAGATAACACCACGTATGAAAAAGATAAAAAACATTTTTTTGAAAAAAATGAGTTAAAAATAATACTAGACCTATATGCAAAAATGGTTTCTCAAGGTTCTTGGAAAGACTATGGTCTATCTATATCAAGTAAACAAGTTGGATTTAGCGTTTTTAAAAATTCTGCAGAAAATGCAATGTATAAAATTTGCAAAAATTTTAAACCTTCAAATAAAAATTTGAAATATTTAATAACAGATTCAAAGGGTAAGATTTATAAAAACTCTAATAGTTTAGAGGTATTATTAAAAAGTACAAATTGGAAAAAATTATAGAGATCGAGTTATCTTCTTTGTCCGAAAAGTCTTAGAAGCATTATGAACAAGTTGATAAAATCTAAATAAAGGGTTAGTGCACCCATTACTGCTTTTTTACCGATAACTTCACCTGAATCTGATGCCGCGTACATATTTTTGATTTTTTGAGTATCGTATGCAGTTAAACCAACAAAGATTAATACTCCTAATATAGAGATAACAAAATACATCATCGCAGATTTTAAAAATATATTTACAAGTGATGCAATGATTATTCCAATTAGACCCATCATTAGAAAAGATCCAAATTTTGTTAAATCTCTTTTAGTAGTATATCCATAAATACTCATAGCACCAAAAGTAGCTGATGTGATGAAAAAAACTCTAGCAACACTTACACCAGTATAAACTAGAAGGATCCAAGACAATGATAATCCCATTAAAGCCGCAAAAATCCAAAATACTGTTTGTGCCTTAGCAGCACTCATTTTGTTTATTCCAAAGCTCATGTAAAACACCACCCCTAGCGGAGCTAACATCACTATCCATTTTAAACCTGAAAAGAAAAGTGCATTACCTAATGAGGTAAAACCTACGATGGCACCTTGAGAGTCTGTTACTACAGACATCTTAAATGATAATAACGCAATAATTCCAGTTAGAAGTACACCAGTTGCCATATAGTTATAGATCTTTAGCATGTAAGATCTTAGACCTTCGTCCCATACTACGGTTTTTTTGGCAGCTGTTGCCTGAAAGATATTTTGTCTATTAAAATCCATATAATATATATAATAATATTTTTTTATATTTTCAAGTAATCAAAAAAAGCTAAATTTTAATGAATTATAAGAAATTGGGTAACACAGACTTAAAAGTGAGTACAATTTGTCTCGGTACCATGACCTGGGGGGAACAAAACACAGAACAAGAAGGTTTTGAACAAATGGATTTTGCTTTAGATCAAGGTGTAAATTTTTGGGATACAGCAGAAATTTACTCAATTCCACCAAAAGCAGAAACTTTCGGCCACACAGAAATTATAATTGGTAACTGGTTTAAAAAAACAAAAAAAAGAGAAAAAGTCATCCTTGCAACAAAAGTTGCGGGTCCAATGAGATCATATGTAAGAGGTGGTGGCAATCAATTTGGAATTAAAAATATGACAGAGGCAATTGACGGAAGTTTAAAAAGATTACAAACGGATTATATAGATTTATATCAATTGCATTGGCCTGAAAGAAATACCAATATGTTTGGAAGACTGGGTTATGAACATAATGACAACGGTGAATGGAATAAATTTGAAGATGTTTTAGAAAACTTACAAAAATTCATTCAAGCAGGTAAGATTAGATACGTAGGATTATCAAATGAAACACCGTGGGGAGCTTCTAAATTTTTACAAATTTCTAAAGAGAAAAAATTACCAAGGATGATGTCAGTTCAAAATCCATATAATTTACTTAACAGAACTTATGAGATAGGTTTAGCGGAAATATCTGTGAGAGAACAAATGGGCCTCTTAGCTTATTCACCTCTTGCAATTGGTTTCTTGACTGGGAAATATAGAAATCAAGAAAGACCAGAAAAATCAAGACTTGCGGTAGATGGAGATTTTTGGACGAGATATAATAAGCCAAATACTGAAAAAGCTGTTGATGCTTATTATGAAATAGCTAAAAAATTTGACTTAGATATGGCCCAGATGTCTTTAAAATTCTGTGAAATTCAACCTTTCGTGACTAGTGTAATAATTGGCGCTACAAGAATGGATCAGTTGAAAACAGATATAGAAAGTGTAAATGTAAATTTAACAAAAGAAATTTTAAAAGAAATTAATGAAGTGCAAAGTATATATCCAAATCCATGTCCATAATTAAAAAAATATTATTACTATCTGTTTTAATGACATTAAGTCTTGCTGTATCAGCTGAGGAAATAAAAAAAATAGGTAAATTTAAAGATTGGGAAGCTATGGTTTTAGTAAGAGATAGTGGCATTACTTGTTTTGCTCAATCAAAACCGGTTCTTCAAGCTCCAAAAACAAACAAAAGGGATGCAAGACTATTTGTTAGTTTTAGACCCAATGAAAAAATTAAAGATGAGATAAGTATTACTCCAGGTTATGAGTTTAATAAAAAAAATTCTATTACTGCTAAGTCTGGAAAGTACAAATATAATTTTGATATTTCGCAACAAGGCTTTGCCTGGATTGCAGATGCTAAAATTGAAAAAAAAATGATTAAAACTATGAAAAGAGGATCAAGAATTATGATATCAGGACATAATTCATCTGGTTCACAAACCATTGACCATTATTCACTTCTAGGTTTCACAAAAGCTTATAACGAGGCAAAGAAAAGCTGTAGTTAGAATAATGAGTAAAAAAAAAATTGTTCTCGCTTATTCAGGCGGTTTAGACACTTCCATAATACTTAAATGGCTCCAAGAAAACTATAATGCTGAAGTAATTGCTTATACCGCAGATATTGGCCAAGAACTCAATAAAAAGAAAATAATTAAAAATGCAAAAAAACTAGGTGTAAAAAAAATAGTCATCAATAACCTTAAAAATATTTTTGTAAAAGATTACGTATTTCCAATGATTAGAGGTCACGCCATTTATGAAGGTGTTTATCTATTAGGTACATCAATTGCTAGACCTTTAATTGCAAAAGACCAAATTCAAGTTGCAAAAAAAAATAAAGCTTTTGCTGTTTCCCATGGATCAACAGGCAAAGGAAATGATCAAGTAAGATTTGAATTGGGTTATCATTATTTTGGTCCAAAAATAAAAGTTATTGCTCCTTGGAGAATTTGGAAATTAAAATCAAGAACAGACTTAATAAATTATGCAAGAAAGAATAATATTTCAATTCCAAAAGACAAAAAAGGGGCGCCACCCTTTTCAGTTGATGATAATTTATTTCATACATCGACTGAGGGTAAAGTTTTAGAAAATCCAAAAAATTCACCTCCAGAGTTTATTTTTCAAAGGACAATTTCACCTGAGAAAGCACCTAATAAACCTACTTATTTATCAATTGGATTTAAAAATGGTGATCCAACAAGTGTAAATGGAAAGAAATTAACCCCAGAGAAAATTTTAGAAAAATTAAATCAGCTAGGTGGAAAAAATGGAATTGGGAGAGTTGATTTAGTTGAAAATAGATTCATTGGAATAAAATCTAGAGGAGTTTATGAAACACCCGGAGGGACATTGCTTTTAATTGCTCATAGAGCAATAGAGTCTGTAACACTAGATAGAGATACTATGCATCAAAAAGACTCCATTATGCCAAGATACGCTGAATTAATTTACAATGGTTATTGGTTTTCTAAAGAAAGATTAAAATTACAAAAAATTGTGGATCAAAAAAGAAAGAAGGTTAATGGAACTGTAAAACTTAAGCTATATAAAGGAAATGTTACAATTCAATCAAGAATGACTAAAAGTGGTGCTTACTCAATTAAGAAAGTCTCTTTTGAAGAAAATAAATCTTTTAATAAAGCTAATGTTGAAAGGTTTATTAATTTCCACAAAAAAAAATTAAAATAACAAATATGAAGTTTGAAGCCTCGAGAGCGAAAGCTATTGATAAACTAAATAATTTTGTTGAAAATAGTCTTTCTGATTATTCGAAGCTAAGAAACTTTGATTTTGGCCCTGATAAACGAAATAATGTTTCTTGCTTATCACCTTATATAACCCATGGTGTAATTAACGAAGTTGAAATAATAAAAAAATCACTGGAAAAGTATTCTTTTTCAAAAAACGAAAAGTTCATACAGGAAGTACTCTGGAGAACATATTGGAAAGGTTGGCTAGAATTAAGACCAAATGTTTGGGACGACTATTTAATTGATCTTAAAAATATTCGAGAAAAATATAAAAACGACACAAATTATCAAAATGCAATAAATGGTAAAACTAATATTGATTGCTTTAATGAATGGGTAAGTGAATTGAAAGAAAATAACTACTTACATAATCATACAAGAATGTGGTTTGCCAGTATTTGGATTTTTACATTTGATTTACCTTGGCAACTTGGTGCAGAATTTTTTATGCATCATCTATATGATGGAGATGCAGCATCAAATACTCTCGGATGGAGATGGGTTGCAGGAGTTCAAACACAAGGAAAGCATTATCTTGCGAGCGAATGGAATATAAAAAAATTTACCAATGATAGATTTAAAAATATTAAGTTAAATGAGAACGCTCCTCCAAAAATTTCAGACAAAACTTACTCAATAATAAAACAGAATTTTATTAATTCTGAAAATATTGAAGAAAATAGTTTATTAATTTTTGATAATAATCTTTCTTTTGAATTCACTGACTTTAAAAATAAAAAGTTCAAAAAAATTTATTTAATATCTAATAGAAATAGATCAATCAAACTTAGTGAAAAAGTAATGAAATTTAAATCACTTTTAATCAATGATCAGGAATATAGATTAAAAGAGCAATCAATTAATTGCGAAGTTATTGATATTAATGAAATTAAAAACATCGATGAAAAAATAATTGGATTATATCCAAATGTTGGCGAAAACTTAGATTATCTAAATACAAATAATTTAAATTTGAATTTTCTATACAGAAAAATTGACCAATATTCTTGGCAATATTGTAATAAAGGATTTTTTAATTTTAAAAATTACATTCCTAAAATTATAGCAACTTTTAGCTAACTTTTAGATATTTATCTTGCAAGCTTTATAAAAATATCACCCATGCCAGCATCAAGCTGCTCTAAAGGTGTGTTATTTCTTAATTCACAATATCTTCCAGTAACTTGGTGACTTTTAACTAAATCAATGTCACTATTTTTGCAACTTCTTCCATTGTGCAATAATCCTATCACTATTCTATTGTTAATATTATAAACCTGTTTACTATTGATATTTTTCCCTTCACAGAAATAATCCTTATTTACTCTATTTGGAAAATCACTTTTATTACAAGGATTTTTGATTGTTATAACGTAGAATTCTTGTAAACCGTCTGTGAATTCATACCTCATCTTTTGAACTTCTGAATACTTTATTACATCGCAAGAACATGGCACACAACATCTATAATAATTTCCGCAAATTTTATTATTTGTTTTACTCTCTTTAACGAACAAAAACTCTGAGTCACTTCCTGGATCAATTAATGACCCAGAAACAGCACAATATAACTTATTAAATTCAATGAAATCTTTGTAAGTGATTTTTTTATCTATGATATATTTAAAAAATTTAGGACCAGCAGCATTTCTATTTTTATCTGGAAATATTCTAGACCAATCAGTTATTAACTCTTTATGGTAATTTCTTTCTTCGGCAAATGTATCAATTTGAAATAAAAATGCCAAAATTAAAAAGTATTTAAACAAATTATTTTTCATTTTTGTTTTATTGTGATTGTTTGATTAAGTTTGATTTTATTTATAAAATTTATTTTTCCGTTAGTCCATTTAACTTCTACTCTAAAATCTTTTTCATTTTTTCTAATCCCATAATGTGCCACTGGTTCCATTTGACACAAATAACCTGATCCAGCATCAATTGTTTTTGAATGCTTTCTTTTGTTAGATATTAATGTTACGGTAGCTCCTCTTGCTGGAGCACCAAATTTATTAATTGGTTTAATCCTTAAATATTTACTTTGTTTTTCAACTTTTGCTTTATACAAAGTTAAAGGTTGAGCTTTACTTTCTCCATGAGAAATCAGTAATTCTAAAATTCCATCATTATCAATATCAGCAACAGCAGCCCCTGTTCCAAATCCATCAGCTTCAAGACCTGCCTCTAATTTTATTTTCTCAAATTTTCCATCATTCTTAATTCGAAACATTTTATTTGGTTCAGCTATGTTGTTCATAAATACTTCATCGAAACCATCATTATCAAAATCTGCAGAAATAACTGTTCGGATTCTTGAGGGTTTATCAAACTCCGTGTTTCCTATATCCTTAAATTCATCATTTTTTAGAACATAGGCTCTATGGTAACCTAACCAATTACCACTCAAAATATCCAATCTTCCTCTATAGTAAATATCAGATAATGCAGTCCCTCGACCGTTTTGAATTTCATCATCTACTCTATAGTCAAATGCTACATCCACAAATTTTCCATCGATATTTTTTAAAAGAAAATTTGCACCTCTTTCATTTGCTGCAAATATATCAGCTCTATCTGTCAAAATATGTCCTGAAACTACTGCTCTTCCACCAGTAACTTTATTCAAATTTAAATTTTCTGCTTGATCTATAATCTTTTTATTTTCAATTTCATAAAATCTTGTAGGTCCACCATAATTAGCCACGTAAATACCATACTCACCATCTCCTTTTCTGTCGACACAGACTACAGATCTGCCTGCAGTTAAGTTTAGATTTTCTTTATTTTTTTCAAGTTCAAATAAGTCAAAATAATTATTATTTTTTTTATCAAGTAATCTGTCAGAATATTTTTTTATCCCACTATAAGTATCAGTATTTAAAAAATAAATTTCCTCAAAACCATCTTTATCTATATCACAAGCAGCAACTCCAATGGTTTTTCTTGATTGATCTAAGAAAATGTCTTCTTTAATAATATTTTTTAATTTGCCATCGACATAAGTTAAAGCTAAGTTTGGATAACCAAAACCTGTAACCACGAAATCATTATTCCCGTCCATGTTAATATCTGTCACTGAAACTCCGTAACTAAGCCTACTCTCATTAGGTTCTATAATATTTGAAATATCTTTAAAAAATTCTGCTTTAGAATTATTTATTGATAGTATTAAAAAGAGAGGAATTAAAAATTTGTCTAAATAACTTACCTTTTTGATGAACATTTTTTAGAACAATATTTTACTTTTTCCCAATTTAGCTTCCATTTTTTTCTCCATTTAAAGGGCCTTTCGCAAATTGGACATAACTTAGTTGGTAGATTTTGTTTTTTCATTAAGTTGGTGTTTGTTTTTTAAAAATAAAAAATAAGCTACAAATTCATAAGCGGAATGAAATAAAAAAAATAAAGGTTTAAAACTTAAGATTTTGGCTAAAAAATTATATTTTGGAATTTTTGACCAAATAATAATAAAAGCTTTTGCTCCACCTATTACCTTTCCATCGTCGATCACATGAAGTCTTCTTAATAATTCCTCTTGAGATTTAGATGTTATTTTTAGAGCCTCATCATTATTCGTGATATCAATCCACTCAAGATTACTGTCAGCAATTTTTTTGTAGTGATTTATCTCCAATCTACAAACATTGCATGAATTATTAAAAAAAACTTTAATTGCCATATGTATTCTTATTTATAAATTTTTCAGCTTCTGACAATATTAATTTTTTTCTTTCTGGTTTCATCTTATCAAAAATTCTTACCATCATTGACAGTCTTGGATTTTTTAAAAAAAAATTTCTATTTCTATTAATAAACCTCCAGTACAAACCATCCATAGTATTGCACCATTCACCTTTTTTAAAATCCATCATTTTCATAAAGTAACTTGATCCACAAACATAAGGCTTAGTAGCAAAAATTCCTCCATCACTGAATAAACCCATCCCATAAACATTTGGCACCATTACCCAATCAGATGAGTCCACAAACATTTCCATGAACCATTTGTAAACAATTTTAGGTTTCAATTCACACAAGTTCATAATATTTGAGAGAATCATTAGTCTTTCAATATGATGTGACCACCCATGATTTAATGCATTTTTAATCGCATGATCTAGTGGTGGTAAACCTGTTGATCCCTCATACCATGAGTCTTTCATTTTTCTATTTTGTTTAAAAAAATTTCTTGTTTCCATTTCATTACTATATTTTTGATAAACTCCTCGCATAAACTCTCTCCAACCAATAACCTGTCTTACATACCCCTCTAAAGAATTGAGTCGGATTTTATTCTTTTTATGAAATTCTAAAGTTTTAGAAATAATAAATTCTGGAGTTATAAGACCTAAATTTATATAAGGACTGAGGGCGCTATGAAATAAAATGTTGTTTCCTTGATCAACTGCGTCTTCATAATCTCCAAATAAATTTGACTTCTCTTTGAGAAAGAAGTTTAGAAGTTTAATTACATCATCATGTTCTGTTGCAAACCAAAAATTTTGTGTACTTCCTGGATGGTTTTTAAAAACTTTTTCAATAATAGGTTTTAAATTTTTTGTATGCTTTGTTTCAGTGATTGCTGGAAATTTTGGAACTTTTGTATTTTTAGGAAGTTTTTTTCTATTATCTTCATCGAAACTCCATTTTCCACCTTCTGGCGTTCCGTCTTT
>CACNFE010000002.1 GCA_902619595.1 uncultured Pelagibacteraceae bacterium
CCAATTTTATTTAATATATTATGTGATCTTGTATAGTCACTATAATTAAATCTAGACCCTAAAATTACATCAGCATTAAATTCTCTAAAAACTTTTATAAATTTTTTAAATTCAATTGGATCATACTCAAGGTCAGCATCTTGAAAAATTATATATTCTCCTGTTGATATCTTTAATCCTTGTTTTACTGAAAATCCTTTTCCTGAATTTCTTGAATTATTTATTAAAGAATTATAAAGTGTATTATTCTCTTCAAGTAATTTTTTTGTACCATCAGTTGAGCCATCATTAATTACTATAATCTCATAATCTATATCATCTACTTTAGTTTTTTTAATTCTTTGAAGAACATCAATAATAGTTTTTTCCTCATTATAAACAGGGATTAAAATTGAAAGTTTCATTATAATTAATTCAAATTAGATCTAAATAACCATAATTCAAGACAAATCCTTAGCTTTAAAAGCAAGATATTAGGGGTTTCATGCTTAATAAAATTTAAAATTTTATTGAAAAACTCCAATAATCATAATTAAATTATATTTTTATAAAATGTTAACAAATAAAGGAAAACTATGAAAAAATTAATTATAGCTGTATGCATGTTTTTTACTAGCATTGCATCAAACGTATATGCGGATGGTCACGGCAATATTAAAATGGGTATAATTTTAGGTTTTACTGGACCTATTGAGTCACTTACTCCGGCAATGGCTGCATCTGCTGAATTAGCATTTAATGAAGCATCAGACTCTGGTTCTTTATTAGGTGGAAAGAAAATTAAAGTTGAAAGAGCTGACTCTACTTGTGTAGACTCTGCAGCTGCAACTTCTGCTGCGGAAGGATTGATTTCAAATGGTGTTGTGGCAATCATGGGTGCAGACTGTTCTGGTGTTACTGGAGCAATTGCATCTAATGTTGCAGTTCCAAATGGGGTAGTTATGATTTCTCCATCTGCAACATCGCCAGGACTTACAACTTTAGAAGATAAAGGATATTTTTTTAGAACTGCTCCATCTGACGCAAGAGGTGGACAGATTTTAGCAGATATTACTAAAGATAGAGGTGTGAAAAGTGTTGCTATAACTTATACAAATAATGACTACGGAAAAGGTTTAGCAGATGTTTATAAAGCCGCTGTAGAGGCTCATGGTATTAAAGTTACAACAACTGCAGCTCATGAAGATGGAAAAGCAGATTATGCAGCTGAAGTAGCAACTTTAGCTTCTGCTGGCGGTGATGCTGTTGCTGTAATTGGTTACTTAGACCAAGGTGGTAAAGGTATTATTCAAGGATCTCTAGACTCTGGAGCTTTTGATACTTTTATTTTATCTGATGGTATGATTGGTGACTCTTTAACAGATAATTTTGGTAAAGCTTTAAATAAATCATTTGGTTCAATACCAGGATCTACTGGAAAAGGAGCAGGAGTCTTTGCAAAAGTTGCTAAAGCTGGTGGAATTGACTCTTCTGGACCTTACACAGGAGAATCTTATGATGCTGCTGCTTTAATAACATTAGCTATGCAAGCGGGTGGTAAAGCAGATAGAGCAACTATTCAAAAAAATGTAATGTCAGTGGCAAACGCACCGGGGACTAAAATTTATCCAGGTCAACTTAAAAAAGCTTTAGATCTTCTATCTAAAGGTAAAGCTGTAAACTACGAAGGAGCGACTGGAGTAGAATTTACTGATGTTGGAGAAGCTTTTGGATCTTTCCTTGAAAAAGAAATAAAAGGTGGAAAATTCAAAACTAAAAAACAAAGATAGTTTTATATTTAAAAACCCTAGCGTCACTTAACGCTAGGGTTTTTTTTTAAGTAAATTTCAGCTCTTATTGTTGCTAATACAATTAAAAGCATAAAAGGAATACAAATTAAATTCATTATTTTCCAACTTGTAAGTGTAATAAAAATCCCTGCCGATAAACTACCTATTGCATGTATTGAATAAACTACAAAATCATTTAGACCTTGTGCCTTGAATTTTTCCTCTTCTTTATAAGTCAAAACAAGTAAACTTGTTCCTGAGATAAACAAAAAGTTCCAACCTAATCCTAAAAATATTAAAGCAACCATATAATTTAAAAAAGTTTGGTCAAAAGAACTCACAATTAATGTAATACTATAAAGAAATATACCTGCATAAATAATATTACTATTACCAAATTTTTTAATTAAAAAACCTGTCATAAGAGATGGTAAAAACATTGATGCAACATGAAACTGAATAACAATACTTGTTTTGCTCAAGCTCATATTTTCCATTACATGCATGCTGATCGGAGTTGCAGTCATAAGAAATGTCATAATTGCATATCCAAACGCTGATGCACATACAGCTTGAAAAAATCTTGGCTGTGAAATTAATTCAATATAACTTCTTCCTTTATATTGTAAATTAATTTCTAATTTTGAATTATCTTTATAAAATAAAAAAAGAATTGATGGAATAAAAGTTAATAGAGCGAGAGCAAGATATGATCCAACATATAAGTTTTCACTAATCAAATCTTTTGAAAAATTTGCTAGACTTGGTCCTAAAAATGCAGAAATGATCCCGCCAAATAATATTATTGATATTGCTTTTGGTGCAATCTCTTTATTTACACTTTCAGCTGCTGCAAAACGGTACTGATGTGTAAATGCCATTCCAATACCTATGAATACATTTGCAAAACAAAATAAAATAAAGTTTTGGCTGTATATAGAATAGGCTGCTAAAATAGAAAATAATGAATTGCCAATTGATGCTAATATAAATCCATATTTTCTACCAATCAAACTCATTACCCTTGTAGCAATAATTGCTCCTATGGCTATGCCCACTACAGAAATTGACATTGGTAAAGTTGCTAATGATTTAATTGGACTTATTTGAGAGCCAATTATTCCACTTAAGAAAACAGTAACTGGTGCTGCCGTAAAACTAAAAATTTGACTAAGAGTTAATAAAAAAAGGTTTTTATTCATTAGAAGATGTATTTATCACTTAAATACATCGCAAATGCTAAAGCCATTCCAAGTAATATATATTTCATATTTTTTTGACGTTTATTTTTTCTGGAATTAATCCCTTTGGACGATATCTCATTATTACTAATAGTCCAACTCCAATCATTAAAAATCTAAAATAAGGTGCGCTCTCAATAAGATGAAACTTTAATGCATTAGTTTCATCTAAATGTGTAGTAAAAAAATTAATTAAATATAAAGCTATTGGTCCTGCTTCTACCCATAAAAACCACACAACAAATCCACCTAAAATTGCTCCAAAATTATTACCAGTACCACCAACAATTACCATTACCCAAATAACAAAAGTATATCTCATTGGTCTATAGCTTCCAGGGGTAAACAAGCCATCATTAGTCACCATCATTGCGCCCGCCAAACCAACAATTGCTGATCCTAGAATAAAAATAAGCAAATGCTCCTTAACTACATTTTTGCCCATTGCTCCTGCAGCTTCTTCATTATCTCTAATTGCTCTCATTTTTCTTCCCCATGGTGAATAAAGAGCTTTTTGAGTAAGGATTAATAGAATTATAACAACTGTTAAAAATAAACCAGTCATACAGAGTTTTACATACACGGATGATGCATCAATGACTAATTGGTTTAACACATCTTTTTTATCAGAAACCGAACTTAATAAATTTAATTTTCCTTGATGCAGTTTTTCAACTAAATTTATAAACCAGGGAGAGGTTTGTAAATCTATCTCGTAGGGAACTGGTCTTTTCAATCCAATCACATTTTTAACTCCCCTTGCTAACCAATCTTCATGTTTAATAATTGATACAACTATCTCAGCAATTAGTAATGTTGCTATAGCAAGATAATCAGCTCTTAACCCTAAGGCTATTTTACCAACAATAAATGCTAATCCAGCTGCAAAGATTGCTCCAATAATCCAAGAAAATAATACTGGCATTCCAAGTCCACCAAGAAAACCGGTTTTTGCAGGATTAACTGCTTCAATTGCTTCAATACCTGGGAATGCAACAAACCTAATTAAAATTACCCCAAATATAATCGAAAATGTAATAAAGTAATTTTTATATTTGTGATTTTTATATTTTTTTAAAAAAAATCTTACTATTAAAACCAAACTAATTATCAAAATTAAACTACCTATAATATTTAATCCTCCTGCACTCCAAGCTTCGGGAACAGGCGCAACTGAAACTAAAACTACAGCTAACCCTCCAAGAGCTGTATAACCCATAATGCCAAAGTTTATTAAACCTGCGTATCCCCATTGAATATTCGCTCCCATAGTCATCACTGCAGAAATTAAACAGTAATTTAGAATCGATAAAGCAATCGACCATGATTGGAATATTCCAACCATGATTATTAAAAATAACATAATCGAATAAGCAGCTATAATATTAAAATAATTTCTCATATTTTTTTTCCCTCAAAAATACCTGAAGGTCTAAACAACAAGACTATGACTAGTATTGAAAAAGAAACAGCAAATTTATAATCTGTTGACAATAATTGTACTAAAGAATCTGGCTCTAAAAACTCGGGCAACAAATAAATAAAAAACTTTTTATAAGCATAGGTAACCAAAATCTCAGCAAATGCGATTACATAACCACCTAAAAATGCACCGTAGGGATTTCCAATTCCTCCTACAATTGCTGCAGCAAAAATTGGGAGCATATTATTAAAATAAACAAATGGTTTATAACTTTTATCTAAGCCGTATAAAACTCCTCCAACTGTCGCCAGAAATCCAGCTATAATCCATGTGATCATAACAACTTTTTTAGGGTCTATACCAGATAGTAAAGCTAAGTCTTCATTATCAGAGTATGCTCTCATACTTGTGCCAGTTTTAGTTTTATTTAAAAACCAAAATAATGTTGAAACTAAAATAATTGTAACCACAAGTGTTATTGCCTGTGTAGATTTGATAGTAAGTCCCTCGCTTAGTCCTGTCATTTCTTTAAACTCTGACGCTTTAAGTATAAATTTTTCACCATCCATAAATCTTCTATCAAATGGTCCTATAATTATTCTTATAATTGCCTGAGTAACAAACATTACACCAACACTAACCATAGCTAACTGAACGGGTGCACTTTTACTTATTCTGTAATATTTAAAAACAAATTTATCAATAAATAACATGTATAAAATCATAGCAAGGATCGCTAAAGGCAGTGTCAATAATGCTGTAGGTAAAAATCCTAATCCAACTCCAACTGATTGAAAATAATATGTAAGTAAAACAGCGAACATTGTCCCAAAAGACATCATGTCTCCAGTTGCAAAATTAGCAAATCGAAGTACTCCATAAATTAATGTCACAAAAATTGCACCTAGTGCTAATTGAGATCCATAAGTAATTGCTGGTATTACAGTGTAATTTAATAATAAAATTACTGCATTTAATAATTCCAAATTATCCTCCAAGAAAAGATCTTCTTACTTCTGGATCTTCCAATAGTTCACTTCCAGAACCTTCAAATTTATTTTGTCCAGTAACTAGAACATAGCCTCGATCAGATATGCTTAGTGCTTGTTTGGCATTTTGTTCGACCATAATTATTCCCACATTGGTCTCTTTTACTTTCAATATATGTTGAAATAATTCATCCATTACTATCGGTGAGACACCTGCAGTTGGCTCATCTAACATTAATACTGATGGCTTTATCATTAAAGCTCTGCCCAAGGCTACCTGTTGTCTTTGCCCACCAGACAACTGTCCTACAACTTGAGAACTTTTTTCTCTAAGTATTGGAAAAAGATCATAAATTTCTTCAATAACATCATTAATATTATCTTCTCTTAAAAATGCTCCGACTTCTAAATTTTCTCTCACTGTCAGTTCAGAAAAAACATTTTTTGTTTGTGGCACAAACGAAATACCAGATTTAACCCTTTCTTGTGGAGAAAGTTTTGAAATATCTGTTCCATTTATTTTAATATTTCCAGATTTTAAATTAAGCAAACCAAGCATTGCTTTCATTGCTGTAGATTTGCCTGCACCATTTGGTCCTAATATTGCAACTATTTCTCCTTTATTAACTTTAATTGTACATGATGAAATAATATCTGGTCCATTACCGTAACCAGCTGTCATTTGATTTCCCTCAAAAAAATACATTATTGGACATCCATAGTTTTTTGATTGCTTCTTCCTAAATAACTATCAATTACTTTGTCATTTTTCTTTACCTCATCAGAAGTGCCTTCAAATAGCACTGATCCCTCAGACATAACTATAACTGGATCACACATTCTACTAATGAAATCGATATCATGCTCTATCATGCAAAAAGTGTAACCTTTTTCTTTGTTAAGTCTTAGGATGGCGGTTCCTAAATCTTTTAGTAATGTACGATTAACTCCAGCCCCTACCTCATCTAGTAATACAAGTTTTGCATTAACCATCATTGTTCTTCCAAGCTCAAGAAGTTTTTTTTGACCTCCAGATAGATTTCCTGCAAGTTCATTTGATAGGTGTTTTAAATTTAAAAATTCTATTACCTCTAAAGCCTTTTCTTTTAATTGATCCTCCTCTCTCTCAACAAGCTTTGGATTAATAAGTGCTGTAATTAAATTTTCTCCAGATTGATTGCTAGGTACCATCATTAAATTCTCTAATACAGTTAAATTTGAGAATTCGTGAGCAATTTGAAAAGTTCTCAAAAGTCCTTTTGAAAAAAGTTGATAAGATGGCATATTGGTAATATTTTCATTATTGAATATTACACTTCCTTTGGAAGATTTTAAATTTCCTGCAATTAAATTAAATAGTGTTGTTTTTCCAGACCCGTTAGGTCCAATAATACCTGTAATAGACCTTTTTTTAATTTTAAGAGAACAATTATTTACAGCAGCTAAACCACCAAAATACTTTGAGACATTTTCAACATGTAAAATTTCTGTTTCACTCATTCTCTATTTTGTTTTTTTTAATCTTTTTAAAATAATCCCAGTCGTTTTATTTAATGAATTGTAAAAACCAAGTTTTTTCAATTCTTTGAGAGATTGTTCATTTAATCCTTTCGGTGTTTGCGATTCCTTCACCAATTTTTTTAAATCGTTAGATTTTTCATTAGCACCTTCTGCCAGCGCAAGAAACAAAGAAGTTATATATTTTTGAGAATTGTATTTTTTAACACCTTTTTGAACTAACCATGATGATAGACACTGTAAAATTTCATAAAATGGAGCCATCATAGATGATGTAGCCCAAAAATTTAAAGATAAATTCTCACGATTTATCTCAATTGTATTTCCTAATTTGTTAAAAAATTCTTTAACTTTTCTATTTGGTGGAAAAATCGGCACTGGTCCTTTTTTGAGTGATATAGGTGGCAAAGGTATTGCTCTAACAATTTTAGCTTTTACTCTAATTAATTTTTTCAGATCTTTCATTTTTATTGTAGAGATAAAACTTATTATCAAATGTTTTTTTTTAAAAATTAATTTTTTTATGATTTCATTTCCGACTTTTGGTGTCAAAGCTAAAAAAATCCAATCGCTGGAATCTAAAATTTTTTGATTATTATCATAAATTATTATTTTTTTACTTTTTTTGCTTAATAACTTCGAGATCTTGGGACTACGTTTAGAAATGAAAATTTTTGAGTATTTTATTTTAGATTTTAAAATTCCCAATATAACTGCTTTTGAAATTTGACCAGTTCCTATAAATCCAAGTCTCATGAGAATATATCTATAAGAGTTACCAAAATAAATCACCCAAAAAAAAAGCCCTCATAAGAGGGCTTTTTTAGATTTTATTTTAAAAATAAATTAGAATGATCTTCCAAATGATACTGTTAAGTTAGTACTGTCAATATCAGCTGTTACTTTAGTAGCATTAGAAGTTGTTGCAGAAACTGGATCGTAGTCATTATCAGATAAAACTACTCTCATAAAACCTTCTCCCATATCTCTTTCAATTCCAATACCTAGTTTAGTACCTTGAATGATCACATCACCAGTTCTATTTGTTGATGAAACTGATTTAAGGTCGTATTCACCTTCCGCATACATCATTCCAGCAAGTGCAAAAACATGATTACCAGCTACATCACCTCCAAGAGTTGCGTATGCAGTAATATGGTTGCTCGCATCAAGAGTACCACTGTTAGTACCAGATGTTCCATCTGATGATTGAGTTGTTGATCTACTTTCTAACTCAGCACTCATAGGAATATAATCTACTCCAAATGAAGCTTTTGCGCCATTTGGTAAATCAGTAGCAAACTCCAGGAATAATGAAGGTATAATCACATCATTGCTAATATCTTTTGTAGTATCGATTGACCCGTTACTGTCAATGTCGTCCGTTACAGTAGTATCCAACATCGCCATAGATGCAGAAAAACCAATCTTTCTCTCAAAAGCGTTGGCTGAAAAACAAAACAGTGACAAACCAAGGATCGCAATTAATATTTTTTTCATTTTAAACCTTATAAATATTTGTTAATTAACAATGTCTTAGTACCAAATTTAGTTTAAATAGTACACAGATTTGATGATAAACAGATAGTTGAATTTAAAAAAATCCCTCTAAAAAAAGGTTTTTGTGTTGCATTTTTGTCACTTTTTTAATTTTTTTACAAAATACTTATTAATATAGCAATAACAACTAAAGCAAATGCTGAAACTCTATTTATCTTTTGTGGATTCGCTTTGATCCAATGTATTAATTTATTAGCGAGTACGGCATATCCCATCAATGATAAGAAATCTAAAAAAACATAAGTTGAAATTAAGATAATAAATTGAATTACATAATTACCTTGAAAATCAATAAATTGTGGAAAAATAAAAGGAAAAAACATCCAAGCTTTTGGGCTAGTGCCAGCAATAAAAAAGCCATCATTAAAAAAGGAAAAGATATTTTTTTTTTTTGAGGATTTTGAATTAAATTTATTTAAACTCGAATTGTATAAATCATATGCTAAGTAACATAAGTACATAATCCCAGCCCATTTTAAGATTATCAAAAATATTGAATAATCAGAAAAAAACGAACCAATAAAAAAAATTACTAAAGTTGCTTGAATTATATTGGCAGTTATATCTCCCAAAGCAGTCCATATACAATTTTTTACCCCATAATTTATTGAATTAGATATTATTACTATTCTAGGAGTACCTGGTGTTATAAATAAAAATAAAATAATTTGTAAAAAAAGGAAAAATTCGAGAGGTAGCATTTGAGTGATAGTCCTAAAAAACCGGGAGCTAAAGATGGCTAGATAGGACTATCTTTTTCCAATATAACACATGTTGAAAGAAAAGCATCAATCATTTATTTAAATTTAGTAATTTTTATATGAAAAAAAGTCACAGACCCCAAACAAAGGTTAAAAATCCTGAGCCAAATCGCATGAGTCCAGATTGGGTTATATGGGCAGCTTGGGCCGATCGGATAACTTTTGAGGATATCAAAAAAATTGCAGGGAAAACTGAAAATGAGGTTATAAAAATAATGAGAAAAACCTTAAAGCCATCCTCATTTCGACTTTGGAGAAAAAGAGCAAAAAATCAAAGTATTAAACATAGAAAAAAATTTGAGATTTCTAGAAAAGAAATAAGAAGAAAAATAAAAAAAAATGATTATATATAATTAATGAAAAAAATAATTATGTATACAGGTCCTATGTGTAATTTCTGTGACGCTGCAAAAAGATTACTCGCAAGAAACAATGCCACTTTTACAGAAATTGATATTGCATCAAAAGAAGGTTTGATGGAGGAAATGATTAAAAAAGCCAACGGCAAAAGAACTGTTCCACAAATATTTGTAGATGAATATCATGTGGGGGGATATCAAGAGCTTAGAGAACTTGAAAAACAAAATAAATTACAAGAATTAATAAATTAGATTTTTACTGAATATCGATACTGACTAAAGGTTCTTCTGGGTACATAGAACAAACATCAGTTGCCGCATCAAGTCTAAAGGCGCCAACTGCATCCTTTGTTTTAAATTTAACCTTTATTAAAGGTGACTTAAATTTTACTGTATAAGGATTTGCCAATTTGTAAATCATAACTGCTGTAGATCCTGAAACTGTCATTGATATTGCATATTGTGGTGATGAGTAATCCATGTCAATATTTGATGAACCAACATCACCATCTCTTGTGCCATCTGTAGCACCATAACTACCTGTATTCGGCAAAAACATTGATGTTGAGACTGCCGATCCGGTGAGTTTACCAACTAAAAGCTGAGTTGCGCTAGCGTCAGTACCACCATCAGTAATACAATCACCATTATCTGTTGTAACTGATCCTGAAATCGTAAAAGTTCTGCTAACCGTAGCCCTTAAATGTGTAAAAGTTGTGCCTAAAGGCAAACCAGTTGTTTTAGCAAATTTTCCTACTTCGGCTCCTGCAGAGCTTGAAGCTATATTAAAAGATGCTGATGTATCGCCGACTGTTGTGCTCGTTGAACATGCACTGTCTTCACATAATTCAACTTTTTGAAGTTCTACAATATACTCAGTAGCATCACCAGTTGCAGGATTTGCTGAATAAACTTTTGTTGTAAAAAAAATAATAAATAAAAATAAAAATATTTTTTTCATATTAGTTTCCATTAACAACAACTACACCGGATGACTCTAATTCAAGAACTAATAAATTACTTCTCTCAACTCTCTGTAACATTTTTTCTCTTACATCTGAGTTTAAAAAAGCTTTACTTGAGTGTCCATCAGCCATAGTTGGCCTTTCTTTGCTATAAGGTAAATAAATTAATTTTACAAAATACTGATCTTTATTGATATTATTATCATCAAGCCCAAATTCAAAAGTGAAATTATTTGTTACATAAAATTCCCCTTTAAATTTGTCTCCTGATGAGTCATCAGAATTTTTTTCTGAAAGCCATTTATAATTATTATAGGCTATATTAGCCCAAGGTGTATAGGGCACTTGGCCTTTAATATTTAGCTCTCTACCATCTAACACTCTTTCGGTATTGTCTCTTACATGATTACCACCACCAAAACCAAAATAATAATTTCCATTAAATTCAAAATTTGATGCATATAACTCTGCACCAAGACTTAATCTTTTATTGAATTTATGATCTAAGTCAAAGAAACTGTTCAGACCCATAAAATAACTTTTATCATCGGATAAGATTCTTTTTCCCAATCCATAATTAATAGATTTTCTATTTTTGCCAGATATATAGGAATTATTAAACTGAGCTTGATAAAATAAAACACTGTCATCTTCAATTGAAAAGGGTCTCACAAACATAATTGATCCAGTTGGTTTATTATCTTGCTTAACTTGTATTGATACTTCTGTATCACCAGGGCCATCTGGTAATAAATTAAATATGAATTTTTCTACAGTCTCTGAACCTTTGCTATAAACGTTATCTAAAACTTTTTGTGTGCCACTCTCTGCATTTAATGGTGAAAATAAAATTAGAGAAATTAAAATTATTAATGTTTTATTCATAATATAAAATATTGTATTATATTAATTTAAGTAAATAATCATTTATTTTTTTTCTGTCTTTTTTTGGGGATTTTTTTTGATTAATTCTGTATTTTTTATATTTATTGCCATGCAAGTGATATCATCTCTTAATTTTTCCGCACCCCAATTTAATTTCTTTTCTATAGATTCAACTATAGCTTTTGGAGTTACTTCTGAAATATTATTTATAATATTCTGAACTCCCTCACTTCCTAATTCCTCTCCATTCTTAAGATATCCTTCGGTAACTCCATCAGTGTAAACTACAAAAGTCTTATCTTTCATATTTATAGTGTTTGATTTGACCATGGAGTCTGAAAAATATTTTACAATTCCGATTGGTGGCATTTCAGATTTTATATACTCATAATTTTTATTTTGATCGAAAGTTAAAATACTTTCATGACCAGCGTTAATAAAAACCATTTCACCAGTTTTAATATTTAATTTTCCAAAAACAGCAGTAACAAACATTCCTTTGAATTTAGCTTCAACTAATTCATTGTTTACTCCAAAAACAACTTTTTCAATTGGATATTTGAGATTGGTAAGGGTTCTAAAGATTGAAGAAGCTTTTGCCATATACATTCCAGCTTTTATTCCTTTTCCAGACACATCTGCTAATGTAAAAAAATATTCTTCTGGTGTAGATCTTACAACATCAAAATAATCCCCCGAAACATCTCTTGCAGGTACATTTCTTGCAAAAATAAAATTTTCAAATTTAGATATATCTGGAAATAAACTTTTTTGAACACCCGCAGCCAATTCTCTTTCTTTTAAAAGTTTAGCTTCTTTTTGTAAGTTTTCTAAGGCAAGTTTATTTTCCTCAATAAATCTAAAATATAATCCAGTTAAAAATGTTACAGTTACAATGAAAAGTGGGTAACTTATATCAATTAGTTGGGATTTAAATTTATAAACAGAAAATCCAATAATTATAATAGCTAAAATATTTCCGAAAAAAATTGATAGACTGTACCTTGGTTTTATTTTTTGAGATAATATAAAAGTAACAAGAGCAACAATTATAGAAAACAATAACTCAAAAATATAGGTGTTTGGATTTCTAACTAAATAAGATTTATCTAAAATATTTTCAATAACGTTAGCGTGAACTTCTACTCCTGGAATAGTTATTCCTAAAGGTGTTTTTACTAAATCAAAAAGTCCTTGTGCAGATGCACCTATCAGCACATATTTATTCTGAAAAAATGATTTATCAAAGTTTCCCTCGTAAACATCACTAGCAGAAATATATTGCTTCTTTTGAGACTTTTTATATTTAATCCAAATTATTCCATTTGGATCAGACTCAATTTTGTGAGGCCTTGCACTAATTCTATTTATTCCAACCTCGTTTAATTCAACATAAATATTTTTTTGTTTTTCGCCTACCCGGACCATTTCTAGTCCAATTGTTGGGTATAATTTTTTATTCAATTGAACAATAAGTGGCAAGGATCTAATGATGCCATCTAATTGATCTAAAAAAGATATTGAGCCTAAACCTTTTACATTATTTTCTAATACTTCAAGTGATCCAATAGAAAAAGGATAGGAGTATGTGAATTCAAAAGGGTCTCCACCTTTTGACAAAAATCTAGCCTTAGCTTTTCTATCATAATTTGAATGTGATGGTACATTGCTTCCTAACACTGCAATAATAGATTTGGATTCTTTTAATTTTTCAGCAAAAAGATCATCTGGACTTTTCAAATTTTGAAGTTCGGCAACATCAGATGGTATTAGACCGTAAGATTTTATTATTTCTTCAGGTGATTGTTTATCTTTCTCTGTAAAAAATATATCAAAACCAATTGCCTTTGGATCTGATGTATTTAATTTATCTAATATTTTTGCAAAAACTGTCCTGTTCCAAGGAAACTGTCCAAACTTTCCAAGACTTTTTTCATCAATATCAATTATTACTACATTGCTATCTTTTTTTTTTGCAAATACTTTCTGATACAAATCAAAACTTAAGTATGAAACTGATTTTATAAATGGTGGATTAATAATCTTTAGTGAAATTAGTAGTAATAGTATTGCAAAAAAAATAAAATAATTTGTATTTTTTTGAAGATACGCTTTCACAACTTGAGCTTATAATGAATTTATATAAAGTAAATAAATCTTAGTTAAGAAGAGATCTAATTACTTCTTTTTTCTTCTTTTCTTCTTAGCTTTTCTCTTCTTGGCTGCTTTTTTCTTCTTAACTACTTTTTTCTTTTTAGCTATTTTCTTTTTCTTTTTAGGCTTCGGCTTAGCTTTTTTCTTTTTCTTTGGTTTTGCTTTTGCTTTTTTCTTAGGCTTAGCTTTTTTCTTAGCTTTTGGTTTTGCTTTTTTCTTAGCTTTTGGTTTAGATTTTGCTTTTGCTTTTTTCTTAGGTTTTGCTTTAGCTTTTTCTTTTTTCTTAGCTTTAGGTTTTGCTTTTTTCTTATCTGCTTTTTTAGCTTTTTTCTTTTCTCCTTTTTTAGCTTTTTTCTTTTTACCTTTTTTCTTATCTCCTTTTTTAGCCTTTTTCTTTTTACCTTTTTTATTTTCTGCTTTGGCTTTTTTCTTAGCTTTTTTCTTCTCTGCTCTTTCAGCTTTAATTTTTACTTTCTTCTCTTTATCTTTTTGAATGTTTTGCTTAATGATAGTTTTAATTTCTTCCTTTTCAAAACCTAATGACTTTAACTCTTTTCTTAATTCTTTTTTAATTGCTTTTCTTTGAACTTTCTTGTCATCTTTAGAAAGCTTCGCAACTCTCAAAGCTTTCATTTTTTTGTTAAATTTCTTTAATTGATTTTTTGTAATTTTTTTAGCTTGTCCTGGTGCTTTATTTTTTGTCATTGAGGTAATGCTATATGGATTGTTCAATAAAGTTTGACCAAATTTATTACCAACCAGGACTGCTCCAGGTCTCATTCCTAAAGTATTATTTTTTCCTGGACCTATTAATAAAGTATCTGTTTTTCCTCTTGAAACTATTGTTTGAAACTCAGTTCCTCTTGAACCTAATGTTCCCTCTGGAACTTCAACGGTTAAACTGTCGGGATTTTTTTTACTTATTAGTCCAGAAATAACTTTTAAACTTCCTTGTTTAACGCTTGCTACTATTTTTCCATCATTTGTCTCAGGATCAAACACAAACGTATCCATTACTACTTCTGAGTCTTCACCAATCGTAAAAGTGGATTGATCTAAAAGTAATATTTGAGTACCAGCGCCAACTCCCGCATATATTGTTTCATTTAAATAAATTTTATCGCCTGCTTTTAATTCTCTAGTTTCGGTTTTAACTGTTCCTGAAATAGCTCCAACAATTCCAACTAATTGTTTTTCTATAGTTAATTTTTCCTCAGCGTAAGCACTTAAGTTGAGTGCAAATATAATTGCTATAATCGACGATATTAGTTTTTTCATTTCCTTGAAACTAGCAAAATTCTCGAAAAATTAAATGAAAAAAAACTCATACTGGGCAGCATAAAAAACACCATTTTTCAACGATAAATTGCAAATTTTATTAATTTAGCCTGAATGATCTAGAGAAACTTAATGAAAAGGAATCGGATATGTAATCGTAGTTTATGATATTAGCTTCAGAAATAACTTTTTCATAAGATAAGTTTATAAATAAACTTCTATTTGGATCAATTGCTGGAAAAATATCTCCTATTGCCTTTGTTAACATTATATCAAAAGTATTTGTATAATCTGATCTTAATTTATTTGAATTAACTGAAGTATCCTCTTTTTTATAATCATTAAAACTCATAGCGTTACTAACTGCAATATACGCCCATGGGAAAGCAAAATTTAATCCAAAACCTATATCATAAGTTTCATAATCATTTCCTGCATCCACTCTTGCATCAGTGTCACTATATCCTAAACTTAAACTTGTAGATATTAATTGAGTTAAAATATAATCATGACCTAAAGTGTAGCCATGTACAATGGAGTTTGTATCCATTGCTGTATCGTCAGTTGAATTATGATTTCCTTTTGAGTCAGCAAATGAATATCCATAACTAAAAGAATTTCTTTCACCTACTGAAAAGAAACCTCCTATACCATACATTGTTGAAAAGCTATCTGCATCTGTTTGATAATCCGATTTACTAAACATCATGTAAGGACTTAAACTTTGATTACCGTACACTGTATCAAAAGCAAATGTTAAACCATAACTTTGATAGTCATCGTCAGTTTCTGCATATTGTTCTGAAGAACTATGATTTAAATTTATTAAAAAAGATGACTCTTCGCCAATTGGTCTTGAGGCAGATATACCAAGACCACCACTTAATGTTCTGTCATATTTTGCAGAATTAAAACCAGTTATTTCATCAGAAGAACTTTGTAATCTTTTTTTAGAAACACTATTAACATTATCTGTATAAACTACACCGGTAGAAATATCTGCTGTTAAATTCCAGAGACTTGGCTCTCTATCTCTTAACTCTTCTTCTATTTCTATTAGAGTTTCTAAATCTTCAGGATCTAGATCTCTTCTTAATTTCATCTCTTCAATTATTGTGTTTGCTTTTTCAGGAGAGTCGACCTGAACTAATACTGACAGTAAATATAATTTTATCTCAACATTATCTGGGTAAAGCATATTTAATCTTTCAAGAGTTGAGATTGTTTGTTTAAAGTTTCCCATTTTCCCTTGTTGTTGAGCGTACTTTAAATTTAAATCTAGATCATTTGGGTTCTGCAAAATTTGCATGTAAGTAACATTTTTCTCAGATGAAAATACAGGTTTAATTACAAAACCAAAAAAAACTAATAAGCCGAAAATTATTTTTAATAATTTGGTCTTTTTAATAAAATTATTCAGTCTAATAGAACTCATAAAAACAAAGAACATAGATCAAATAATTGAAAATTCAATTTTTTTTAAATTTGAAAAATAAGGATTAATTTCAATAAAATTAAAGATTAAAAGGTATTTATGATCAAAATAGGCTGTCTTAGATTTTAATTTTGAATTATCTATAGATACTCATTGGATCATGAACACAATCCATATCATCTAATGTCTCAAAAAATATTTCACTTAGCTCTGAGGTGTGAAATTTTTTGCAAAAATTATCACTTTTAACTTCTTGAATAAAATTTGATTTAACTTTATTTGCCGCAATCGAACTTGATAGAGATGTTGTTGTTTGTAAGAAATTTCCTGTTTCTGCTAAAGTATAACTTGGGCCTATCATAGCAGAGTACTGTGTACAATTACTTAGAATTGGAAGTAGCAACAAAGTAATAATTATTTTTTTCATAAATAAAGTTTATTTACTTATCAATTTTTTAAAAAGGAATAAAGTATCCATTTTGGGGGTTGACAGATTTAATTAAAAATTTCTTGCGCCTTTAGTATTTAATGTAAGTACTTCTTCTCCAGCTTTGCATGATGATAGTGTTGCATCCCACTCACAAGCTTTTACTACAAAACCTGTTGTATGCGTATCTACACAAACTCTCCATCCATCAAGATCAACAACTGGTTCATCCGCGGTGGTTTCAAAAAGATCAGTGTTGATTTCCTCGACATTTTCATCACTTGGTGAGCAAGAAGCTTGTATAAAGTAACTTCCATTAATAGACTCGTACTCTTGTTCTTGTAATGCTATTTGCTGCATCGCATTTGTTGCTGCAGATTTTTTAGCTCCACCTACATATCCAGTGTAAGCAAGAGTTCCAATTGCTGCGAGGGCTCCAATAATTGCGACTACTACTAATAGTTCAATTAAAGTGAACCCTCTAAAATTTTTTTGCACCAAGGATACTTCTCTACTTTAAGACTTTACTCAATTGTGACAGTACCTGTCACAGTGTTATCGTCTTTATCTATGTAAGTAGTAAGTGTTATCACATCGCCGGAAGAAGTCATAACAACATTACCTCTTTTCATTGAAGTAGTACCCTCGTCAGCTGGCGCTGAAGCCACAACTGCCATCCCACCATCATAAGGGTCTTTGTCTTGAAGAGGAGACGTTGACGCTGTAAGTGCTGTAACAACATCTGAAGCCTCACTAGAACATGTAGCAACTCCACCCATGATAGTCGCGTCTTCATCGAGTGCACATTTTCCTCTCTCGTTAGCTATATACTTAAGTACGTTGTTATGAATTGCTTTTGTAGAATTAACTCTAGCAGCTCCAATATATCCATTATAAGCAACTACTCCTACAGCTGCTAATGCACCAATAATTGCAACTACAACTAACAATTCGATTAGTGTGAAACCTTTTTTGTTTTTATTTTTATTAGTCATAGACCTCCCTATAGTCTTAATTTTTTAATACCCATATTCTTAATATTTATAATCATTATGTAAAGAATGAAGTTTTATTAAATTTGCTTAAAAAACTAGTTTTTTTTTAAAAAATATGCTCATTTTGGCCCAAATTTGAGATTTTAATAATTTATTAATAATGTTATCAGTATCCTTTCATGAGTTATAAAATTACAGAAGAGGGAAATATATCTACAGTTTTTCTTAATGGAGAAATTGATATGGATGTAACTGAAAAAGCAAAAGAGGTAATTTTACCAATTGTAGAGTCTGGTAAAGAGGTTCACCTTAATCTCAAAGACGTTTCCTACATGGACTCTTCAGGAATATCAGTTCTCATTGAAAGTCATCAAAAAGCTTTAGAAAATAATACCAAAGTAGTTGTTAAAGAGGTTAGTAAATCTGTTTTAAAAGTAATAATGATGGCTAAGTTGGAGCAAATACTAAACTTAGAATAATGGATTTGTCAGAGTCTAAAGATTTTCTAGTACACACTGCGAGTTTAAAAGAGGTTAGAGTTTTTTCTAGAGAAGTTTTTGATAAACTAAAGTTAGACAATGATCTTAAAGAGGAATTAGTTTTAGCGATTGCAGAAGCTGCACAGAATATAGTTAAACATGCATATAAAGGTGTTGAAAATACAACAGATCATATGCAAATAAAAATTTCTTTAAAGGAAAATAATTTAGAAATTGGATTTTTTGATAAAGGAAAACCTGTTGTTGCTGAAAATATTCAACACAGAAAATTAGATGATATAAAACCTGGTGGTTTAGGCACTTTTTTTATTAAACAAATCATGGATGATGCAGTTTTTAAAAAAGACCAACAACAATGGGTAAACCATTTAATTTTATCTAAAAAAATTTAACCACCCATAATTGCACCAACATTGAATATTGGTGAATACATCGCAATCATAAGCCCACCGATCATAATACCCATGAAAACAATCATTATTGGTTCAATTAAACTCGACATATTATTTACAGCTGTATCAAATTCAGCTTCATAATATCTTGCAACTGAATTGAACATTTCATCAAGTTGTCCGGTTTGCTCTCCAACCGATACTAATTGGCTGAAAGTTGGTGGAAATAATGGTTCTTTTAAAAATAATTTTGTCAACGTCTCGCCTGAAAAAACACCTTTTTTGACATTCTCTAAAGCTTCAGTGACCACCACATTTTTACTAACAGATTTTGCAATTTCTATACTTTCTAATAAATTTACCCCAGCTGCACTCAAATTTCCCATAATCAATGAAATTTGCGCAATTAATGATTTTAGAATTAAATCTCCAAATACAGGTAATTTTAAAACTTGTTTGTGCCATTTATATTGTATTGCAGCATTTTTAGTAGTTAGATACTTAAATAAGAAATAACCTCCAACTAAACTTAAAAAGAGAATTTTTCCTCCGGTTCCTCTAAGAAAACCACTCATGCTCATAATTATTGCTGTAGGCTTAGGCAGGTCGAGGCCCATACCCTCGTACATTTCAGCAAATACTGGAACAACTTTAATTAACATAAACGCACTTACAACCATTGCTGTAGTAAACATAATACCAGGATACATAAGAGCACTTTTAATTTTCTTTTTAATTTTTTCTTTTTTTTCTAAATCATCAACAATTTTGAGTAAAAAAACATCTAATTTACCACTGGCCTCACCTGCTTTTATCAAGTTAACATATACGTTATCAAAGTATTGAGGATATTTTTCGAAACATTTTGATAATGTAACACCACCCTCTAAACTTTTTCTAATGTCTTCAATTACTTCTTTTATTGCAGGAGACTCTAATTGATCTCTTAACATTGCGAGTGTTTGCAAAATAGGCAACCCAGCTTTTACCATGGTGGCAAACTGCTTTGAGAAAATTAAAATATCCTCCACTTTTATCTTTTTTTTCCCAAATAAAGAGAAACCTTTACCTTTGGCTTTTTCTTTTTTTTCGCCTTTTTTCTTATTAGTTTTGATTAAATTAGTAATAATTACTTTTTGCTCTTTAAGTTTAAAAGATGCCTCATCTTGATTGAGAGCCTCAATTTCTCCCTCAACGTACTTACCTGATGATATACCTTTATAAGTAAATACTTCCATCACTAGCTAGCTGATAAAACTCGCTCAAATTCCCTAAAGTTTAAGTCTCCATTGGCAATCATTCTTCTGCCCATATCTTGCATGGTTTGAAAACCTTCTTTGATTGCAATTTCTCTTAACTCTGGCGTTGTAGCTTGTCTTAGAATTGCTTCTTTGATTGGTTTTGACACTACCAATATTTCATAAATTCCTTGTCGTCCTTTATAACCACTATTTTTACATTTTGCACAACCTTTGCCTTTAATTGCTTTTACTCTAGATGCTTTTTCTGGAGTGAAACCTAAGTCAGTTAAAACTTTTGGTGTAACATCTTCGTCTGGAACTCTACAATCTTTACAATTTTTTCTAGCTAATCTTTGCGCAAGTACCATTTGAGTTGCTGCACTGATTAGATAATCTGGTGTTCCCATATTTTGTAATCGTGTGATAGTGCTTGGCGCATCGTTGGTATGAAGTGTGCTAAATACTAAGTGACCTGTTAATGCAGCCTTTAATCCTATATCAACCGTTTCTTTATCTCTCATCTCTCCTACCAGAATTATCTCTGGGTCTTGACGTAAAAAAGATCTCAAAGCAGAGGCAAACGATAAACCAATGTCATCTTTAATTTGTACTTGGCCAACACCATCTAATTCATATTCAACAGGATCTTCTGCAGTCAAAATATTAAGATGTGGTTTGCTTACTTCTTTTAAAATACTATAAAGAGTTGTTGATTTACCTGATCCAGTCGGTCCAGTTACTAATACAAGACCTTGGGTACTATGAATAGCTTTTCTTAAATTTTTAAGATCTTGATCTTCAAAATTTAATTGTTCCAAAGTTATATCACCTGCGTCTTTGTTAAGAATACGCATTACAATTCTTTCGTTGTTTGCTGTTGGCAATATAGACAATCTTAAATCAACAACTTTACCATCAATTTTAAAATTAATTGCGCCGTCTTGCGGTAATCTTCTCTCGGCGATGTCTAATTTACCCATGATTTTAAAACGTGTTACGACCGCACCATAGTTATCATGTAAAAATTTTTTATATTCTTCTTGTTCTTGAAGCATTCCATCAAGTCTATATCTGACCCTTGATGAAAATCTGTATGGCTCAATATGAATATCACTAACACCTAGTTTAATCGCATCCGCTACAACAGCGGTACTAAACTTTATTACCTCAGACTCGTTTTCTATTGCTTCGATTTCCTCTTCAGGTTTATTTTCTAAAACTTCTCCAGCATCTCCAAGCTCTGAGTCAAAAGTTTTTACTTTTTCCTTATTTTCTTTTCTTATAGTTTCAATTTTAACATCACCACTTTCACTTTGTAACTTTTGAATAAACTCAGAAATCTGAGATACTTTAGCTGCATGAAGTTCAATATTTTTTTTTGTAATTGCTTTTAAATTTCTCATTAATCCAAGTTTTGAACTATCAGAAATCGCTATATGTAAATTTTTTCCCTCAACTTTAAAAGGTGCAACAAAATTCATATTTATGTAGTTTGATGGCAAAACAGATTTAATATCATCTGTAATTTCAATCTTTGATAGATCTACAATATCTAGACTCTGCTCTTTAACTAAAACATCTAAAATTTTGTCCTCATCACAAAGTTTTAATTCAAAAACTGCATCGATTTGTGATTTGTTTTTTTCAGTGCTTACTTTTTTTATATTTGGTAAATCTTTTCCAGAAATAATATCGTTGTCAATTAAGACGTTGATTAAATTTATTTCACTTTCTCTGCTTATTTTCAACATTTTATAAAACTCTTGGTGCTATAAATATTAATAGCTCATCTAAGTTATCACTTTTTGTTGTACCTTTAAACAGATTTCCTAAAATAGGTACATTTCCTATGCCCGGTAACTGAGCTTTTGTATCAAATACTTTATTTTTCTTAATTCCACCAATTACAACGATGTCTCCATCAGCAACTAAAAGCTTAGATTTTATCTTCATTGTGTTAACACTTGGCTCGCCTCCTGTAGCTCTATTTACAGAGTCGTTGTTTACACTAACATCCAATAATACATTTCCATCACCGATAATACTCGGGGTAACTGATAGTTCTAAAACAGCAGGTTTAAATTGTGTTTCTGAACCACCGTCACCTGTTGATTGGTATGGAATTTCCTCACCCTGAGTAATAGTTGCTTCCTGATTATCTATAGTAAAAACTTTTGGATTAGATATTGTTTTTCCTAAACCAAGAGACTCTAAAGCTTGTATTTGAGCTTTTAAAATTGAGGTACCTGTCCTTTTAATTATACCGATACCGCTTGTTGCCCCAGCGGCAGCGGCCGTAAAATCTGTAACTGATCCTCCTGCATCACTGATAGACCCTGTCTCCTGATCGAAAGTAGTTGATGTCAAAGCATCCCCACCAACAACACCACCAACAACTCTCTGATTTTTTACGTATGTGCCACCTAATCTTGTCCCTAAAGCTTTTTCAAATGTAGAGTCTGCTTCAACTATAAACGCCTCTATCAAAACCTGTTTAGTCCTTACATCAATTTCACCAATAATTTTATTTACAACATCTAAATCTTCACTTTTACCTCTAACAATAATAGATCGTGTTGTAATTTCCTCAGTTATTTGAATTGGTGAAAAACCAGCCTCGCCTGTTGAAGTAAATAATTCATTAATAGTAGTCTTAGCTTCTGCAGGTGATATATAATAAAGTCTAAAAATTTCTGAGACAATTGGTTCAACGGAATCTTCTAATTCTACTTTCTTTTTAACTGCTGCTGCCCTTGTTGATTTATATGTTTCTTGTGCAGTTAAAGTTGAGGGAGTGTGTACTCTTATTAAATTACTTGAAACATCGATATCGGCTGCAAAATTTTTCATATCTAATAGAGCATTAAAGGCTTTATCCCATGGAACATTAATTAGTTCAGCCGTAATCGATCCTGCTACCTCATCACCTACTAAAACATTTATATCTCCTACCTTACCCATTAATTGCATTGCTTCTGCGTAATCTAAATTTTTAAATTTGAATGAAACATTTTGCTTTAAAGTTTTAAATTCGTCAGGAATTAATAAATAATTTCTTTTTTGTTGAGATGATATTTTTTTTCGTTTTTGTAATGCTTTTGTATCTCCGATCACGGGTTTTGGTCCCATTTTTATAGTTTTATCAATTTCCATTTTTCCTGATTTTCTAATGTCGTCTTTAATCAGTGGTGTATTATGTTTAAATTTTTTATTAGTTTTTATGTTTGGTTTTGCACAAGCATTCAGTAAAAGTAATAATATTGAAATTACAGAAAATATTTTTAAAGAATTAATATTCACTTGTCTCCTTAATCTGGTTTTTAAAATTCATGATTAAATATTTTTCGTCGGTTTGAAAAATTGCTTCTTTGGTTGTCATATCTACTAGTTTGACACCATCATTTAGCTCCTCAAACATACCTACCGTAATTACTTCACCATCTTGATTTATAAGAGAAATAAAACTATCTGAATCTGATTTTATTATTCCAACTAACTTGTAAGTGTATAAATCAATTCGCTTTTTTTCTGCTAAACTATTTCCATCTTCAGTTATAACTTTAACTCCACCTGAAAAAGATGAGTCTCCAACAAAAGGATCGTTTAAAGGTAACGGTTCCTCTTTATTTTGACTTGATGATTTGTCTTTATCATGAGTGTCAGCATAAATATTATTGCTAAATAATACTATTAGAGTTGTTAATAATAGTTTTACAAATATTTTTTTAAAAGAACTCATCTGTTAGCCCCACTATTGTTAAAGTTCCACTTACTTTTATCGCTCCAGTTGAATCTCCTAACTCTACTTGTATCTTTTCTGACTCAAAATTCAACATCTTATTAGATAACGATAAAGCCCTCTTAAATTTAATGTATCCTAAAAAATTACCATTGATCTGAAATTTAACGGGAATTGAGTAATATGCTATGTTTTTCATTTGGTCTTTTTTAGACACTGCTTTTTTCCTTTTCTTTTTCTTTTTCTTTTTCTTCTTACCTTTATTTAAAATTTCCGACTTTGACACTTGCTGAGGTTTGCCTTTTTCTATTACTGAAATAACCAAACCATTTATAGTCGCAAACTCACTTAGGTTTTGATATAAACCCTCTACTTCTGCTTTTGAATGAAATAATGTTGAATAGTTCTCATACTTAGGTTTAATTTTTTTAATCTTTTGCTTTATTGATACAATATCTTTTTCAAATTTAGCAATCTCCTCTTGTTTGGTATTCATATCAGAAATTTGAGCCCTCTTTTGTTTTACAATTGGATTTAAAATTGCATAATAAATTATTAAAAAGATAATAATTGAACCCAAACTTATACCAATCTTAATCAAAGTTTTTTTATCAGCAAAAGCTAAAATTTTTGCTTTCAAATCATCTATGTTTAAATTTTTTAATTCATTCAAATCCATAATTATCCTTTAACTTTTACAAATACTTTAAATCCTTTCATTACTTGGTCTCCCGCTTGTACCCTTGGCATTTTCATTGATGATAGAGATGCTTGTGTGATGTAACTTTTTGATTGTAAGTTTCTGATCAACTGTAAGATATCATTATCGCCTGCTGCAATTCCTGTAATAACTACCTGTCTCTTTCCATCATAATCTACAGAGTCAAACTTAACTCTATTTGGAACGCTGCTCGCAATCTGTGCTAACACTCTGTAGCTCAAATCTTTATTAGATTTAAGACTATTGCTTAATTTAAGAGTAGTTGTCATTTTCTTTAATTCTTTTGAAAATTTCGCAACTTCACCTTGCTTAGCTAAATGCTCAGCTACTACAGTATCGTATACTTTTAATTTATTGTTATAGGAATAAATGTTCCAAAATGATAAAGCGAATAAGATTAAATATATGCCTGCAACCGCACCCACTACTCCTTTATAAGCGAAATCAGAGAATGCTTTCATTTTCTTTTGCTTAATCATTCCTTCCCTATTCGGAAGAAGATTTATATTTTTTACAGCTGTAACAAATTTGTAATATCCAAATACATCGAGTTTTCTAAAAGCAAGACCAACAACAGTCGAAAAATAGGATCTATTTTCTATAGTTATTTTATTTTCTAATTGTTGAGGTATTTTTAAACCATCAAACGGGTCAAACAAATTAAAGCCAGTATTTACTAAACTTTTTCTAAAGCTAGATAGATAATCATCAACGTTTGGTAAATTGGAAACTACTTTTATATTTCTAACCCTTTTTTCATATTTAGTTTCAAAATCCTGTACAGCTTGTTTTACCTGTGTCATAAAACGTCTAACTAGAGCATCTTTTTCCTCTTGATCTTGAGACTCTTTCAGAATTTTTCTATCCTGACCACGTAGGAAAATATCGGTAATTATTGGGTTATTATTATACAATATCATTACATAATTCTCGTCTAATCCAAATTCTAACATTGCAGTGAAATTTGTATCCTCTGTTTTATTTGAAATTTGGTTGATTTGATCAACAGCAGACTTTAATGCAAAACATTTAACATCAATAATTACAGGATTTAATCCACTGTTTTTAATTATTGATGTGTAATTGTTAATATCAGCTAATTTTGAAGCAACAAATAATATATCCATAGTATTTTCTTTTGAACTTCTGTTAATAACTTGATGAAAAATTGAATAATCGTCAAGGTTATCAGTTAATTGAATTAAGTTTTCCCATAATGAATTTGTATCTACTGCTTTTTTTAATTCTTCATCATTCATTAATGGAGCAGTAACAACTCTTATAATTGCGTTTGTAACTGGAATTGCAATTGCTGCATTTGGTGTTGATATTTTTGATTTTTGCAATGCTATGTTTAATTCTTCGCTTACCTTTTTTTCGTGATCAATAATTGCAGAGTCTTCAGGAAGGTCGATTGCATGAGTATAAAATCTATCTAATACCCATTGATTTGCTTTGTTTGATGAAATTTGTGCAAGTCTAATTTCTTTATTAGTAATTTCAACACCAACTATTTCCTCACCTTGCGCAGTTTTTTTACCAAGCCGCGATTTTAAAAAATTATTAAATTTTTCTTTTACTTTATTTTTATCAAAATTTAATTTTGGAGAAGCTGAGTCTTTTTTTCCAAAAGAGGGGGTATTTAGCTTAATATTTTTTAATTTATTAAAAATGTTTTGAACTTTTGATCCCCCAGCATCAGTTTCTTCTTTTTGGTTTAAAGAAATATTATTTTGTTCTTGTTGTTTTATCTCGTTTATTTTTTGATTAATGAGCTCTTGAGTAGATATCTCTGGAGATTTTGGTTTTATTTCCTCATTGGGGCCTGGTTTAACCTCAGGATTTTCTAAATTTGGTTGTGATGAAACATTATCTGGTTTTTGTTGTTCTAATTGTTTTTGTTCTCTCTCTTTTTGCTTATGGACATCATCAAACCATTTCTCCAAAATTGGTATTGCTTCCTCTAAATTTGGAGTACCTGATGAAGAAATCTTTTGTTTTCCATCAATATAAAGTCTCCCAACCCAATTCCTTGATTTTAATTCACCTTTATATTTATCTTGCCTCACATAGATATGTAATCTTCCGTCTTTTTTGTGAATTACTTGATGCTCTTTCTTTTCTTCTGAAGTTTCAGCTACAACATTGCTTTCATCAGGCTTGTCTTTTTCTGGACTTTCGTCTTTATTTTCATTTAAATTGCCCTCTGACTGAGTTGTTGCATCTGTTTCGGTCTTTATATCACTCTCAGGTTGTTTTTCTTCAGAAGGTGTATTGTTTTCTAGCTCAGAAATTTTGCTCTCTTTATTTATATCGGGATTTACCGAAGCATCATCAACTTTAGGTTGATTATCGGTTCCTTGGTCATTCTTATCTATAATGACACCAAATTTTTCTTTCTCTTTATCGTCCATATTTAAAAAATTTATAGTTTCTCTAACACAAACATAGCTTATCTCTAACACAATTTTAAAAAATGTCTAACACAAAATACAACCTATGGTGACCATTTTAGGTCAAAATGTCTATAAGTGTTGATTTTATTGACTTTTTTTAAATTCTTGAAAAAAATTATTTTCTTTTTAAAGAAATATTTATTTTTAATAACTCTAACACAAAATGGTAAAATTTGTTGTGTTAGAGTTAATTATTATTAAATAAAAACCAAAATATCACAAAAATCAACACTTTTATTAAAATCCTTGTATATGCGATTCTTGTGTTAGAGATAAATTTTTTTGTGTTAGAGTGGTTTAATTTTTGTAAAATTTTCATATTTCAGTCTTAAATTTTTTATTTTTTTTTTTATTTCTCTAAATAATTTTTATCATTTTTGGTCAAATTTTCATAATTTTCTTTATTTCAATCAAAAATTGTATTTTTTTTTCTTTGTAAGATAGTTTTTTTTAAAAAATCATCAAAAATTTTCATTAAGCTTACTTTATTAAAAGATTTAATAAAATTTTAAACTAAAGAGAAATTTTTTTTAAAAAAGTAAATATTTTTTATGTTTATTATAAAATTAAATAAAATAATTATTTTAAATTAATTAAAAAATAAAATTTTGTTAATTAAATAATAAATAAACAAAATAATATTATTCAACTAAAGATCTCCCAGTTATATCTGTTGTAAACGATTGATATACCATTACTGTTAATGTCTCAATATTTTTAACAACTCTATTATAATCAAAAGACCAATCTACTTTAGTGCAATCTAATTCTTTATAATAATAAACTTGTGCTTTTTTAATTGAAGGACCAATTTCTTCTGAAAGAATATTTAACATATTTGTTTTCTTATCAATTGCAAAATTGTATTTACAAACATTTGCTGTTGTCCAATATAATACAACCGAAATTAATATTGCAATGAGCGACATAAATTTTGTCATTGTATACTATCGACTGTAACAATTGTTAAATCATCTTTTTGTATCATGCCTGCTTTCACTATATCCTCAATCATTAATTTTAATCGTTTATTATTTGGTGCGTGTTGATATTTTTTTATATATTTTTGAAAACCTTCAACTTCAAGCATATCACCTGATGGACTTTTTATTTCGGTTATACCGTCAGTAAAAATATACATTGAACTGTCTGAAAAGTTTGTAGTTGTCTCTTTATATTTTATTTTAGAAGTTATACCTAGTGGTGGACCGGCTTCAGAAAAGTTTGAAAATTTTTGTTCTTTATCAATTACAAGTGGTGGTTCATGTCCAGCATTTGATAAAAGTAATTCTTTTTTATTACTATCATAAATTCCAACCAACATTGTAACAAACATTCCTCTTGCAGCTGTTTCACAAATTTCTTTGTTAAGTAAGTTTAAAAGATCTGATGTAGAAAAAATAGTTTTACTAAGGCAACGATAGAGACTAGATGCCTTCGACATAAGTAAAGATGATTTAATTCCTTTGCCTGAAACATCAGCAACTCCAAAACCATACATTCCTTTTCCAATCTCAGAAAAGTTATAGAAGTCACCTGATACAACTTTTGCAGGGATATTTATTCCAGCTATTGGAAAATTTTCATCTTTATTCTTAGATAATAATGTTTTTTGTATTTCCCCAACAATTTCTATTTCCTTTTGCATTCTATTTTTTTCAACTAGTTCTTTTGCCATTTTTGCATTACGAATTGCTAAAGCAGCAGGTGCAGATAAAGTTTCAAGTAATTTTCTATCATTCTCCTCAAATAATTTTCCATTCGTTTTTTTATTAAGACAATGAATAACACCGATGCATTCATTCGCAGCAATTAATGGTGAACAAAGAACTGAATAAGTTGTAAAATTAGTTTTGTTATCTAAGTCAAAATAAAATTCAGCAATTTCTCTAACATCTTTTCTTACATCTCCAACTCTAATACATTTTTTTTGAAGAACAGCCTTGCCCATTACGCCTTGCGTTAAAGGAATTTCATATTCATCAAGATATGATTGATATTTTGATGCGATACATTGAAACACTTGTTTTTTTTCATCAATTAAAAAAATATTTGCTGCTTGAGCATTTATTCTTTTAATTATTACTTCTAAAGCTGTTTGTAGGGTTTCATTTAAATCTAAAGATGTTGCGAATTCCTGGTTCATTTGTGTAATAATCGCAAGATCCTCGTCCAAAGAGTTATCTTTCTTTATTGGCTCAATTTTTTTTGTTTTAAAAAACATATTTTATAATATTTTTTGTATTCTTTTATAATTGGCATTCTAATGCTTTTTTGGTAATTTTAATAGATATGGAAATTATAATTAATTCGCCAAGTTTCTATTTGCATATTCAGGATGCAGTAATTTTTATTCAATATTGTATCGATGGGATCATAAATATTGCATCACAATTTAAAATCTAATTAGTGATATTTGCTTTTTTTTTTATTTTAGGAAGTGTCTGGGGTAGTTTTTCTAATGTTTGTATTTTTAGATTACCACAAGACAAAGGTGTTGTATTAGATCGATCCTTTTGTCCTAAATGTAAAAGTGTTATAAGATGGTTTGATAACATTCCTATAGTATCTTTTTTATTTTTAAAAAGAAAATGTAGAAATTGTGAATATAAAATTGATTTTCAATACTTTATTGTAGAATTATTAAGTGCAATAACATTTTGTGTTATCTATTACGTATATGGATTGAGTGTTACAACATTATTATTAATAATTTTAAGTATATTTTTTATTATTATATTCTTTATTGATCTCAAACATTCAATAATTCCAAATGAATTATCTTTTCCTTTAATGTTTATTGGTTTTGCAAAATCTTTTTACCCTAATTTAAATTTGGATATTTTTCCAAACCTAATTAATTCATTAGTTGGAGGAATAGTTGGCTATGTAATAATATGGATAATTATTTTTTTATTTGAAAAAATAAGAAAGAAGGAAGGAATGGGCTTGGGTGACGCAAAACTTTTATCGGCGATAGGATTTTGGTTTGGATGGGTGAGTGTTCCTATAATAATTTTTTTTTCATCCTTAATAGGGTTGTTATATGTTCTTCCGTCTTTAATTAACAAAACAAAAAATTTATCAACACCGATTCCTTTTGGTCCTTATCTTATAATTGGAACAGTAGTTTATATTGCCTTTGGTAACCAAATTAAATTATTATTATTTAATAACTAAAAATTCTCTCGCCAAGAATTTCTGAAAGATCTAAATTGTTTTTCGCTGGCAAGTATTTGTACAAGAGTATCTTCTGCTTCTTCTGGTCCAGCTAAGTTTGCAAACATGCTACCACCGTAAACAACAAGTTTGGATAAAATACCACTTCCTACTTCATAACAACTTCCTTGTGCAACACTAGGATCGATATGTGTAGAGTCTAATGAGCCACACTCATCATCATACGCACAAACATATGCCGTTCCTAATTCACAAACTTGTTCAGCTGGTTCATAGATTGGAAAATAAACTTTACCTCTATAAACAGTAGGTGCTGCTGAAGTTTTTCTAAATTTATTGCCTGTAGTTGATTTAGGGTTACTATCTGGTTCACCTAAATGATATTTCCATGCATCATCATTAGTTCCAACACTGCAGGTCGGATAGTTTTCTCCTGTTGTATCAACACAGTCAGAACTTTTATCTATTTTTGGAGTATTTGAACTATTAAATGCTGTCGCTGAATTAAGAATAAAGTCTGTACTTCCACTTATAAGTTTAGGATTATTTCTTGAAACAAAGTTTGGAAAATCACGATCTCTTATCCCATAAACTATATTATCCATTAAGCTTTTTCCATCTTCACCTACTGTTTCAGATATTCTATTAAAGTTCCCTGTTCCCCCAAATAACCAGAGATTTCCGGAGTCTCCTCCAATTGCTGCATCCATTTCAAAAAAACTAAACCTCTTATTTATATTGTCTGCTTGCAAGTTCATAAGAAATTGCTGCTCATATAGAGTACCATCTGAGGTTAAGTTAATTTTAATTACTTTTCCCTCTAAATCATTAATGTAAACCATTGCTCCTCGCCAATCAGCCTGTGGTACATTATCTGCCGTTATGACTATAGGTGTAGCTGGAACTGAATTAACTATAGGACTTGCATGTTCATACTCTCCCGTAATTCCTATTTTATACCCTTTCTTTTCACTGTCTAATATCCTCATAAATCCGTCATTTTCAGTTGATCCAAATAATCTTCCAGCTTTATGTCCAAGCTCTGAATTGTCCTCAAGCGGACCGGCTTCTAAATCAACGATAAAGACACCAGAACCTACACATTTAGTTCCAGATCCCATTCCTCCACCCATAACTGCAACGTATCTATCATCCTTATGATCTAAGCTTCCACTGGTAGATGGCATTCTAAAAATTCTTGGTGTGGACCAAGTCTCACCTAATCCACTATAATCGAACTCTATATTATTTATTCCTTGGCCATCGCAAGTCGTCTCTATTTTAATTTTATCAGATTGCCCTGCAATACCTTGGTCAATAGTGAATTTGTTCGTAGCACCGAAATTTATTGTCAATATAGCGCCGTCATAAGTTGCTGTAACATCATTATCAGATATCTCTATCCAATCGTCGCTAACTAATTCAGAAATTGACAGTACACCATCCTTTACCGTTCCATTACTTACTGCGCTGTCTGGTAATGTTATATCAAATGTAAAAACATTATCTTTGAAACATGTTGTTGCTCCACTAGCGTAGGATGTATTTACAAAGCCACCTCCTGCATAATCACTATTACCCTGACATGTATCTTTAGCATCCCTATTAGTAAAATAATCTGCCTCAAAGTCATCTGTAGTGTCGGCTGGAGTACCGTTATCATTTGTGTAAGTACCTAAAGCTACATCTCTCGTCTCAGCTTCCTCATAGATATTAGCTGCGTGAACCCCCTCAAAAGATTCTTCTAATGAAAGAGTCGCTCTTTGATATGGAAGTCTTGTCATTTTACCATTATGATCTACTCTTATAACCTCTTTATTATAAGAGTCGTTATATATAGAAAACATATGCAGAGGTCCTGTCCCTGTTTCATATGTACCATCATCCTTTTCTGTTCCAGCTGTTACAGTTGGTACAGTTATATCCAGTACTGAAAATCCTGCTCCACCACGACCATAAGGAATGAATAATAAAGTCCGCCAGGATTTTCCTGTTTCATATTCTGTCCCGCCTGGATTTAACCCCTTGATAAACACATCATGAACAACAGGTGATCCATCAACAGCAAATATAGGATTAGTACCTCCAGCTTTATTTCCTCCACCAAATTTTCCATCCATATTTTTGTTCACCAAGAGCGGGAGCTGGGCTGCAATCAATGGAGGTACAAATGCCCATTCCTCATCTCCAGTTTTCGCATTAAATGCGTGCAACGTTCCCCCATTTGAACCTGCGTAAACAATTGTTGTTCTATCTTTGAGAGATGTTTGAAAAGCTCCATAACCTTTAGTTGATCTCCAGTATTTTTCTTGGTTGTTGCCAAAAAAGTTTGTACTTGCATTAGGTGGACCAACTTCGATTAGTTGAGAATGATAAATATCACCTAAAATCCAATCTCTATCCTCAGTAATATTACACGCTCCACTTCCTGAACTTCCATCGTAATCAAAGTAATCGACACCTCTAACAAAATTTATTAATCCTTTTACATCATCCTCAATTCCATCTTCCACACCTGGTGTATTTTTAATACCACAAGTTGATTGAGAATTATGATAATCTCTTACTACGTTACCGGTTGCCTCAAATAATTCTTGAATTGCAGCTGCATTATTTGTATTCCAGTTATTCCATCCTCCGCTTCCAGTGTAGCCTGCGCTTCCATATTGATCAGTATCAATTGCAGTCCAGATTTTTCTATTCACAGATCCTTTAGAAGCTTTAACAAGTTCAGCTCCAGCATCCCAGTTACCAGCTGCCTTACCCTCATCGGTATCCAAGTCATCGTTAATGACATTATTATCAATACTATACCTATATAAGTGCCCCTTCCATTCAGTGTTTGACCTATAATTAAATTGCGCTTGATAAATAGATCCACCTTCTTCAAGAGTTGCTGTTATTGATGGAGCTGTAAATGATAACCTTTCCGCAATGATTTGTCTGATTTTTGACTCTATCTCTGTCTTTAAATCAGCTGGTGTTTCTGCATCTATTGGAGCTTCACAACCCGTTTTATTCGTAAGTGGGTCATAAGTAATTGGATCTACAGTATCACCATATTCGCCAGGGCTTTCGCATGATCCTGCTCTTGCAAGCCTATCAAATATTACTTTAGCACTTGTTTGATAAGAACCGCCATATCCAACCATAAGAGTAGTAACTTTAAATTCATTTTTCAGTTTTTTCAGAGTTTCAAACGACTCAGTGTTGTTCCGTATATATCCATCACTTATAACGATTACATAATTTTGCTGACAAGGTTTACCCACCTCATCTATAACTGGTGTCTCTCCTGTTCTATTGCCATAATATTGATATGCAATATCTGCGAAAGCATTTCCATCTGTTCCCCATGCCATACCGATTGTTGGGAGCACATCAACAATTTCAGAAGCTCCAGTAGCACTAACTCCTACCTCTAGACAGTAATCATTAAGACATCGGTCAGATGTACCTACAGGATGAGTGCCTCCCATCCAACCATTATCCATATAATAACACCAATTAACAAAGTGACACCATTTTTCACCGCCACCTCTTGCTCCATCAGGGTTCCAAGCAGCTCCACCACGTGAGTCATTTGTACCTGAATTCCAATGACCAAATCCAAAGTTTGCTCCAGATGTTAAAGAACTATCTGTTACTATTTCCGCAATAGCATCTTTAGCTCCATCAAATTTTGATACTTTAGCACCGCCATATCTCGCTCGCCAGGCTGTATTTTTTAAAGCATCTGTCATTTTATTTTCATCGAATTTATGTATGAACGAGTTTCTATCACCCACTAAAACTCTTGTAGCGCTAGTAAATATATTATTTGCGAAAGTAGAACTCGAAGCCTTTCCTGGCATATTGAATTCAACATCAGCAGCATTAACAGCCCCTGGGTCTTTATCACTTAAACTCTTGGCATTTCCACTTTTACCAATAGTAAAATCTAAACTAGCTGTAATATTTGTGTGGTCTATTGAAATTTTTTGGAGAAGATGAGAGTTTTTACTTGTTGCATAGATCTTGTTATCTTCTGCTACAGAATATTTGATCGCGTAAATATCTTTTATATCATCTGCAAGAGAATTTGTTTGGCTAGGAGTTCTTGCTTGGTTTTGTCCTGTGTTAATAAAATAATCCCAATTACCGTCAGTAGGACAATAAAGGTCGTTACCATCTTTTGTTAAAGTATAGCCTACAAGGTGCTGACCTGCTGCAAGATAAATATAATCACCATTGTTACTAATGGTCATCGACATAGCTGCATTTCTATTTAATAGTTTTCCAAAATGTTGATTATTATTTATCGAACATCTTTTTTCTCTCCCGTTCGTCAAGTTCTTGACATATAACTTTCCTTTCTTACCACCACCTTCATGAGTTCTACCTCCGACAAAAAGAATTTCATCATTATCAATCTCTCTTATCTCAAGTAATGCTGGCATTGCAATTTTTGTTTTATTAAACCCAATAACATCAACGCATTTGCCGTCTTTATCAATTGCAATTATCTGCCCGCTATTTTGAGTTGAAACTCCATAAACTATATCGCTTGACGTTACAGCCCCGGCCCAACTTTTATTAACTTTTGAATTTTTATTTCCACAATTTGAATCTCTATTCGCTCCTCTAAAATTGATAGCACCACCAGCAAATGTTAAATCTCTTTCGCCCGTTTCAGCAATAATTTTAGAAAAACCTCTTCCGTTCTCAGCAAAAATTATATTGCCATCACTTAATTCTACTGCCCAGTCCACACCATAGGTTCCCATTCCACCTGATGCTATATTTCTCATACTCACTGAGCTATCTAACAATATTAATATATTAGCTGGAACATCGCCCTTTCCTGATCCAGGGGGAATTGGTTTTGTAAAAGATTTTGAACCTGTTAAAGATAATAGTATTAAATTAATTATAATTATTTTAAATAAATTTTTTATTTTCATTATTCTTCCTGTTCAAGTAATACTTCAAAATAATCTGGTGAAGTTACTGCAACGCCCTCTATAATTTCTTTATCAATATTTTTTATCTTATAGTAATAAATTTGTTTATTCCCGAAATTCCAAAACTTATACCCTGGCCAAGATTTATCTTCAGTGTTTACTGCTCCAAAACTTGATTGAACATATTTATTGAGCAAACCCTTTGCACTCTCATCATTGTTTTGACCATTTTGCAATTCGATTTCTACTGCACCAACTTTGTTGTTTACAACATATCCTTTAATTAAAACTTCTCCAAAGTCTATATCTTCACAGAAAGCATTTTTTTCTGTAACATAAACTGAAACATCTCCCCCGAGACCACTAGAACCACTTCCTCTAGTTGTTCCAAGGACTCCTTCTATTTGGGACTGTTCATCCTCAATTGTTCCAAAAATATTTTCAATTGTTGATTTATCCGAACCTATTTCAATTCCTAGTAAATCACATGCCCATGATATTTGTGAGCTAAATAAAGAAATTATAAAAAATAAAGTAAAAGTTTTTCTTTTCATTTTTTATTCCGGTAAAACTACCATACTTTCAAGAGGGATTATAATTTTATCTTCATCAAAAATACCGCAGGAATAAACCCTGAAAGCAGTTCCTCTATTAACAACATCGGTAGCTGACGCTTGAACACTATTTCCAGTCTCAAAGGAGTCCGCTGGGCCAACATTAACCATAAAGTATTCATAAGTAAATCTTTGTAAAAAGCTAATCTCTCCATCTCTATACTTGCTCTCTCTTCCAGATGCAGATGAATAGACAGATGCAACTATTGGTTCCACGATTTGATAAAATGAGCCCTCAGTATAATGTGTAACTACATTTTCTAGATTTATGATGTTTTTAAAACTTTTGTAGCACGGGGTTCTATCAGCAGCAGGGATCGTAAAGGAATTTGCTGGAGGTATATTTTTCGATAACTCGTCATCTTCTCGAGATACTGTTCCAGCAGTTTTTACTCTTCTTGGTTTTCCCATAAACTTATTTAACAAGTATTTTTCAGCCTCTAATAATCCAGTTTCAGCAACGTAAAAAGCTTGCTGATATAAATCATCAGTATTATTATCTCGGTGATCACTCGAAGATAACACAACTAGAGTTCCACCCATTAATGACATAGCTATTAAAAGAACTAACGATAAAATTAGTGTAAATCCTTTTATATTTTTATTTTTATTTTTCATCTTCCTATGTTTCTTGTAGCAATACTTACAACTACATTGTCTCTTAAATATCTATCATCAAGACCTAATCCTGAATATCTGTCATTACTTAATGTTTTTAAAAATTGCTTTTGTTTTGGTTTATTTTTATAAAATTCTTTATTTGATCTAAACATTAGTGACATATCCACTTGTTTAATATTATAAAGATCGGATCTATGAGCATTATTTGGTAGAGGATAATCTCCATTTTTCCATAAATGATGTCCATTGCCATCAAATAATAAAAATTCCATATCGACTAAATGTGATCTGACAAGTTGATTTGTGTAACACTCAGTACATTTACTTGTCCAATTACCAAATGTATTCTCATCGTTTTCAATCCAGCTTTCTTTAGTTTTATAAACCCCATAAAAATCATTATCAGGATTTCCATCCTCATTGTTTATTGGTAATGCAAAATATGAAATTTTATATCTTTTATATTTTTGTATTGGATCATTTTTATCAAAATCACCATAGACAATAGATATGCTATCGCAACAAGTATCTGTAGATCGATTTTTTTGTGGAATTGGAAGATCGCTATCTGGATCCACAGTAAAATCTGCAGGATAATAACCAAGAGTATTTCTAAAGACTATTATTGGATCGTGGGTATCTATTATCCCTCTGCCCTGCTCTAGTCCTGAGATATGAGTTAGATTATCTGATGGTGGAATTCCTTCATCATTCCGACCATAATAATATTTGTATCCTGCTAATCTTATATCTCTCATCATCATTCCAACTATGTCTCTGCTCGAGCTACTAATTCTCGCTTTATCAGTTACTTGTTTATAGCTACTATTAACTGCAGTATAAGATGCAAACATTGCTCCCATCATTATAGCGGTTACTGCAACTCCTACTAATAACTCAATTAATGTTACACCTGATATCTTTGTTAATTTTTTTTTCATCATTCCTTAAAAATATAATCTGCTTGAAAGTATAACGTTCTTCTTTTATTGCCCGCATTAGTATTAATTTCAACTCTACCAATGTAAATTTCGTCAAAAATCATATCCCAACTCCCTGGAAGACATCCTGTACCTGTGCAAATTTTATAAACATTAATAGTTTTTCTATCACCTACACCATCTGGGTTATCTCTACATTTTAAATAACGATCTTCACCTAAAATAACTCCCCATCTATTTAACTTATTTTCTGGAGCACCTTCTGTTAATGAATTTTTGTAAATACTTGTCATATTGTCTTTTGAAAAAATAGGACCTCCTTTTCCACTACATGAATCATATCCTATTGGGCTTTGATTAATATGCTGTGCGAATTTTTTTATATTATCCGGACATACACCACCATCCAAAGCTGTTGGTACACCATAATCATTAATCAAACATTGTTTGGAATTTGGATTAGTATTTGTCGTCTCATCTCTTGAGCCAATCATATCCTCTGCTATCATACTTGTAATATAATTTATTTTTGTTCGCTCACCTGAAACTCCAATTGAGTTAACTGAATAATTTACTAATTGAAATACTGCAAGAAAACCTATTGCAACTATTGCAGTTGAAACTAAAGCCTCAACTAAACTAATACCCTTGATAAGTTTATCTTTAGAAAAATTTCTCATTGAGTCACCCAATCGTTTGCCCATTTATATAAATTAATACTACCAAATCTACTCCATTCTATACGAAAAAAATTACTCTGAGCAGGGCCGTTATTATTTAATACACAATGATTATCTTCATCTGTTTTTCTTTGACAAATAAATAAATTTTCATTGGCTAAAAAATCTGATCCCTCATTCATTAAAAACATACCACTTGCACTATAAAAAGTTCCATCTTTTGAAAAACAAATATTACCGCCGTCATTTGGTATAGTCATAGGATTATCATTATTATCTAGCATTCCTATTAAGACTTTAGTTTCATCAAGTCTAATTTGTTTCACAGTCAATTCATCGCTTGATGCTCCTTCATCATCCCAGTCAATATCCATTGAGCATCTCTGCTCAAATCTGTGAAAAGGTTTTTCAGTTGTTCCGTCCCACTTATCTCTTACAAGGTTAATAAACTTATTTTGCCCTAAACCATTTGTCTCAACAACTATTTCTTCGTTATCAGTATCTCTATAAACACTAAATTGTACAAAACTATATTGTCCTCTTTGAACTTGTGAAAAAATATTTCTCATTAGGGAAGCTGTCTCTGTTGCTTGAGCTCTAACCATTCGTTCAGTTCTCCACTTTAGGAATGGTTTAAAAGCTGCAGCTGACATTGCACCAATAATTGCTATAACTACGATGAGCTCTAATAAAGCGAAACCTTTAATTTTCTTTTCCTGCATTTGCATCAATCTTTCCAGCTGTAACAAGATTTTCTAATGATTTTGACATGGTGATCATTCCATCTTTTACTGCGGTCTGCATGATGCTTGGGATTTGATGAATTTTTGCTTCTCTAATTAAGTTTTGAATCGGAGCAGTACATTTCATAATTTCAAAAGCACCTACACGACCTTGGCCATCTTTTGTTTTTAAAAGTCTTTGTGTTACAACCATCTTTAAAGAAGTTGAAAGCTGCGCTCGTATCTGAGCTTGTTGTTCTGGTGGGAAAACGTCTATGATTCTATTTATTGTATTTGGTGCTCCACTCGTGTGTAGTGTTCCAAAAACCAAGTGTCCAGTTTCAGCAGCTGTAAGTGCAAGACTTACTGTTTCCAAATCCCTCATCTCTCCAACTAAAATCACATCAGGGTCTTCTCGTAGGGCTGCTTTTAGTGCACTTGCAAAAGTTTGTGTTTGCTTTCCAACTTCTCGATGTGAAACGATACTTTTTGAATCTGTATGAATAAATTCTACTGGGTCTTCTACAGTTATAATATTTGCAGTTCTTGTTTTATTTATTTCATTAACTATAGCTGCAAGTGTAGTTGATTTTCCAGAACCTGTTGGTCCAGTGACTAAAACTAAACCCTTATGCATATCGATTATGTCATAAAGGGCATCTGGTAAATCAAACTGTCCCATCTCTGGTATTTTGCTTTCTACTCTTCTAAGAACTGCAGCTGGTCCATTTAATGTTTTATAAAAATTAGCTCTAAATCTTAGTCCACTAATATTAACTGCAGAGTCTAGCTCGTGTGTATCCTGGAATTTTTTTGTCTCATGCTCATTACAATTCGTGGTCATTAAATCTATAAGATCTTGTGGTTTTACCATAACATCTTTAACCATGATAATTTCTCCAGTTTGCCTGTATGCTAAAGGAGAGCCTGATCTAATATGAAAATCAGATATTTTTTTGTTATTTTTTGCAAGTTCTTCTAATTTTTCAAACATATTAAATTTGTATATATAAATGTGAAAAAAAACAATATTTACTTCGGCCTAAGCGACCAAAATAAGCAATTATTTAATAAATAAAATAATATAAAATCCAAATAATTAAAGAGTATTCAAAAAAACTTTTTGTAAGATTCAATTGCTTTTCTGTAAATTTTGATTTTAAGAATTTACCCAAAAATATAAAACCCAAATGTACTAAAATGATTGAAAAAATAATTCCTATAAGAGTAAACTGAAAAGAGAAGTTTTTATATCCAAAGTAAACAGCAGCTATAAAAGTAAACCATGACACTTTTGTGATAAATAATTTAAAAATAAGACCAGCTTTTTTACTAAATATAGACTGTGTTTTTATTAAAGAGTAAGACCAAGTTAAACCAATTAAAAAACTCAAATATTTTAAAATCATTTTATTTTTTTTCCTTAAAAACTAAACAAACCCCGTTATTACAGTACCTTTTTCCGGTTGGCTTTGGCCCATCATCAAATATGTGTCCATGATGACCTCCACAATTTTTACAATGATACTCAGTCCTCGCATAACCAATGAGATGATCGGTTTTAGTTTCAAACACATCGGGCAAGGATTCAAAAAATGACGGCCAACCAGAGCCACTCTCGTATTTTTTTGAGGACTCAAAAAGTTTAATATCACAATTTGCACAATGATATGATCCAGCTCTTTTTTCAAAATTTAATTCACTTGATCCAGGAGGTTCAGTTCCCTCCTCAAACAAAACAAGTTTTTGATCTGAGGATAATTTAGAATTAATTTTTTTGACCATCTTAATTTAGTTTAGTTTTTTTATTTGATAATGAAATTCCTATTATAATAAATATTGCACCTAAAATATGATAAAACATAAATTTTTCATCAAATATTAACATAGCCATTATCGCACCAAATATTGGCATTAAGTGTAAAAATATTCCAGCTCTATTTGCACCAATTATTCCAATTCCTTTAATCCAAAAGAAAAATGAAGCTAGTCCTGGAAATAATACAACGTATGCTAAAGTTAAGAAAAAAGGTTGATTGAATTGAATATTATTTCCCAAAGACATTTCAATTATAAATATTGGTATTAAAAAAAACAAACCAGATATTATTACTACCTCAAGTAAAGCAATTTGAGATATTTTTATTTTATCTTTCTTCAAAAAAGATGAATAGATTGCCCAGGCAAGCATTGCAACCACCATAGTCAAATCCCCTCGATTAAAATCAAGATTACGAATTAAATTAATATCTGCTTTAGTAATAATAAAAATTACACCAATCAAAGAAAGTGCAACTCCTGACAATTGAAAAATATTTGTTTTTTCAATTTTTAACATAGATGAAATTAAAATTATCCATACTGGTATTGTTGAAATCATTAAGACCCCGCTAATTACCTGGGTATGATAAAGTGAATAATAAACAATTGAATTAAATATAGTGATACTAGTGAAACCTAATAATATGAAATGACTAATTTTTGATTTAATATAATTTAAATTGTTAATTATTTCTTTATAAGTAAAAGGTAAAAGTATTACTCCAGCAAACAGCCAACGATAAAAATTTAATGAGAATGGTGGTATTTGATAAATACTTGCGGCTTTACCAACTATAAAATTTCCTGACCAAAATAAAGTTGCAAAAATTAATAATAAATATGCAAGTCCATTTTTATTACGCACAAATTATGAAAATCTTAAAGAGCTATAAGGTTCTAAGCTTAAATTTGTTTTTTCGTCTAAAATCATTTTAGATACAATCTTTCCAGAAATGGCTCCTAATGTCCATCCTAAATGATGATGACCAAACGAATAAAACACATTTTTATAATTCTTTGATGGTCCAATAACCGGTAAAAAATCAGGTAGTGTTGGTCTAAATCCTAACCATTCGTCATCATGTTCTGGTAAACCATCTAGCATATACTTTGCATTGTTTATTAAATTTCTTACTCTTTCTGCAGATGGCGGATTTTTCAAACCTCCAAATTCAACTGTTCCAACTACTCTTAAACCTTGTTCCATTGGGGTCATACCAAAACCTCTATTTGAAAATACAACAGGTCTTGATATCAAATTTTCACAACCCTTAAAGTGTATGTGATAACCTCTCTCAGTTTCAAGTGGTATGTCTTCATATAAGTTATCAGAAATTCTTTTTGAAAATGCTCCACAGGCAATAACAACTTTATCAAAAATAAATCTTTGGGTTTGTGATCTTATAATTGGTTTTTGATCATCAAAATTAAGTTCGTTTATTTCCTGCTTTAGAAATTTTCCACCCTTTTGAATAAATAAATCAAAAAGTTTTTGAAAAACTCTTTTTGGGTTATTGGTGTGTCTTGCATACGAATAAAATACCCCGCCATCATATATTGGTTTGATATTGGGTTCTAAATCGTGAATTTCTTTTGGATTAAGAAGTTGTTGATCAACACCAAGCTCATTTCTAATTTTGATTTCCAAATTTCTGCTTTCTATGTTTTGATTATTCCAAATATACATAATTCCATTTTTAATCACTAAATTTTCTAAATCTAGCTCTTCAAACAATTCATCATATGCTGGTAAAGCTAGGTCTAAAATTTGATGCATATATTTTGCTGTATGCATCATATTTTTTTTGGAACAATTTCTTAAAAATTTAAAAAACCAAGGTATCATTCTTGGAACGTAGTTCCATTTTAGGGCAAGAGGTCCTGTAGAACTTAATAGCATAGCAGGAACATCAGTCAGAACGTCTGGTCTATTTAATGGTACAGATGCATAAGGTGAAAAATGACCAGCATTACCATACGATGCACCACTACCAGGTTCGTTTTTATCAAAAATTATAACTTCGTGACCTTTTTTTTGAAGAAAAAGTGCATTGCAAACACCTTGAATACCTGCTCCGATTATACCTATTCTAAATTTGCTCATGATAAATAATACATCAAATTTATGTTTAAATTCTAGCGACAAATTAAACAAAAATTAGTGTATTATTTGTTTGCTGTGAATTTTTGTACTCATTACTATACTTAAACCAATCATCGTTGCTAACATTGATGATCCACCATAAGACATAATTGGAAGTGGAGAACCAACTATAGGTAGTAAGCCTAAAACCATAGACATGTTGACTGCAACATAAACAAAAATTGCAGATCCAAAACCATAACAGAAAAGTTTTCCAAAAAAGCTTCTAGAATGAGAACCGATATTTAATATTCTAAATATTAAAATTCCGTACAGAATTAATAATATAACTGAACCAATAAATCCATGTTCTTCTGAAAATAATGTGAATATAAAGTCTGTATGTTTTTCAGGTAGAAATTCAAGATAACTTTGGGTACCCTTAAGAAATCCCTTTCCTGTAAGACCGCCAGAACCAACTGCAATCTTTGATTGGATAATTTGATAACCTGCACCTAATGGATCTCTATCTGGATTAAAAAAAGTTAATACTCTTTGTTTTTGATAAGGCTTGAGCATTGAAATTACAAAAGGTAATGAGATAATTAAAGTTAATCCAGAATAAATAAAATATTTTATATTAAATCCAGCTAACCATAAAACAATTACACCACTTATAGCAATTAAAATAGAAGTACCAAGATCAGGTTGGCTTACAACCAGAAGAATTGGTAAAAGCAAAATAGCCATTGATAAAATAATATTTTTAAAACTATTAATATTAGACATTTGTTCTCTGTGAAAATATCTTGCAAAACAAACTATTATCGCAATTTTCATAAGTTCAGAGGGTTGAAGATTTATAAAATATAAATTTATCCATCTTTGAGAGCCAGATGCAGTGACACCATACATTGAAGCCCAAATTAAGAAACCTAAAGTAATTGTATAAAATAAATAAGCTGTTGAATGCCAAAATCTCAAATTAAAAAAAGATAGAAATATCATCATGGAAAAAAAAGTTACAAATCTTATAAAATGACTTTTAGAGTGGTATAAAAATTCGCCACCATCCGTTGAGTACATAGAAAAGTTACTAATTATACCTAAACAAAGTACACAAAAAATTAATACAAAATCAAAAGATCTTAATTTTTGAAAAAATGTATATTGTTCTGAATATGAAGATTGCTCAAACATTTTTTAAATATCCACTAAATTATTTTTTCTAATTTTTTCTCTTTCCTCATGTCGGTCAATAATTTTTTTCATAAGTTTTTTTGCTAAAGGTGCTGCAGTAGCACTTCCAGATCCCCCGTGTTCAACTAAAACACATAATGCATATCTTGGATCTTTATAAGGCCCAAAAGCAACATACCATGCATGATCTCTTTCCTCGTATGGAATTTGTGCTGTATCTAAATCCAGCTCTCTTTGCAATTTTGTAATTTTTTTAACTTGAGCTGTACCAGTTTTGCCAGCAAATCTATATTTTGGATCATCAATTCTTGACCGATAAGATGTACCTCTAACTTCGTTGGTAGAGGCAGACATTGCTTCCAAGACAAACTTAATATTCTCTTGGTTTCGGAAAAGTTTATTATATTCCTTTTCACCTGTAGAAAAAATTTCCTCAGCAGATCGAATTAAAGATGACGAGTTTTCATTTGTTATTTTAAGGCTCTCTTTCATTTTATATTTTATCTTCTCAAGTGATTCTTGATTTTTGTCTACTGTTATTCTTGGAAATATTTTAAATCCTCCATTTGCCAACTGTGCTGTCATTAGACATAGCTGTAATGGTGTAGTTTGAATATATCCTTGGCCTATTCCAGTTATTAAGGTTTCACCTAGAACCCATCCTTTACCTAACGCATTTTTTTTCCATTTTGTTGACGGCACCAAACCCTTTTTTTCCTCAGAATATAAATTTTTAAATACTGTATTCCCTAGTCCAAATCTTTTTGCAGTTATATTAAGTCTATCAACACCAAGTCTCCTGCTCATCTCGTAGAAATAAGTATCACAAGATTGTTTTAGTGCATCTCTTAGATCTACTATGCCATGACCCTTTTTTTTCCAGCAGTGATATGTTTGACCATACATTTCCATTTTGCCAGTGCAATTAACTTTAAATTTTGTAGAGATGACATCATTCTCTAGGGCTGATAAAGCAACAATAGGTTTTATAGTTGAGCCAGGCGAATACAAACCAGAGATAGTTTTATTAATCAAAGGCTTTAAAGGATTTTTTCTGATCAAGTCCCAATCTTTATAACTTATGCCATACATAAATAAATTCGGATCGAAAGATGGTGATGAGTGCATGGCAACAATTTCACCTGTATATATATCCATCACACTTATAGAACCCGACTTTTCTGCTAAAAGTTCGTTACACAATTTTTGTATTTCAGTATCTATGGTGAGTTTAACTTTTTGTCCTTTCTCGCCTTCTTTAAAGTCTACTTGATTTATTCTTTTACCAAATGCATTTACCTCATATCTTTTGACGCTATTTGTACCAATTAAGGAATTTTCAAATGTTTTTTCTAATCCAGTTTTTCCAACCCTTAAACCTGGAACATGTTTATTTTTAATTTCCTCATTTTCTAGTAAATCACTTTCACTTGCTTGAGCCACATAGCCAAGCACATGAGTATAATTTGCTTTATAAGGATAACTTCTTGCTACAGACAATACTGGTTTTGCTCCAGATAATTCATGTAAGTAGAAATTTACTTTAGAAAATTGATCCCAAGTCAAACTTTCAGATATGATAAGTGTTTCCCAAGGTTTTTGCTGTTTTTTCTTTTTTACTATTTTGCTGAATTGTTTATCTGATAAAGATAATATATTTTTTAATCTAACCATTAAATACTTAAAGTCCTCAACCTGTTCAGGGACTACGTGAAGTTGATAAACTTTAGTATTGCCAGCAACTACATTACCAAAATAATCCTCAAATTCACCTCTGACTGGAGGTAACCTCCATTCTCGTAATCGATTTTTGTCTGATAGTGTTAGGTATTTTTTATTTTCAGTTATCTGCAAACTAAATAATCTTGCAACTATACCTGTGAAGATAATTCCTTTTGCAATTTTTAATATAAATACTCTTCTATTAACAGTATTAAATTTTCTAACATTTGAGTCACCACCATCAAACACTGGAAGCTCCGTAAACAAAATTTTTGTATAATTCAAATAAAATACTAAAAAGTATATAGAATAAAAATGTAAATAACATATTTACCAGGATATCTTCATAAACAATTTGTACATTAAAAAAGATATTTGATATTGCAAACATTAAAGAGTTTACAACAAGAATTGTGAAACCAAAAAATAACCAGTCGTTCATTCTGCTTGGCCTTAAAGTAATATTTCTTAAATAAGATGAAAAACCACAAATAAATAAATAGCTTAATGAGCTCACTCCAATTGGAAGTCCAACTACTGCATCGTTAAATAATCCACTTAAGAAAATTAGACCATATCCTAGACTACCAGGTCTTTTAAGACTCCAATAATAAATAAGAATGAAAGGAAAATTAAAAGAGAAATACTTCAAACCAAGATAGTTAAAATCAAATTCATTTAAAGTAGCTATAAATAATAAAATAATAGGACCTTTTTCTAAAAGTTGTTTGAAAATACTTAACTTAGATAATTCTGTCATTAATTTTCCTCTGCTTTATAAGATCTTAATTTCACAAATCTTAATTGAGAAAATTCAGAATAAAATTCAACGTTTATCTCAGAATTTAATTTGTTTTTGACTGTCCTGCCAATTGGTACGCCAGGTTTAAAAATACCACCTGCACCAGATGTATAAACTACACTTTCACTCTCGATTAAAGCTTCTTCTTTTATATACTGAATTTTTCCAATGTCACCACCAGTACCTGATAGTATAGATTGAATATTGTTTGGAAGTATATCAACAGGAATTTTACTATTTAAATCAGACAAAAGTAAAACTCTAGATGTAGTAAAATTAACTTCAACCACTTTTCCAACTAAGTACTCTTGATCTATAACACCCATTCCTAGTATTACACCATGTTTACTTCCCTTGTTTACTATTATAGATTTTAAAAATGGACTTTGCTTATCAACTATAACTTTTGCAAGAATTTCGTCAGAGGAAAATTTCAATTCATTAAGTGTTTCTTTTAATCTTTCATTCTCTGTTTGTATGTATTGTGTATTATATTTTTTTATTTCTAAATCTTTTACTTTTTGTTTTAGGATCTTATTTTCCTCATAAACAAAGAAATGATTTTTGGTAGCAATAAATCCATTTTTAATAACGTTTTCAGGAGTAGAAAATATAAATGTAGATCTATAAGCAATCTCTTTCAAAGATAATTTTGCATAATTAATAACTTTAAAGTCATATCTACCTAATATTAAAATACTTAATGTAAGAATAATTAGTGCTGAAAGAGAGAACTTTTGTTTATTTTCTTTTTTTAAAAATGCAGATCTTATAGCTATTATAAAATCATCTCTACTTGAGGGTTGCATTTTTCAAATCAATACTCTGATAACATTGTATTAAATGTTTCCTCTTGCTCTAAAGCTTTTCCTGTTCCAACTGCAACACAAGCTAAAGGGTCATCAGCAATATGGACTGGAAGACCAGTTTCTTTAGAAAATCTTTTATCAATGTTTTTTAATAATGCTCCACCCCCAGTTAATGTTAAACCCATGTCAACCAAGTCTGCTGATAATTCTGGTGGAGTATTTTCTAATGCATCTTTAATCCCATTTATCATTTCTCTTAATATGGGATTTAATGCTTCAACTGTATCCTCTTCTGTAATGTTAACTTCTTTTGGAGTACCAGATCTTAAATCTCTACCCTTTACTGCATAAGTATTATTATTTGTTGCAATTGCTGTTCCAATTTCTTTTTTAATTTTTTCAGCTGTACTATCACCTATCATCAAGTTATATTCTTTTCTCATGTATCCAATGATTGCATTATCCATAGCATCTCCAGCAACTCTTAAAGAATTCGAATAAACCACACCCCCTAGTGACATAACTGCTATCTCGGTTGTTCCACCACCAATATCAATTACCATTGATCCAGTTGCCTCAGAGATTGGTAAGTTAGCACCAATAGCTGCTGCGATTGGCTCTTCAATTAGTTGTACTCTTCTTGCTCCAGCAGCAAGCGCACTATCTTGAATAGCTTTTCTTTCAACTGGAGTTGAGCCAGTTGGTACACAAATTAATATTCTTGGATTGGCAAATGTGCTTCTTTTATGCACTTTTTTTATAAAGTGTTTGATCATTTCTTCAGTCACAATAAAATCTGCTATTACACCATCTCTTAATGGTCTTATGGCTTGGATATTCCCTGGGGTTCTTCCTAACATTGTTTTCGCTTCGTCTCCGACAGCTAAAACCGATTTCTTTCCTTTGTTATCTACAACAGCAACAACAGATGGCTCATTAAGAACTACACCTTGGCCTTTTAAAACAACTAACGTGTTAGCTGTTCCTAAATCAATAGCCATATCTTGACTCCAAATTGCTGTAAATTTATCTAGAACTCCCATTTTATACTCCTCCTTTTACTTTTTGGTACTGAATATCTTTTGATAAAGATTTTTTTTCTCTCTTAATTAACATTTTATTTAAAGCATTCAAGTATGCATTTGCTGATGCTACTAAAGTATCTGTATCAGCTGATTGGCCTACTGTTGTTCTATCATTTTCCTCTATTTTCACGCTAACTGTTGCTTGTGCATCAGTTCCTTCAGTTACAGCATGTACTTGGTATAGAGATAATTTAACGTCATGAGGATATAATTCCTTTATGCATTTGAAAATTGCATCTACAGGTCCATCTCCTGTTTGTGAAGTTTTCTTGATATCTCCAAATACATCTAGCGTCATTTCTGCTCTTTGAGGTTCGCCCGTCCCTGCAAAAACTTTTAAAGACTTAAGATTTATTGCATTTATTTTATTATCAATTATTAAACTATCGTCAACTAAGGCAACAATATCCTCATCATAAATATGTTTTTTCTTATCAGCTAAAATTTTAAATTTTCCAAAAGCAGCTTGAATTACGTCATCAGTAACATCTGTGTAACCAAGATCGTTAAGTTTATCTTTAAAAGCATGTCTACCAGAATGTTTTCCCATAACTAATGAGGTTTTCTTTACTCCAACGCTCTCTGGTGTCATAATTTCATAAGTTTCTCTATTTTTAAGCATTCCATCTTGATGAATACCCGATTCATGAGCAAAAGCATTTTTTCCAACTATTGCTTTATTAAATTGCACTGGAAATCCAGTTGCATTAGACACAATTTTAGATGCCTTGCTAATTAATTCTGTCTTAATTCCAGTCTCATACGGCATTAAATCATTTCTTGTTTTAATTGCCATTACAATTTCTTCAAGTGCAGCATTTCCTGCTCTTTCACCTATGCCATTTATTGTACATTCTATTTGCCTTACACCTGCTGATAAACCTGCTAGAGCATTTGCAACTGCTAAACCTAAATCATTGTGGCAATGAGCAGATATTATTGCTTTATCTATGTTTGGAACATTATTTTTAATGTGAGTAATAGTTTTAGCAAATTCCTCGGGTATAGAATATCCAACAGTATCTGGAATATTGATTGTTGTAGCTCCACACTTAATTGCTAATTCAATAGTCTTGCACATAAAATCTAGGTTTGTTCTTGTGCCATCCTCGCAAGACCACTCAACATCATCAGTAAATTTTTTTGCATATGTAACACTCTCTTTAATTGCATCAATTACTTGGTCGTTGGTCATATCTAATTTATGTTTCATATGAACAGGACTGGTTGAGATAAAAGTATGTATTCTAAATCTTTTAGCAAATTTTAACGACTCGTGACACGCATCAATATCTTTTTTTAAAGCTCTTGATAAACCGCAAGGGATAGAATTTTTTAAACCTTTGCTGATTGCTGACACAGCCTCAAAGTCTCCAGGTGAAGATATTGGAAATCCAGCTTCAATAATATCAATTCCCATTTCATCAAAAACTCTAGAAATTTGAATTTTTTCCTCAACGCTCATTGATGCTCCAGGTGATTGTTCACCATCTCTCATTGTCGTATCAAATATAAATACCTTATCTTTATTGCTCATAATTTTTTTATAAATTTGCAAATCAATAATACTACCTCTCGTGTAGATTGCAAAATAAAAGAGTTATATCAACTCAAATTGGAACAAAACTTTTTAATTTTTATCGCTGTCGACCAATTTCTTCTTGGTAATCCAAGGCATCATGGCTCGAAGATCAGCTCCAACTTTTTCAATTGGATGTTCTGCTAATTTTTCTCTAGTTTTAAGGAAATTTTTTTGACCATTTTTACATTCCTCCATCCATTCTTTAGTGAACTTTCCTGATTGAATTTTTTCCAAAACTTCTTTCATTCTTTTTTTAGTTTCTTCCTTGTTTATTATTTTTGGTCCTGAAACGTATTCTCCATACTCAGCTGTATTTGAGATTGAATAATTCATGTTTGCAATTCCACCTTCGTAAATAAGATCAACAATCAATTTTACTTCATGTACAGTCTCAAAGTATGCCATTTCTGGTTCATAACCTGCTTCAACTAACGTTTCATACCCATTTTTTATTAATTCTACTAAACCACCACATAAAACAGTTTGTTCACCAAATAGATCAGTCTCTACTTCATCTTTAAAAGTCGTTTCAATAATACCAGATCGTCCACCTCCGATTGCAGAAGCATATGACATGGCAATGTCTCTTGCTTTACCTGAGCCATTCTGATGAACAGCAAATAAACATGGGACACCACCTCCTTTTTCAAACTCACTTCTCACTAAATGTCCTGGTCCCTTAGGAGCAACCATAAAAACATCTAAATCTTTTCTTGCTTTAATAAGATCATAGTGAATATTTAATCCATGCGCAAAAGCAATTGAAGTTCCTTCTTTCACTCTCTGCTCAATATGATTTTTATAAATAGTTGCTTGAAGTTCATCAGGTGTAAGTATCATTACAACATCTGCCCACTCTGCAGCATCTGATAAGTTCATTACTTTTAAACCTTTTGACTCAGCTTTTGCTTTACTTGAAGATCCATCTCTTAAAGCAACCACAACCTCTTTTACACCACTATCTTTTAAATTCAGTGCATGAGCATGTCCTTGGCTTCCATAACCAAAAATTGCTATTTTTTTATCTTTGATCAAATTTGTATTGGTATCTTTTTCATAGTACATTTTCATAGATTTATCCTTTTATTTGAAAGTTTCTGCACCTCTGGTCATTGCAACCGCTCCCGTTCTTGAAACGCTTATAAGTCCAAACTTTTTTAAATTTTTTGACATTTTATCAATTTCTCTTCTAAGAGCTGTAATTTGTATTACACATGATTTTTTTGTTTTATCCAATATTACAGCATTATACTTTTTACAAGCATTTAAAGCCTTGCCTCTCTTATTATTATTGCCAACAAATTTGAATAATGCCATTTCTTTAAAAATTACCTGTTTATCTTCTCTTTTGAAGTCAGCTACCTTATGGACTGGAACCAATTTTTTTAGTTGCAATTTAATTTGATCAATAACTTGGGGGGTTCCTGTTGTAACAATGGTTATTCTTGAGATATTCAATTTTGAGTCAATTTCAGCTACAGCTAACGACTCTATATTATACCCTCTTCCAGAAAATAATCCCACAACTCTTGCTAAAACTCCAGCCTCGTTATCTACCCATACTACAATTATATGCGTATCTAATTTTTCCTTTTTTCCTGCTACGCTGTAGGCTGATTTAGATTTAGTCATTAAACTAAAGTTTTACCTTTTCCAGTTATTTTATTCTGCTCTTGGTCTTTTGGTCCTAAAAGCATTTGGTTGTGAGGTTTTCCTGATGGTATCATTGGGAAACAATTTTCCTGTTTATCAACTAAACAATCAAATATTACAGGTCTATCAGTATTTATCATCTCGATAATTTTATCATCCAATTCATCTGGAGTTTTTGCTCTTATTCCAATACATCCATATGCCTCTGCTAATTTAACAAAATCAGGTAATGCAGCTGTATAGCTTTCTGAATAATTCTTTTCATGTAATAATTCTTGCCATTGTCTTACCATGCCCATGTACTCATTATTTAATATAAATATCTTTATTGGTAAATTATATTGAACTGCTGTAGACATTTCTTGTATGGTCATTAGAACCGACGCTTCTCCAGCAATATCTACAACTAGTTTTTTTGGGTGAGCAATTTGAACACCAACCGCAGCAGGCAAACCATATCCCATTGTTCCTAACCCTCCAGATGTCATCCATCTGTTTGGTTTATCAAATTTATAATGTTGGGCTGCCCACATCTGATGTTGACCAACCTCAGTCGTAATAAATGTATCTTTATTTTTTGTTAACTCGTAAAGCCTTTGAACAGCATATTGAGGTTTTATAGTCTCATTGCTGTTTATATAATCAAGTGATTTCTTTTCTCTCCACTTCCCAATTTGTTCCCACCATTTTGATATTTGTTGTTTATTAGATTTAACAAAATTAGGTTTTGTCTTCTTAATTGTTTTTATTATTGAAGAAATTACACTTTGAACATCCCCCACGATTGGTAAATCAACTTTTACGTTTTTATTTATAGATGATGGATCGATATCAATATGAACCTTTTTAGACTTCGGTGAGAATTCATCTATCTTTCCTGTTATTCTGTCATCAAATCGAGCACCAATATTAATCATCAAATCACAATCATGCATTGCATTATTAGCTTCATAGGTACCATGCATTCCTAACATGCCCAGAAAATTATTATCATCACCAGGAAAACAACCTAAACCTTGCAATGTAGATGTAATTGGAAAACCAGTCGCAGCTACAAGCTCTCTTAATAACTCACTTGCTTTAGGGCCAGAGTTTATTACGCCCCCACCAGTATAAAAAATTGGTTTTTTTGATTTTGACATCAACTTAACTAATTCATCTATTTCTTTTTGTGAAAAATGATTATGAACTTTTCCATTTAATTTATTTTTCTTTTTAAATTTTGGATAATCCGTTTTCTGAAATTGTATGTCCTTTGGGATATCAACAAGAACTGGTCCCGGTCTTCCAGTTGTTGCTACTTCGAAAGCTTTGTGAATTATTTTCGATAAATCTTTAATATCTTTAACTAACCAGTTATGTTTTGTACAAGGTCTTGTAATTCCTGTAGTATCACATTCTTGGAATGCATCTGTTCCAATTAAATGAGTTGGGACTTGTCCTGAAATACAAACTAATGGAACAGAATCCATGTAAGCATCTGTTAATGCTGTTACTACATTTGTTGCACCCGGACCAGATGTAACAAGGACAACGCCAGGTTTACCCGAAGATCTTGCATAACCCTCTGCTGCGTGACCAGCTCCTTGTTCATGACGAACTAGAATATGTTTAATTGATGAATGATTTTTTAGTTCATCATAAATTGGTAGAACTGCTCCTCCTGGATAACCAAAAATATATTCTACATTTTGGTCTTCCAAACATTTAAAAACAATTTCAGCTCCTGATAACAATTTTGGCATTCAATCAATCTAGCTGAAGTTGTGCTAATTGGTCAAGTTTAAGTGTGATATTTTTTAAATTTTTTTATGTAAGAAGTTAAATCTTGAGATGGAACTTTTTGCCAATCTTTCATTTGTCCTCTTGCCCAAGTGCTTTGCCTTTTTGAGTATTGTCTTGTTTTTATGAATATTTGTTCTTTTGTCGAAATCAAATCCTGTTTATTTAACAAATATGAGCTGATTTCATTAATTCCAATGATTTTACTAGAGCTTTTATCTTTATTAACCCTCAATTTTAAAAATTTTTTTACCTCTTTAATAGCTCCATCTTTAATCATCTTATTAACCCTCTTTTCTATCTTTTGAACAAGATCTTCTCTTTTGGTATCTATCAATATTTTTACTAACTCCTGATCATCGAACGGTATAGTCGTTTTTTTAAACCATTGGGTTAAAGTTTTTTTGGTAAATTTTTTTACTTCATATGCTCTTATAGATCTTTGGACATCAGTTGGATTTATTTTATTTTTTACATTTGGATCGATTTTAACTAGTTTTTTATAAAATTGTTCTTGACCTAAATTAGACTGTATTTTTCTAATTTTATTTCTAAAATTTACTGGTATTTTCGGTATTTTTACTAATCCACTTGTTATCGATTTAAAATATAATCCTGTTCCACCAACTATAATTGGAATCTTATTTTTTTTTTTTAATTCCTTAATTTTTTTTTGAGCTATTTTCAACCATTGTCCTGTTGAAAAATTTTTTTTGGCATTTAAAAATCCATACAGATGGTGTTTAACTATTTTTAAATCTTTATTTTTTGGTCTATCAGTTAAAATTTTAAGTTCTTTATAAACTTGCATACTGTCAGCATTAATGATTTCTCCATTTATTCTTTTTGCAAGTTGTATAGCAAATTTAGATTTTCCTGATGCGGTAGGACCAAAGATAAGAATTATTTTGGACTGTATGTCCATTTATTATTTTAATTTGATACCAATATAGCTTATTTGGTTTTTGTTATTATAAATGACTACTAAAATTGTTTTGTTGTTAGCCACTAAAGATGATTTTACTATATTTTGTAAGTCTCCAGGTGTTTTAATTTTTTTCTTTTGTGCCTCAACAATTATATTATTTACCATTAAGTTTTTAACAGGACTATCAGCGTCAATACTTGTAATTACAACTCCTGTAGTATCTTTTGGTAATTTTCTTTTTTCAATATCCTCATCATTTAAAGGCCTTACTTCAATTTTTAAATCCTGAATTACTGTAGTTTTTAAAGCTTTTGGTTTTTTTGGTTTGAAATCACTAGATGTTTCTAATCTTCCTAATTTAATTTTTTTAAAAATCTCTTTTTTATTTCTCCAAATTTTTACCCTCACAGTTTTTCCAACTTCTGTTTGAGCAACAATCATTGGTAATTCTCTCATTTGATTGATAACGGTCCCATCAAATTCCAAAATTATATCCCCTGCTTTTATTCCACCTTTTTCAGATGGACTCCCGGGTGATACACTTGATACTAAAGCACCTCTTGGTTTATCTAGCTCCTCCGCATCTGCAATTTCTTTTGTAACATCTTGAATTCTAACTCCTAACCAACCTCTTTTAGTTTCACCATATTTAATTAATTGATCTACAACTTGCTTTGCATTGTTTGATGGTATTGCAAAACCAATTCCTATAGAACCACCTTGACTTAAAATTGCTGTATTCACACCCACAACATCTCCATCCATATTAAATAGAGGTCCACCTGAGTTACCTTGATTTATTGAAGCATCGGTTTGAATAAAATCTTCGTATCTAGAAAGTCCAATGCTTCTATTTCTTGCAGATATTATACCTGAAGTAACAGTTCCACCAAGTCCAAAAGGATTTCCAATTGCAATAACCCAATCTCCTATTCTTGCTAGATCTGAGTTTCCAAATTTTACGGGTTTAAAAGTATCATCTGACTCTATTTTTAATACTGCTATATCTGATAAAGGATCTGTTCCAATGATTTTTGCTTTATACTCTTTATCTCCGTTTACTCTTACTAAAATATCGTCTGCATCTTTAATAACATGATTGTTTGTGACTACAGTTCCATCTTTATCTATAATAAACCCAGATCCAAGTGCACTAGCTTTTCTTTCTTGTGGTGTACCAAATTCTTTAAACATATCCTCAAATGGAGATCCAGGTGGAAATTGAAAGTTAGGGAAAGGGTTAGTTTTTGTAACAACAGTTTGTGTTGTAGAGATATTTACAACAGATGGCATTAATTCCTCAGCCAAATCTGCAAAAGAACTTGGCACGTTTGATGAATTTGATGTGGTATTTAGATTAATTAAAAATAGAAAAATTAGACTGAATTTAAATATTTTGCTCATTTTTAACCTTTAGAAACCCACACTATCGCAAAACCAATAAGAGCAAAAATAAAACCCGCAGTTCTTAATTGATTAGATTTAATAGTATCAATCTTCTTTAACATATTTTTCATTTTTGATGGAAATAAGGCATAAAGAATACCCTCAATAAACAAGAACAGACCAAAAGCTATGATCAATTCACTCATTTTAATAATTTTATTGGACTGGTTTTAAATTTACGTTTCCAAAGAATTTAAAAAATTCACTATCTGGTGATAATACCAACGAAGTTTCTCCTCCAATTAATGCTTTTTCATATGCTTGCATTGCTCGATAGAATGCAAAAAAATCTGGATCTTGGCCAAATGCATCAGCAAATATTTTATTTCTTGCTCCATCACCTTCACCTTTCATAATTTCAGATTTTTTTTGTGCATCTGCTAAAATTACGGTTACTTCTTTATCTGCGGTTGAAGTAATTGTTATTGCCATTTCTGCACCTTTGGCTCTGAATTCTTTTGCTTCTCTTTCTCTCTCGGTTTGCATTCTTGCAAAAATTGCGTCACTGTTTGCTTGAGGAAGATCGGCTCTTTTAATTCTTACATCAACTATTTTTATACCAAATTTTTCCGCCTCTATATTTACACCCTCTTGAATTAATGCCATTTGTTTAGTTCGGTCTTCAGATAATAAAGTTTGTAGTCTTTGAGTACCTAATACACTTCTTATTCTAGAATTAATAATTGTTGATAATCTTGATCTTGCCACTCTCTCGTTTCCAACTGATATATAAAATTTAAGCGGGTCTACAATTTGAAATCTAGCAAAAGCATCAACAATCAATCTTTTTTGGTCTGAAGCAATTACTTCTTCAGGTGGAGCATCTAAATTTAAAATTCTTTTGTCTAAGAAAACTACATTTTGAATAAACGGTAGTTTGAAGTTTAATCCAGGTTTTAAAATTATTTTCTTTGGATCACCAAATTGAAGAACAATGGCTTGGTTTACTTCTTTAACAATAAATATTGAGAAAAATGCTACAACTGCGATCACTCCTATAACTGGTAATAAAATTTTTTTCATATTAGTTTGTTGCCTTTTTTAATTCAGGAAGTGGAAGGTATGGAACAACTCCAGATCCTGCTTCTTTATCAATTATAACTTTATCAATATCTGCTAAAACTTTTTCCATTGTTTCCAAATACATTCTTTCTTGAGTTACTTTTTTTGCATTTTTATATTCATTAAAGATTGCCAAAAATCTACTTGCTTCACCTTCAGCTTTAGCAACTACTTCTTTTTTATATGCTTCTGCAGCTTGTAAAATCTTTTGAGCTTCACCTCTAGCCCTTGGAATTACATCATTTGCGTATGCTTCAGCTTCATTTTTAGATCTTTCCATATCAGCTCTAGCAGCTTGTACGTCTCTAAATGCATCTATAACCTGATCAGGTGGATCAGCTTTTTGAGTTTGAACTTGTGTTATTTCAATTCCTGAACTGTATTCATCTAATATGTTTTGTATAATTTCTTGTGTATCTATTTCAATTTTTGATCTTCCCTCTGTTAAAATTGGTTGAATGTCACTTCTTGCAATAACTTCTCTCATAGCTGTTTCTGCTGCAGCTTTAACCGTTCCTTCTGGATCTTGAATTTTAAATAAAAAATTTCCAGCATCTTTAATTACCCAAAAAACCGAAAAATCTATATTTACAATATTTTCGTCTCCAGTTAGCATTAAGCTTTCCTCCGGTACATCAGCAACTCCGCTTGAGCTGAAACCGCTATCTCTTTCTGATCTAAAACCAATATCTATTCTGTTAACTTTAGTAACTTTCGGTGTAAGAACGCTTTCTATTGGAAAAGGGATATGGTAATTTAATCCTGGTTGAGTTGTTGACGTAAATTTACCAAATCTTAAAACCACTCCTTGTTCATCTGGTAATACTCTATAAAGACCACTTAAAGCCCAAACAATTAAAAGAACTATTAAACCAAATAATATTGGCTTATTACCGCCTTGGAAATTACCGGGCATAAATTTTTTAATTTTTTCTTGAGCAGTTCTTATAATTTCGTCAATATCTGGTGGTGTTGGTCCTTTTCTTCCTGAACCGTTTCCTCCACCTGGGGGTGAACCCCAAGGACTTCCACCTCTGCTTTTAAAATCATCTACCATGAACTCTATATAGTGTCTTTAATTTGAAAAACAAGATAAGTTACTTATATAAAGTACAAATAACATAAACTGAGACAATGGAACCTAAAATCAAACAAAAGAAGTTTATAAAAAACCCTATAAACGGTACAAAATTTACAATAGCTATATCGAGCGCAAAAGGTGGTGTTGGTAAATCAACTTTTGCAACTAATCTAGCGTTAGCACTTAAAAAAATTGGTTGTAAAGTAGGTTTGTTAGATGCCGATATTTATGGGCCCTCATTACCCAAATTATTTTCAATAAATGAAAAACCAAAGTCAGAAGAGGGGAAATTAATTCCAATTAATAAATATGATATACAGTGCATGTCAATTGGGTTTTTAACAGAAGAAGATACACCAATGATTTGGCGAGGTCCTATGGTCACCAGTGCAATTAAAACTTTTACCCAAAAAGTTGACTGGAAAAATCTTGATTTTATTATTGTGGATATGCCGCCTGGTACAGGTGATACACAACTTACTTTTGCTCAGGAAATAAAAGTGGATGGAGCAATTATAGTATCAACACCTCAAGAGATTGCTCTTCAAGATGTGATTAGAGGAATAAAAATGTTTGATAAGTTAGGTGTTAATATAATTGGTCTTGTAGATAACATGAGTTATTTTATTGGAGATGATAAAAAAAAATACCCCATTTTTGGTGAGGGTGGTGTAAAAAGAACAGCACAACAATTTAATAAAACATTTTTAGGTGAAATACCTCTCGACCCAGATGTTGGAAAAAAAGGAGATGGTGGAAAGCCTATAGTTGAAAGTGAACCAGGCCATGAAGTATCCAAAATTTACAAAAATTTCGCAGAAAAAATTAAATCATCCTATCTTTAAGGTTCATAGCCTCCATTAATTCATTCCATTCCCTCCTTGAAAGTCCAGAGTCCTCTAAAGAAATTTTTTTATTTTGAATTAATTTTTGGATCACAGCTTTTCCTTTAGAGGATACTTCTGTACCTCCTACCCTATAATCCATGAACGCTTCATAAGTAATTGGCACCCATCTTTTTAAAGTATCCAGCATAGCATCTGCATAAGATCTTATTTCGTATTGAGCATGACTATCTGCCCTTAGTCTTAAAAAATTCATTAAATTTAATAAATCAGTTTTCCAGTACCACTGAGTGTATGTGTTTAATGTTAAATTCATTCTTGCGAGTTCTCTAGCGAGACCTGATTTTTTTTCGTCAATAATTGATCCATCATACCTTTGGTTCAACATTTTTTCGTAATTTTCATAGGTTCTTTCAGCATCAGATTTTAATAAATTTAAAACTTCTTTTGCTTGATCACCATCAATAATATCTCCACGTCCCTGTCTATTATTTCGAGATTGGGCTGCAAGATTTTTATTAGAAGGAAGATAAAATTCTTTATCTAAAATTGAATACCTTGCAGAATACTCATTAACATTTGCTGTTCTATGTCTAATCCATTGTCTAGCTATAAATATAGGAAGCTTTACATGATATTTGATCTCACACATTTCAAAAGGTGTACTATGCCAGTGCCTCATTAGATATTTTATCAAACCTGAGTCTGTTGAAACTTGCTTAGTACCTTTTCCATATGAAACTCTTGCTGCTTGAACAATAGACGTATCATCACCCATATAATCAATCACTCTTATAAAACCGTGATCTAATATCGGTATTGCTTCAAAAAGTATTTCCTCTAGTTTCGGTACTGTAACTCTTTTTGTTTTATTTGACTGAGATTGTTGAGATTTTATTTCTTGTTCTTGTTCTTTTGTAAGTTTCATGAATAATTTATTGAATCTTTAAATTAAGGTTTTATATTATAAATGTTGGATTTCCAACTACGACGATAAACGAATTTCGTAATAAACATTGCGGACGTGGGGGCAGTACCCACCACCTCCACCATTACAACTTATGGGGGTGAACTAGGATCGACGGATGTGTAAAAGTCTTTCTTTCGTTCGGGATTGTTCCACCGTGACGGGCTATTTTATAATTGCAAATGATAAATTTGCTCTTGCTGCTTAATTAATTTATTAATTAAGTAACGGGGTTTTGGGGCACCTGGCAACAGAACGCCCCTTTCTTATAAAAAAATCTTTAACCATTTCAATAATTTTAGAAAATTATTTTTGTTTTGACCACATTTATACCGCAGTTCAAATATTTTTGACTTCTGTCTTCTCATACTAAGTATTTATCTCTTTAGTATACTTTTTGATAAATATGCATGCCGCACTAATAAATCTAGCCGCAGTTTGACCGCAATTATTTACAATTTCAAATATTTTTAACTTTGGGCACACATAGGTCGCAGTGAAAAAAGAAATTAATTAATTTTGCTATAATAGAATTCAGGTTGATTATTAATTTTGTTAAACGAACGCGGCCACTTTTTTTGGATTATTCTATTTTTAAAATTATTTAGAATAAACTTTCCCTCGTCTCTATAAGTGAAATGGAAACCTGCAACTTTTTCTGATTTAAATAAACCGTTCTCCCATTCAACATTAAAGAGAAAACTTTCTGAATTTTCTTTAGTTAAACCAGTTAATTCAATTTTATCAACGTAGCTATGTTCAAATTTAGTCATAATAATTGTTCTATCGTTGTCCCAGAATTCTCTCCAATAAGATGTGTAATCGTATTTTTTGCTTAGTAGATTATTTGAAGTTTTAGACCTGCTTTGAAAAAAATGGTCTCTAACAAGTTGAGATTTAACCCTTGCATGTCCATCGTTCTCAACTATTGCTCCAACAGCGTTTGCGGTAATACCTACTACTCGCCAACTCCAAGGTTCCCAGCCTGTAATAGATGTTAAAAGATTTTTCTTTTTTTGATGATCAAATGAGGAGTCAAAAACTTTAACATAAAATTCATACATCTCTTTTTTAAGTTTTTCACTTGGTTCAATTCCTTTGGACATCTTTTGATTCTTTAAAATTTAATTCTGCACCTTCAAGGTAATAACATCTCCAACCAAAATTCAATGCTTTTATTCTATCGTTTTTTGAAAGCCAAATTCTTGGATATTCTCCTTTATAATCTTTAATAACTTTATCCACTTTCCAGCCATTATAAACATAACGATATAAATCTTTTTCATCCGAACAATCTATCCAAGCTTGATCTTCTGGTGCAAAAATTAAGGCTAGTGAAATTGCTATAAAGATTAATAAAAATATTGAGTAGAAAAAGTACTTAAAAATTTTAATCACTAAACTTTTTTAATATTTAACTTGGGCACAATTAGGGTCCAATTTGGACACAGCTGCCAAAGAAATTTGAGTATTTTAAACTCTAGAATTGTTATATAACGTTAAAGGTTCGGGGCACCTGGCAACAGAACGCCCCTTTTTAATTATAATAACCAATCTCCTTTAAATATTTCTTGGACATGATTGGTAATAAAAATGCTTTTGGATTTTTAGGATAATTTTCCCATAGAAATCCATGATCTTTACTTTCTGGGGATTTTAAAAAACCTTTGCTATTAGGACTTATGTTGAAAGAAATATGGTCGTTGGTTGCGTGACCTACATAACCAATAAGTTCTCCTTTTTTAACAAATTTTTTTTTTATACCACCACAACTTTCTGGACCCACAATTTCATTTAGTCTTTGATTGGAATAAAATTTTTTATAAAACATTCTAATTTTACATTTACCTTTACCAAATCCGGGAACCAAAGGTGTTTGAGGCATTAAATGATAATACAATACCATGTCATTATTTACTGTTCGAAATGTTAATGAAAGCGCATCAAAAGGATATCTGCATTTAAGTTTTTCATTCGTATCTGGATGAACAATTTTCTTAAATTTTGCACCTTTAATATTTCTTGCATGAGTATTATTTTCAACTAAACAATGATACTCAGAACTTCTCTCACTTGCTGAAACTAACTCCATATCCATAACTGCAAAAACTGGCGTACCTCTTTTAACTTCAATAGATGTGCCCATTTTTCCTGCGTATCCTTTTCCTGTTGTACATGGACCGCCTGTTACTGCTGGCAACCAAGAGTTAGGTTGAGCGGTTGCGGTTACTCTTGCTCCATTAAATTTGCAAGGTAGTTTGTTATAAGTCTTATATTTAATCTTAGTCTCAGCAAACGAATGTGAGGTAAAAAGAGAAAACATCAAAACTAGAAAAAAATATAGAGATAATTTTTTCATTCCTTAACAATCTCATATTTCAATTTTTTGATTTTCATTTCTCCAATGCCATCCCATATTTCGGTAGTAACCTCTATTCCTGGCACGATATCAGTATTTTTAACTAATTTTCTTTCTACTAAATAATCAAAAACCTGTTTTAGATTGATATCTATAGAATAGTTTCCATCTTTGTTAATTTTTGTATTTCTTTCAAAAGAGTCTATAGAAAAGAAATATTCTAAACCTTCAATTTTTCTTTTCGATTCTTGTCCTTTATTCGACCAAACTATAAATTCATAATTATTAGTTTTAAGATTTTTAAATCTTATTTTTTTATGTTTTCTTGCTGTAGCATCAAATTTTAACATAATTTCAATAAAAGGTTTAACATCATCAGGATGTCTCAAAAAAAAAGTTATGTTGTTGTTATAGGTTCCCTTAGATTTAAAATTATAATCGTAGGCAAGTTGGAATTTCTTAATTTCTCCAATGGATATAGGAAAATCTTTATTTGTTTCCCCATAACGATTTCCAGAACTACCTGTCCATGCCCTTTTACCAATAAGAGATGTGATATTTACCCAGGATTGTTTTTTTCCTGCTCTTGCTGAATATGATTTTACAGCAGTATAATAAAAACCAGTACCATCTTGTTTTATACAAACACCTAAACTTTTGCCATGTTTATATTTTTTTTCTATTCCTCTTTTATGTTTAATTCCCCATGCATCAAATAAATACCAATCTGTATCAATATTTTCGTTTTTACTGACCTGACCAAAATATTTTGTTCTTGAAAAATTTTCATCATAAATATTACAGTCTAGTTTATTGTCTTTATTCATCTTAAATTTATCAATATTTTCAACAGCATACTTTTCTGCAAATGAATATGCTGTAAAAAAAGGAAATATTAAAATTATAATTAGTAAAATTTTTCTCATACTAAATAATTATAGAAATATTATTAAAACAAATAAATGTATTTATTTGTTTTAATAAATCGTAATATCAATTTTAAAGGCAATTTCAGGTTTTAGGGTACGATAAGAGAGTAATTGCCCCCGATTTCAATGAAGTTTCAAAACAAGGTTTGGGACAAAAGTTAAAACTCTCAATGAAGTCCTCAATGAAGTCTTTCAAAAAAGTCTTATTTTCTGTTATAAACTGGTTTAAGGAGTAGAACAGAACGCCCCTTAATTCTGACACTTTTATTTAATAAAGTTTAAATTGTTAAAGTTAATTTTCATAACTTTAATAACTCCAAAATATGCAACAACAAGATTTATTTGATTTCAGGAGAGATATTCTCTTTGAAAGAGAAAATCAAATCGCTTGTTTTTATGATGTCCTTAGCGAAACTGAAGACACAATAAGTTATGCTGAACATATAGATCCTAAAAAAAAATTCTCTATATGTGGTATGGAATATGAAGAGTATGTTGATGTTAAAAAGAAATACTTAAAGGGTTTGACTTATGATCAAATACTCAACTACTTAAAAAAATTTAAGAAAGAAGAAAGATTAGAAAAATATAAAATCTTACTTAAATTTAGAAACATACCTTTTGATGCTGATTTATTTACTTGGAACAGCGATTAATTAACTTTACAACAAAGTATAGAGAATAAAACCAACTGAAAAGAAAACATGTCGTTCTGGCAATGAAGTATTCAAATAACCTAAGTATTATGTAATTATTTGGTTCTAGGGGGACACAGAACGCCTCTACCACGTTATATTAGATTTTAAATTTATTTTTTAAAAATATAATTATAAAAAGCAGATTTGGCGCTGAAAACTCAAGCATTAATCTCATAGATCCAGTGCTTACCATAAAATCTAAATCATGAGGTGAACTAAGATAAATTAAGAAAATTAAAAATATACTTAAAATAAGATAGACATATAAAAAAATAAATTTTTTAAATAAGCGCTTGTCAAAAGCAATAGCTAAAGCAAAGAACATACTTAAAACTATATGTGGAAATTTAAATAATGAAAAAATAATATATTTAGAAATAAGTGCGAGATTTATTATTGTAAAATTGTTAAGAAAAATACTTATTATGTTAGAAAATTCAAAATCTTTTGAGAGGTCAAAATCAAGTCCATTAAATTTAAATATTAAAAAACGCACTAGTATCATAGAAAAAAGTGTAGCTATTAAAGTTAATTTAAATTTTGTAGTTTTTTTAAAGAAAATTACTAATATAAATAATATTACTAAACTAAGAACAATTCCCTCATTTTTCGTCCAAATTATTAAATTTAAACACAAAAAAATATTTAACAAATTTATATTTACATTTTTATGATCCATAAATAAATTTAATAAATATTTAGATAAAATTAAAAGAAATGAAAAAACTAGAATTTCTTGTGTTCCTCTAAAAAGCCAGTAATCATAAGTAATTAAAGTTAAGATTAGAAATAAGATAATTTTTATATTCTTATCCACTGATATCAAACTCAATAAATTAAGAATGGAGAACAAATATATTGCTAAAAAAAAAATTCTTCCAAAATATTCATACTCAGAACCAGAAATTTTCCAAAAGAAAGCCCACAAAAGTGATCCTAAAAATGAGTAGTGTGAATAAGCGGTATTTTTTAAATCCTTAATTAAACCATCATTATAAAATGAGATTGCTTTTGGTAACCACATCTTTTGAGCATCCCAATATAAAGATAGATTTTTTGAAAGATCAATTGAAAAAATCAGTAATAATATCAAGTAAAAAATAAAAAAATAAATTATATTTTTGGGAAATAAAAGTTTTTTAAAGTTAGAAAAAAAAAAAATTAAGAATATAAAAATTATTGAATAAAATACGCTAGTTACTTGAGTAATAGTAAAATTAAATATTGAAAATATAAGAAATAAATTTGTAAGAAATAATATATTTAATACAGGTAGATCATATTCACCCAATGATATTTTTTTTGTTATTAAAAACCTTTTTTTAAAAAAAGGCATGAATAATAATAAAGATAAAAGAATGGTATATGATGAAATATTAATTAGCTCTGTCATTTTTTAACCATATAAAAACATCTGTTCCTAAAATTATCTAAAATTTTAAAATCATTGTCTTTTAACTTTGTATTTTTTGTTTTATTCAAAATTATCAATTTATCCTTATCAATTTTTTTAAAATTTTTACCGAAAATCCAATATTGTTGAGGTGACCTTTCAAAATTTTTTATCTCGGGTGGGGTACTTAAATTAAACTTATTTTTAATATAAAACACATATCCAGTTCCAAAAAATTCACAAAAATCATAAACGTCTTGCTGTCTACTATCATGATTTTTTGAAGTTACATCATACAAGTTTTTAAAAAAATTAGTATTTTTACAAATTAGCAAAATGAGAATTATTATTAAAAATAATGAAATATTTTTTTGTATTTTTGGCATATTCAAAATTTTTTTTAAACTAAACCAAAAAATGGGACAAGTTTGGTTTGAAGTATTTTGGTCCTTTAAGTACCTTTCCTTTATCACTATAAATTGGTTTACCATCTAAACCTAATTTACTCATGTTTGATTTTTGAACTTCATCAAAACATTTATCTAAATTAATTCCAAAAGCATGTCCGGCTCCATATGTAACATAAAGTAAATCTGTAAGTGCGTCTGCAACCTCCAATAAATTTTTTTCCCTTATAGCCTGCTTTAGTTCCTCTAATTCCTCTTCAATGAGGCTAACTCTTAAACTGTTAATTTTTTCTGAGCTTAATGAAGATTTTGACTTGACCTCTTGACCAAAGGTTTTCATAAATTTCCCCACTTTTTCAAAGTTTGTCATAGTGCTCCTATTTCATTATTGATAAACATAATGTATAAGAAATAGTGCTTTAAGCCAAAAGCTATATTATGAAATTCAGAAAAGAATTTGACAGTATTGGACAAATAAATGTACCTGTGGATAAATATTGGGGAGCCTCAACTCAAAGATCAAAAAAATACTTTGATATCGGTGAGTTTTTAGTAAGACCGATTCTGATTAAATCTATAGCAATAATAAAAAAAGCAGCTGCAATTGTCCATCATAGAGAAAAACAAATATCTTCAACCATTTCTAGAGCAATTATAAAGGCTTCTGATGAAGTAATTTCTGGAAAACTTAATGATCACTTCCCACTTAAGGTTTGGCAAACTGGGTCAGGTACACAGACAAATATGAATGTTAATGAAGTTATTGCTAATAGAGCAATTGAAATTTTAGGTGGAAAGAAAGGTTCCAAAAAGCCTATTCATCCTAATGACCACGTTAATAAATCACAATCGACTAATGACGTTTTTCCTACAGCAATGCATATTGCTATAGCAATTGAGACAAAAAATAAACTTTTACCATCACTTGAATTATTAAATTTAGAACTTAAAAAAAAAGTTAAAAAATTCAAGAGTATAGTTAAGGTTGGAAGAACGCATTTACAAGATGCTACTCCTTTATCTTTGGGTCAAGAGTTTTCAGGATACCAATCGCAATTAGAAAATTGTATATCTCGAATTAAAAATGCTTTAAGTGAAATTTTTTTTCTAGCTCAAGGGGGAACAGCCGTTGGCACAGGGATTAATACTAAAAAAGGTTTTGATAAAAAAATTATTAATGAAATAAAAAAAATAACTAAACTTCCTTTCAAACCAACAAAAAATAAATTTGCAGCACTGGCTGCTCATGATGAAATAGTTAATTTCTCAGGCACATTAAATACAACCGCTGTTTGCTTAATGAAAATTGCTAATGATATCAGATTTTTAGGTTCGGGTCCTAGAGCAGGATATAGTGAGTTGATTTTACCTTCAAATGAGCCAGGTTCTTCAATTATGCCAGGCAAAGTCAATCCAACTCAATCAGAAGCAGTTACCATGGTTTGTGTAAAAGTTATTGGAAATCATAATGGTATCACAATGGCTGGCTCACATGGTCACTTTGAATTAAATGTTTTTAAACCATTAATTGCGCACAACATATTACAATCAATCGATTTGTTATCCGACAGCTCTAAAAATTTTGGATTATATTGCATAAAAGATATAGAGGCTGATAAAAATACAATTAAAAAATATCTTGATAATTCTTTAATGCTAGTTACAGCCTTAGCACCTAAAATAGGTTATGATAATGCTGCAAAAATAGCAAAAAAAGCTCTTAAAAATAAAACTACTCTAAAAATAGAAGCTCTGAAATCAGGATTAATAGATGAGAAAGAATATGATAAAATTGTTGATCCAAAAAAAATGATCTATCCCAATTCATAGTAATTATAAAAAATTTCTTTCAAAAAGTTTTTAAAACCTATTGAATTTAAATATTCAAATCTTTTGTCTGCATAATTATCTACTAAATCATCAATTTTTTCTGAATTAACTTTTTTATTTTTTAAATTATAAAAATTAATTTTATTTACTTTAAAGTTTGTATTTAAAGTATCAAATTCGAAAATAAATTCTAATTTTTCAAAATTTTTTCGCTTATTTTTTGGTATTAAAAATTTTTTATAAAAATTATCTAAATTTTTTATATCTATTATTGCTTTTGCTTCCAAAAATATTTTGTCGTCTTTTTCAATAAAAGACGAGTTTAAAATTTTTAGGTTTCCTATCTTCTCATTAATTAAAATAGTTTCATTAAAATCAAAATTACCTTCGTTGATATTTAATACTAAATTAATCTTATCAAAAATTTTATTTTTTGAAATTTTGTCAGATTTTATTGAAATTTTTCCGTTAAAATTTTCATTGTATATAAAACCTGCCTTAATGATCTCGTTAAACCAGAAGCTATTTTTTAAAATATAATATATATCAAAAGTTTTTGTCTCTGAATCGGCCTTTATAAATAATGGGTTGAGATCAATTATTCCTTTATAAGATAAAGGAGTATTTCTTATCATTGACTGGATAGAACTAAAATTTATTTTATTTTTAATAATTTCATAATTAGTTTTAAACTTACTACTTAAAATGTTAATCTCGTTTTGATAAAAATATTTGTCTTTTTCAAAAATACTTTTATTTAACACATCAATATTTATTTTCTTTAAATTTGCTTTTAAAATTTTATGCTTTCTTATTAAATCTTTTTCCCAGTATAATTTTAACGGAATTTTAAAAATTTCTCCATCAACATTAATTATATTTTTTCCATTTTCTTTAGCATACTCTGCAATAAATTTATTAATTGAATAAATAAAGACTGTATTATTATTCTTGTCATTAAAAAATAATTTACTATTTTTAATTTGAACCTTTTGATCTGAAAATTTTTTATTTATTAATTCACCTAAGAAAGCTAAATTTTCTTTCTTAATAAAAAAATTAGCTTTTTTAATTAAAATTTTTTTTACTATAATTCGGTCTTTATTAAAAAAATTTGATTGACTTATAAAAATTTTGAGTTCTTTTAACTCGCCTAACTCATCGTTAATTTTTGAATTCAGATTATACAATTTAGAATCCTTTATGAAAAAATGGGGTGTGGGCAAGATTCGGTATGTTATATCTGGGGATAAACTAATATTTAAATTAAATTCAGATAATATTTCATTAGAAAGGACTTTTTGAACTCTTCCAGATTTATATAAACTTGGTATTGATAAATAAAGTAAATATAAAAAAATTAAAGTTGAGATACCAAATATAATAACTTTAGTATTTATGTTAAATTTAGGATTAAAACTGAAATTAAATTTTTTCATAGATTTAATTTGACTTATAATGATTATTTAGAAAATGAGAAACTTAGAATATCTAAAAAACTTGAATTCGGCCCAAAAAGAGGCTGTAATTTCTACTGATGGACCTATTTTAGTTGTAGCAGGGGCAGGATCTGGAAAAACTAAAGTGCTTACATCAAAAATTGCACACTTAATCAAAAATAAGAAAGCTTTCCCAAACCAGATATTGGCAGTTACATTTACAAACAAGGCAGCAAAAGAAATGCAAAATAGAGTGCTTAAAATTCTAAAATCTGAGGCTGTTGGACTTTCTTGGCTTGGTACATTTCACTCAATTTGCGCCAAACTTCTTAGGAAACATGCTAAAGCAGCTGGGTTAAACTCAAACTTTACAATATTGGATACTGACGATCAATCTAGACTGATAAAAAATATTTGTAAATCTGAAAATATTGATACAAAAAAAATTTCTCCAAAAGTAATTATAACCATAATTGATAGATGGAAAAATAATGGCTGGTATCCAGATGGTGTTATAATAAATAAAAAAGATATATATGAAAAAATAATTTTACCAATTTATAAAGTTTACCAGAAAAAATTAATAGATTTAAATGCATGTGATTTTGGAGATTTAATGTTACATTGCGTGAACATTCTTGAGAGGAACAAAGATATTTGTGAAATATATAAAAAAAATTTTAAATACATATTGGTTGACGAATATCAAGATACGAACTTTATTCAAAGTAAATGGCTTAATATTTTAGCACAAAATAATCAGAATATTTGCTGTGTGGGAGATGATGATCAATCAATTTATAGTTGGAGGGGTGCTGAGATAAAGAATTTTTTAGATTTTGATAAAGTTTATAAAAATGCTAAAGTTATAAGGCTTGAAGAAAATTACAGATCAACTCAAAATATATTATCCTTAGCATCAGGTCTGATATCGAATAATCAAAACAGGGTTGGAAAGACATTAAAAACAAATTCTGAAGATGGTGAGTTGGTAAGTTTAAACTGTTTTAGAAATGGTAAAGAAGAGGCAGTAGCTTTGAGTGATGAAGTTGAAAAAAATTTAAAAAATAAGTTTTCTTTAAACAATATAGCTATATTGGTAAGAGCAATATTTCAAACAAGAGAGTTTGAGGAAAGATTTCTTAAAATTGGCCTGCCATATAGAATTATTGGAGGTATTAAATTTTATGATAGAGCAGAAATAAAAGATTGTATAGCTTATCTCAGGGTGGTTTATCAGGAGAGAGATGACTTAGCATTTGAAAGAGTAATAAATAATCCAAAACGATCCATTGGTGAAAGCACTATGAAACAAATTCATGAATGTTCAAAAAAAAATTCTTTATCACTGGTAAGATCTGCTAAGAAACTTTTAGAGGAAAATCAGATAAAACCAAAAGCAAAAATTGGATTGAATTTTTTTTTAAATTTTTTACAAAAATGGAAAGAAGATTTAGTGATAAAAAAAATTGATCATGTAAAACTTTTACAAATAATTTTGGACGAGTCAGGATATTCAGCTTTGTTAAAAAATAAGAAAGATATTGATAATGAAAATAAAATTGAAAATATAAAAGAACTTTTAAGTGCAATGAAAGAATTCGATAATCTTGAGACTTTTTTAGAACATGTTTCGTTAGCAACATCCATTGATCAAGATTGGGATGGTCAAAAAATTAATTTGATGACTATGCATGCTTCAAAAGGATTGGAGTTTGATGTAGTATTTTTACCTGGTTGGGAAGAAGGTTTGTTTCCTCATCAAAAATCTATTGAGGAAAAAGGTGATAAAGGTCTAGAGGAAGAAAGAAGATTAGCATACGTTGGGATTACAAGGGCTAAAAAAAAGGCTTTTATATCATTTTCTATGAATCGTTTTTACCAAGGTGATTGGATTGATAGTATGGCATCACGATTTGTTGAAGAACTTCCAACTGATTTAGTCGAAAAAAATACTTTTTATGATAATCAAGAAAATCAAGATAGTGATTTTGATTTTAATCAAGATTTTGAGAGTCAAGAAACCAAGAGAAGTCCTGGATGGATAAGATACCAAAAGAGACTAAAGTGATTATAAATCAAATTAAAAAAGTTGTTAGTGATTTTCAAAAATACAATATAGATGGTTACATTGTCCCAAAAAATGACAACTTTTTTTCAGAGTACGTGAAACATGATAGATTAAAAATAATATCAAATTTTTCTGGCTCAGCAGGCTTTGCAATAATATTTAAAAATAAAAATTACTTATTTGTTGATGGAAGATATACCCTACAAGCAAAAAGAGAGTCTGGAAGAAACTTTAAAATTATAGAGTATCCGAATTTACTACCAAAGAATCTATTTCAAAATATTACATTAGGATTTGATCCAAAATTGTTTACAAAAGCACAGCTGCAATTTTTTTTTGGTAATAGGATCAAATTAATTCCAATTACTAAGAATTTAATTGATAAATTAAAAAAAATAAAAATTAAAGATAATCATCTTTACTATTCTCTGCCAAGTAAGGTGGCAGGAAAAACGCATAAAAACAAAATTTCTTTAGTAACTAATATTTTAAAAAAAAATAAATCTGACTATTTATTTGTCAGTGCTCCGGAAAATGTTGCTTGGCTGTTAAATATTAGAGGTTCAGATATCCCGTTTTCGCCTATACCAAATTGTAATTGTATAATTGGAAAAAATAAAGAAATTTTTTTAATTGCTGAAAAACATAAGTTAAGAAATTTACTTAATGAGAAAAAATTACTTAATCATCAAATTGTTGATCCAAAAAATTTTGAAGCATTATTTAAAAAATTAAAAGGGGAAAATATCATGATTGACTCAAGAACATGTTCAATATTTAGTGAAAATATAATTAATAAAAAATTTAATATCAAAAAAAAAGTAGATCCTTGTTATTTATTGAAATCAAAAAAAAATTCATCCGAGATTAAAAATATGATTAAATCTCATGTTGAAGATGGTATAGCTTTAACAAAATTCCTTTTTTGGATAAAAAACAAAAGTAACTCTAGTTTAACAGAATTGAATGCGGAAAAAAAATTAGAACAATTTAGAAAAAAAAGTAATAATTATTTATATCCAAGCTTTAATACCATATCTGGCTCGGGACCCAATGGAGCAATTATTCATTACAGAGCATCAAAAAAAACAAATAGAAAAGTAAATAAAAAAGATATTTATTTGTGTGATTCTGGTGGTCAATACAAATATGGAACGACTGATGTCACACGCACAATATGTTTTTCAAAACCCTCAAAAAAAATTCAAAGATTTTTTACTTTAGTTTTAAAGGGCCACATAGCAGTTGCTACTAGTAATTTAAATAAAAATAAAACGGGACACCAAATTGATTATCGAGCGCGGAAATTTCTTAAAAAGTATGGTTATGACTTTAAACATGGCACGGGTCATGGAGTTGGTTTTTATTCTAATGTTCATGAAGGGCCACAATCTATATCTAAAAATAATAAAGTTAAATTGGAGGAAGGTATGATTTTAAGTAATGAACCTGGCTATTACAAGCAAGGGAAATTTGGCATAAGAATTGAAAATTTAATATTTGTAAAAAAATTAAAAAAAAAATTGTTTTTTGAAAATTTAACTTTGGCACCTATAGAGAAAGACTTAATTGATTACAATATGCTAACAAAAGATGAAAAAGACTATATTTTTAAATATCATTTAATGGTTTATTCTAGATTATCTAATTTTCTTAGTTTGGATGAGAGAAAGTGGCTTATGAGTCATCTTTAGAATTTATTATTTCAATAAGTTCTTTTTGATTAATTACTTTTATATTTAAATTTTTAGCCTCATTTACTTTTCTAGTAGTTGGTTTTTCCCCAACGACTAAATAATTTAACTTTTTACTTACATTGCTAATTATTTTTCCAGAATTTTTTTCAATTAATGATTTTGCCTCTGCTCTACTTATTCCTTCAAGCTTTCCAGTAAACATAAAAGTAAAATCTTTCAATATTCCAGAATAAGATCTGTGTTTTTCGGGAATAATTTCCAATATTTTTTTTAAATCTTTGAGAACGACTATACTATTTTTATTTGAAAAAAAATTTTTCAGTGAATTTATTTGAGTATCACCTATTCCATCAATATTTAATAGATCAGTAAAATGATTTTTATTAGACAAATTAAAAAAGTTATCAGGATGCTTTAAATTTTTTGATATAAGCCTAGCATTTTCTTGTCCTATGTGTCTTATACCCAAAGAATAAATAAATTTGTCTAAAGAAATTTTTTTTTTTAAATTTATTGAATATTTTAGGTTAGCTGCCGAAAGTTTACCCCAGCCATCTAATTTTGAAATTTTTTCATAATCTAATTTAAATATATCGCTAGGATTTCTTATTAATTTAAGCTTCCAAAAAGATTCAACAATTTTTTTTCCAAGACCGTCTATATTAAATGCATCCTTAGAAACAAAATGTTTAATTTTCTCTATAGAAATCCTCTCACAATCAAAATTATCATTTCTGCATCTTCTTACCGCATCAAATTTTTTTGTAATTTTATTGAATTCCTTAATTGTTTCAGAGCCACATGATGGACATAATTTTGGGAAAATAAATTTTTTTGCCTCGTTAGTGCGTTTTTTTTTATCAACCGACACTACATGAGGTATAACATCGCCAGCTCTCTCTACTGTCACAGTATCACCTTCTCTAATATCTTTTCTGTTAATCTCATCTTCATTGTGTAGAGTCGCATTAGAAACCAAAACACCACCAATATTTACTGGTTTAATTTTGGCCACTGGTGTTAGGGCTCCAGTTCGACCAACTTGAATTTCAATTTTCAAGATTTCTGATATCGATTTATTTGCTGAAAATTTATGAGCTATTGCCCATCTTGGTGCACTTGCTGCAAAACCTAACCTTTTTTGCAAATTAAATTCATTTACTTTATAAACAATTCCATCTACATCAAATTCTATTTCTTTACGTTGCTCCTCTATTTTTCTATGATTTATAATTAAGTTTTCTACTCCTGACAAAACCTTATTCAGTTTATTTGTTTTAAATCCCCAAGATTTTAATTTTTTCAAAAACTCACTTTGTGTGCTCACATTTAATTTTTTTGAGTAACCGAAGGTATATGCTATAAAATTAAGTGGAATTTTTTTGGTTTCTTTTGGATCCTTTTGTCTTAGAGAGCCTGAGGCTGCATTTCTAGGATTTGCAAATTTATTTTTTAATTTTTCAAAATCAATATTATTTATAAAGACCTCTCCTCTTATATCGATTTCATCGGGGAAATCCTTTCCCTTTAGGACTTGAGGTATATCTTTTATAGTTTTTAAATTTTCGGTAATATCCTCACCTTGAATACCATCACCTCTTGATAGTCCCTGTGTAAATACTCCTTTTTTATAAAACAGAGATGCTGAGATACCATCTATTTTTGGTTCTGTACTATAATCTAATTTTTGATTTTTTTTTAAATTGAGAAAATTTAAAATTTTTTTTTCAAAATTAATTAAATCATCTTTATTAAAAGCATTACCTAATGATAGCATGGGTACTTTATGATCTACTTTTTTAAAATTTTTTGAAGGTTTAAAGCCTACCGATAAAGACGGAGAATTATTGCTTTTTAAAAATGAGTATTTTTTTTCAAGAGATAAAACATAGTTCTTGATTTTGTCATAAGTACTATCGTCAACCAGTGGATTATTATTTGAGTAGTAATACTTATCATATTTTTTTAGGAGTTTGATTTTTTTAAGATAATCTTCTTTAATTTTTAAGTTATCTTTTTCTTTCATTTAAAAATATTCTTAAATTTTTTTAAAACAGATTTTTTATCTTTTTTAGTAGTTAGAGATCTTTTATATTCTTTATTGAATATAATATATGTTGCCTCATACCATTTACTTGACTGATAATTATAACCAAGAACACCCGCATATTTTTCAGCTTCTTCAACAAGTCCTAGTTTATAATATGTCTCTACAAGTCTATGTAATGCCTCCTCAACATAAACTGTTGTTTCATAATCTGATATAACAGTTTTGAACCTGTTGATGGCAGCTACCCATTTTTTCTTTTTTAAATAATATTTGCCGATATGCATTTCTTTTGAGGCTAAAACATCTTGGATTAATCCTAATTTATATTTTGAGTCTTGAGCAAAATCTGTCTCGGGAAAATTTTGAATAATATATTCAAATTTTTCTTTTGATAATAATAAGGGTTCTAAATCTTTTTTCTCATCGACAATTGTCTCATAATAATTCATTGCTAAAAGAAAATAGGCATAATCAATATTTTTATGTTTGGGGTATTTCGAAATAAATCTCTCCAATTCTAAAATAGATCTATCATAATAATTTTGTGAGTAAAACGCATAGGCAGCCATTAGTATTGATTTAGATGCCCAAGCTGATTGCGGATATAGTAACTCAGCCTCATTAAATTTTCTTGAAGCATAAATTACATCCCCTTTTTCAAGCTCTCTCATCCCTTCTTTATAAGCTTCAATCATAAGTGTTTCTAATTCACCATCACTAATGACTGATACTTTTTCATTATCTTTGCCAGAACAAGAATATAAAAAAAATAGAATAATTAAAAAATTTAAGAAACGATTCATTAAATTAGTTTCTAGCAGAAAAAAGTAAAAACTCTAAATTATTTTACGCTATTGATTTAAGCGCTGTTTTATTGATAAACGAGTGAGGAATGTTTTTTTCTTTAAGTTCAAATATAGAAAAATTTTGATTATTATTAAAAACTTTTCTTAACATTTGATTTGTGAGTTTATGTCCACCTTGGGAACATACAATTTTTCCAATAATTTTTGCTCCAGACAAGAAAAGATCTCCCATGCAATCAAGTATTTTATGGTTTACAAATTCTTTCTCGTTTCTAAGCCCACCCTCATTTATAATTTTATTACCTTTTACAACAATTGCATTATCAAGAGAGCCACCTTGAGCAAGATTCATTTTTTTTAACTTTTCTACATCTTCATAAAGACAAAACGTTCTTGAATTATAAATATTCTTCAAATCAGACTCGTACATATTAACACAGTTTCTTTGAGTACCGATTTTTTGATTTTTGAACTTAATTTCGAAATCAATTTCTAAAGATGTTTTTGAAGGTTCTATTGAAATTGTTTTCTCTCCATCCTTGAATTCTACTTTATTTAAAATTTTGATTATTTTTATTGGTGTACTACTTACGTTTAACCCAACTTTTTCGATCTCTTCAATAAAGTATTTTGCGGATCCGTCTTTAATTGGTACTTCATCCTGATCGATTTCAATTATAGCGTTATCTACACCTTTCCCATACATAGCAGCCATTAGATGTTCAATTGTAGATACACTAACTCCAAATTCATTTGTTATTGTTGTACATAAATTAGCATTTGAAACATTTTGAAAATTTGCTGATATAAAGTTATTGTTTTTAAGATCTACTCTCTTAAAAACTACACCAGAATTTGGTGGTGATGGGAGGATCCTCACTTTTGCATGTTTGCCTTTATGTAATGTAATACCCTCAAAATTTATGGGTTGCTTTAAGGTTTTTTGATTTAAAATTGACATTATGATTTTATAAATCCACTCACATGGATCTTAAATACAACAAATGTTACAATAAAATACAGCTAGGAAAATAAGTGAAACATTTTTTCAAAAAAACCCAACTTGGCCAGTTTTTTGGGTAGAATATATACTTCTTTCATATTTTCACCGTCCAAAATCTTTAAACCACCCTCTAGTGGATTGCTTTTATCCATTTCACTCAAGGATAAAGCATAATTGCCACAAATTACGGAATTAAGTTTAATTTGGTAATTTTTAAAAATTCTATAAAAAAAGTTTACTAAGTTTTTCTTAACACATATAAATTTTGCTTCAATTATTAAATTTTTGCAATTCATTTGTAACGGAATTTCATGAATTTTATTCCCATCAATTATATAGTTTTCAATAATTATGTGTAAAATTTTAAGATCTTTATTACTTGACAAAATCTGTTGTTTTAAATCCTGAATAAGGTACTGGATTTGATCTTTTTGTATTTGTGAAAGATCATAGTTTTTTTTTGTCGAAATTTCTATTTTTAAATTATTTGGGTCACACAAAATTAAATTTATCTTATTTACAGTATAATTAATTTTTTTTTCAATATTTATAATTTGTTCTTTAAGAACTATATTTAAATTATCTTCTAATTTAATATTGTCAGATAAGTTGTTTTCTATTTTATATATCTTGTTATGAATACTTTTCTCTTTTTCTTTATCAAAAACATCTATAGATATTTGATTTGGTGATAAAATAACAAAAATTTCATTACTCATTATATAATATCAATTTATCTTTTATTCTTAAATCTATCACTTTACTTTTAAAATCTTTTGTACGTAATAAGATTTCAGCTCGTTTAATATTGGTTGTTATTTGTTCTGAGGGTAGCTTCAGAATAGTTTTATCATTAAAAATAACATCCCATCTATTTGATGGATAATAAACCAATTTTTCTATTTTATTAAGACTAAAAGTGCTTAATTGAATTTTTTTTAAAAAATTATTTATTTTATTCATTTCTAAAGTTCCTTCAATTAAGGGAAGATTTTTGCTATCTTTTCCTTTAAAAGTTTTACCATTTGAACCGATAATAAATAATTCATTATTTTTAAAAATTTTTCCAATAGGCTTTGTTTCAAATAATGAAATACGTATTTGATTTGGATAAATTTTATTTATTTTATATTTTTCTATATTTGGAAATTTTGTAATTACATTAATAACATCTCTCTTATTTAAATTAAAAATATTTTTACCTTCAAAAAAATTAAATTCTTTTTGATAAGCAATATTTTTGATTTCAATTTTATTGATTTTAAAAAGTTTTAAAAAAGAATTTAAAATTTGAAAATTAAATATAGTTGATGCAAATAAAAATATTAAAATATATATAAATATTTTTTTAATTTTATCTGTTGATTGATGCATCATTTACAATCCAATTTAATAACTTGTAAAAAGAAATCCCCCTGAATGCAGCTATTTCAGGCACCAGTGAAAGCTTGGTCATACCTGGTTGAGTATTCAATTCTAATAAATAAAATTTATTTTTATAAAACTTAAAGTCAGATCTTGTAACACCTCTACAACCTAAAATTTTGTGCGCTTTCAAAGCTAAATTTAATACTTCGTCTAATTTTTTTTTCTCAAGTTCTACAGGTAAAATATGCTCTGTTTTTGCACTCAAACTATATTTAGCTTTATAATCATAAAATTTTCTCTTTGGCTTTAGTTCTATAGCTCCTAGTTTTTTTTTACCCAAAATTGCAACTTGAATTTCTCTTCCGGCGATATAACTCTCAATAATAATTTCAGTATATTTTTTTAATTTTTTTAAATTTGTTATTAAATTTTTTTTTGTACAAATATAAACATCTACACTAGAACCCTCATTAATTGGCTTTATAACTACCGGAAATTTAAGACTTTTTTCAATTTTTTTTATAAGCTTTGTTGATATTTTCTGATTGTTATTAAAACTAAGTTTAAGGAATTTAGGTGTTAGTATATTATTTTTAATAAATATTTCTTTAGATAAAATTTTATTCATAGCTAAGAATGATGAGATTACCCCTGAGTGCGTATATTTTATTCTTAATTTTTCTAAAATTGATTGAATATATCCATCCTCTCCAAATCGACCATGTAAAGCATTAAATATAAGATCTGGTTTAAACGTTTTTATTTTTTTAATAAGATCATTATTAGGTTCGCAAATAAATGTTTTAAACCTTCTATTTAAAACTTTATTGACCTGTTTCGCTGTTTCTAAACTAATTTTTCTCTCTTTTGAGATGCCGCCACCTAAAATAAGAATTTTTTTCATTTATTCTATAATTTCAATTTCTGTCTCTAATCTAATATTTTTTTTTTTCTCCACCTCACTTTTGATAAAATTGATTAATTTCATCATATCTTCAAATTTTGCATTTTTTGAATTAACAAGAAAGTTACAATGTTTTTCAGATATTTTTGCATCTCCAAAACTTTTTGTTGTGGATATAGAGTTCTTTATTAGTTCCCATACTTTTATATCAGTCTGATTAATTGGATTTTTAAAAGTACTTCCACCTGTTTTAATTCTGCTTGGCTGCCTTTTATTTTTTTCCTCTTTAAGTTTATTTATCTCTTTATTTATTTCTTCTCTATTCTTTTTTTTGCCTTGAAATGAAGCACTCAAAAAAATTAGATCTTTATCAAGTGGACTATGCCTATAACCAAATTCAATTTTAGATGATGGGATAGTTTTTATTACACCTTTTCTGTCAATAACTTGTACTGATAGTAAAATATCCTTGAATTCTTTTCCAAAACACCCTGAGTTAATTCTTAATCCACCGCCAATCGTACCTGGAATACATGATAAAAATTCAAAACCACCAATGTTATTTTCCATTGCAAAATTTGATAATTTTTTATCGGATACAGCGCTTCCTGCAACAATTATATTATTTGGCAATAATGAAATATTTGAGAAATTTTTACCTAGTTTTACTACAAAACCATCAAACTTGTTATCAGTAATAAGAATATTTGATCCGGCGCCCAAAACAAAAATTTTTTCACTTTTTCCAAAAGTTTTAAGAAAAGTTACTAAGTCATCTAAGTTGTCTGGTTTAAAAAAAACTTTTGCATCCCCTCCTATATTGAACCAATTTAACTTTTTAAGATTGTAATCAAATTTGAGTTCACTTTTTATCTGTTTTGCAAATACTTCTATTTTGTTTTTATCCATCACAAAAGATTTGGAAGATCTCTCATCCAGTTTGAAATTGAACCAGCACCCATACCAATTACTATTTTATTTCCTTTTATATTTTGTTTGACAAACGTTGCTAAATTTTTTTTGTCTTTTACCAAAAACAATTCAACTCTCGAATTATTGGCTAATTCTTTTGCAAAATTATAATATTCAAATCCTAATTTAATTTTTTCTCCAGCTGTGAAAATAGGGCACAAAATTACTTGATCAGCCTTTTTAAATGATAAAGTAAACTCTTTCTTTAGGTCTTTAAGTCTTGAAATTCTATGTGGTTGAAAAATACAAGTAATTTTTTGTTTTCTATAAGCTTCTCTAACACTATTCAGAACTTCTCTTATTTCCGTTGGATGATGAGCATAATCATCATAAAACTCTGCACCTTTAAAAGAAAATAATTTGTTAAATCTTCTTTGAACACCTTGAAAATTAAGAAGGCCTTTTTTAATAATTTTTTTTGATATTCCGATAGTTATACTTACAGCAACAGCTGCTGTTGCATTTCTTATGTTATGTCTCCCTAAAATAGGTATTTTTATATTTTTTATTGTATCCTTTTTTTTTCCTGGCAAAAATATTTTTAAGTCAAATTTAGAAAAATTTTTATTTTGGGAAATATTCGTAATATTAAAATTAGATTTTTTGTTTACTCCATATGTATAATAATTTTTTATTTTAAGTTTTTTTATTATTTGCTTGTTAATTTTGTCATCCAAACATATGAAAGATTTTCCAAATGATGGGACTTTTTCTAAAAATTTTTTGAAAAGATTTTTTAAGTTTTCCATATTCTTATAATAATCCATATGCTCCCTATCAATATTTGTTATAATTGAATAAGTTGGCAATACCTCTATAAAACTACCATCGGATTCATCTAATTCCAGAATGCTCCAATTGCTATTTCCCAATCTGGCAGAACTATTAAAAGAATTTAAAACTCCACCGTTAACGATCGTGGGATCAATTTTTGTTTTTGAAAATATTGATGCAATTAAAGACGTGGTTGTCGTTTTGCCATGGGAACCAACCACTGTAATATTTTTTGTCAAAGAGGCAATATGGCCGAGCATCTCGCCCCTTTTATAAATTGGTAAGTTTTTCATTTTTCCCTCTTTCAACTCAGGATTATTTTTTTTTATTGCTGAAGATATAACTAATACTGTGGCTGTATTTATATTTCTCTTATTATGTCCTATAGAAATTTTAATCTTTTTTTTTTTTAATCTTTCAATATTTTTATTTGAGGAAATATCTGAACCTTGAATTTGAAAACCCATACCATGCATTATTAGCGCTAACCCACTCATACCTATTCCACCAATTCCAACAAAGTGGATAATTTCAGACTTTGCTAAATCAATTTTCATTTATACTATCTATTATTTTCTGGTTTATATTATTCCATGAGTTTTCGTAAGTTATTTTTTTCATTGCATTTATCTTCTCATTAATATCATTTTTGTTTTCAAAAAATGAAGATATTAAATTAAAAAGATCTTTAGAAATATTTGAGTTTTGTTCTATCATCCAACAACAATTAAGTTTTTTATAAAAAAGAGCATTATAATACTGGTGATTGTCTTTTGCGTAGGGAAATGGGATTGCAACAAATGGTAGATTTATTTGTACAAGCTCTGCTAAACTTGATGCTCCAGCACGTGTTATACAAAAATTAATTTCATTCGCATCTTTGAAAAGGTTTTTTTTAAAGTTAAATAATTCATATTTAATTTGATTTTTTTCATAAAAACTTTTTAAATTTTCCTTATTTTTATCGTTAGTCTGGTGCATTACCTCTAGTTCAACTTTCTCTGAAAGTTTTAAAATAGTATCTTTTAGGTTTTTTTGAAAAAAATCTGCTCCTTGACTTCCACCAATTATTAAAATTTTAATTTTTTTTTCAAAATTATTTTTATCTTTTTTTTCAAAATAAACAGATTTCCTCAAAAGTGGTGATATTAATTTAATTTTTTTTTTAAATTTAATTGGGAAATTTCTTATTTTTTCTGAGTAGCAAAGTATTGAGGAGCAATAATTCAAAAAAAATAAGTTTGATCTACCTAAAACTAAATTTGGCTCAAATAAGATTACTTTTAGGTTTAACATTTTTGCACTAATACAAATTGGTAAAGACATATACCCACCTGTGGAGATAATTGTCTTTATCTTTTTGTTTTTTAGGTATGTAAAAGATTTTAATATGGAAAAAAAAAATATAGCTATTCTCCAAGGTAACAAAAAAATATTTTGAGTTAAAGGTAATACATTTATAATTTTAAAATTTTTATTATTATTTTCAAAAAATTTAGAGCCTCTTAAATCACTTGTCAAAAAAACGTTAAATTCATTTTTTAAATGTTCATACAATGTTTGAGCTGGAACAACATGCCCTCCCGAGCCACCTGTCGAGATTAAAATATTTTCTTTCATCTGATATTCTCTTTTTTAGTTAAATTGAGAATTATACCAGAAATTATAGATGTTCCTATTATCGAAGAACCTCCATAACTTAAAAAAGGAAGTGTCATTCCAGTAGTTGGGAACATTCTTATATTTACACCTACATGTATTAGAAACTGAAAAAAAATAATAAATGCAAGCCCTAATAAAATTAATTTAATTTTTTTGTCATCAACTAAAGAAATTTTCTTAAAAACTATATAAATGAAATATAGAAAAATTAATATTAAAATAAAAATCATAATGACTCCAAATTCTTCAGATATAACTGAAACTATATAATCTGTATGTGCCTCAGGAACTTTATTTTTCAGGACTCCTTCACCAATACCTTTGCCAAAAAAACCACCATTAATTATTGCCTCAGAAGCTTTTTCAGATTGATAGTTATTTCCTGAATTTGAATTTAGAAAAGATGTAATCCTTATTAAAATATATTCAAATTTGGGTATATAAAAAATGACATATAGAAGTATTAAAGCACTCAAACCAAAAAACATGAAAAATAGTATTAGGTTTACTCCTGAAACAAAAATTAATGCAAGCCAAGTAGCAAAGATTAAGATTGATTGTCCAATATCTGGCTGCGAGATCAATAATAAAATAATTGGTGATAAGATTAAAAAACTATATAGATATTTTAAATATAGATTTGTTTTACTTTCTAAACTTAATACTAAAGCCATAACTACTATTGTAAAAGGTTTTAAAACCTCAATAGGTTGAAATCTCGGTAAAAAAAATAATTCTATCCATCTTTTTGATCCTTTTACCTCTATACCAACTAAGGGAACCAGTAAGAGTGCTATGAAACAAATTACAAAAAGGAATTTAGAAATTAAAAATAATTTTTTGATATTTAAATATGATATAAAAAAAACTATACAAAAACCCATAGATATATAAATAAAATGTTTTAAGAAAAATTTATAACTATTTGTATTAAATCTATCTGATGCAATTAAAGAGGTTGATACTAAAGAAAAAAAAAGACCAAGAAGAAAAAGTGAAATTATAATAAAGAATAAAGTTTTATCTAGTTCTCTCCACCAATTAAAATAAACTTTTTGGTAAATATTTATGTCTTTCATAATTTATTTTTATATTTTTTGACAAGTAAATTAAAATAAGCACCTCTCTCTTCAAAATTTTTAAATTCATCAAATGATGCGGAACATGGGCTAAAAAGTATAACTTTTTTTGAGGATATATTTGATTGATTAATATCAAATAGAGCTTTTTGGTATGCTTTCTTAATTGATGGAAAAATTTTATATTTTATTTTTCCTTTTAATTTTTTAATATAGAAATTTCTATTCTTGCCAAATATATAACTCTGTATATTCAATTTATTATTTTTCCTAAAATTAAATTTGTCGCTTTTTTTTGGCTGTCCACCCACTAGCCAAAAAATATTATTATAAGATTTCAGTAAATTCACCGTAGAAGAAAAGCTAGTTGATTTAGAGTCATTAATTATCATTATTTTTTTTGAGTTATATACTGTTTGTTGTCTAAAATTCAGTCCTTTAAAACTATTTATTGATTTAATGACAGTGCTTGTTTTAATTTTAAATATTTCACAGATTTTAAAAATAAAAGATAAATTTTCTAAATTATTTTGATTTAAAAAATATTCATTTTTAATTTTTTTTAAATACTTTTTTGTTACTTTTTTATCAACATGATAGATTTTGGATTTAATTTTATTTTTTTTTATAGCCGCATTAATAATCAAATTTTTTTTATTAAAGAATATAAAATCTTTTTTTGAACTTTGGTAAAATAGTTTTAATTTTGCTTGTAAATAATTTTTAAAATTTCCATGTCTCTCAATATGATCTTGACTAATATTAAGTAATATAGAATATTTTGATTTAAAAAATTTACTATACTCTATTTGATATGATGATGCTTCTATAACAAATATAGTTTTTTTATTAATTTTGCGCTCATTTAAAATAGATCTACCAATATTTCCAACTGATCTAGTATCTTTACCTGACTTTTTTAAAATATCCCTAAGTAATTTTACTGTTGTAGATTTTCCATTTGTACCAGTAATTGTAATTATTTTATTTTGATAATTATGTGTATAAAAAATATCTAAATCTGTACAAATTTTATCTTTGTTATCTTGCAAGAAATATTTCAAACCACACTTTTTAGAGTCTATACCGGGACTTATTACAATATAATCAAATTTAGAATTTAATATTTGTATTTTTTTTATAGTATTTTTTTTAAATTTTTTAAGTTGAATATTATTGTCGTCATAGACTCTTACATCGTTTTTTTTTTGTAAAAAATTGAAACTTGATTTCCCTGAGAGACCAAGGCCATATATCAATATTTTTTTATTAAAAAATACTTTTTTTAGTTCATGCATTATCTAAATTTCAGTGTTGCAAGACCTATCATTGCTAAAATAATTGCTACAATCCAAAATCTAATTACTACAGTGGACTCAGGCCAGCCTTTTTTTTCATAATGATGATGTATGGGTGCCATTTTAAAAATTCTTTTTCCAGTCAATTTAAATGAAATTACTTGTACAATTACTGATATTGCCTCCAAAACAAATAGACCACCTGTTATCGCTAAAACTATTTCATGTTTCGTTATTATTCCAACTCCACCTAAGGATCCTCCTAGTGCGAGTGATCCTGTATCACCCATAAAAATTTTTGCGGGAGGTGCGTTAAACCATAAAAAACCTAAACAAGAACCAATAACTGCGCCTAAAAATACGGCAACTTCACCTAATCCAGCTATATAAGGTATCTGTAAATACTCAGAAAAAACAATATTTCCTGTGACATAACTAATAAATGCAAAACAAGCAGCCACTAAAATAACTGGAACGGTTGCTAGCCCATCTAGGCCATCTGTCAAATTCACAGCATTTGATGAACCAACTATAACAAAAACTGCAAATGGAATAAAAAACCATCCCAAATTAACAATTAGGTTTTTAAAAAAGGGAAAATAAAGATTTTCTAAATCGGCGTTATCAGAATAAATGCTTAGTACAATTATTCCAAAAGTTGCCGCTATAATTTGTGATATGATTTTAAATTTGAAGGAAATGCCAGAGGAATTTTGAAATTTAATTTTCTTATAATCATCATAAGCTCCTAATATACCAAAACTAGCTACTATATAAATCAAGAACCATACATATAAGTTATTTAGATCGCCCCATAAAAATATTCCAAAAAATAATCCAATTAATATTAAAACACCTCCCATTGTTGGGGTGCCAATTTTTTTTACTATATGTTCATCTGGACCGTCATCTCTAATAGGGTTCAAAATTTGCTTTGCTGAAAAAAAATTTATGAAAGGATTTCCGATTAAAAAAACTACCAACAAAGAAGTGAAAACAGCTAATCCGGTTCTTACTGTTAAATATTTAAATACATTAAGAAATGAGTAAGTATCAATTAAATTTAATATTAGACTATAAAGCATGAGATTTATTACCCTTTAGTTTTAAGATAAATTTATTCAAACCAGTAGAATTTGATCCTTTAACCATTAAATAGTCATTATTATTTAATTCTTTAATAATCAAATCATTAATTTGGTTTAGTTTAGTCAAATATTTCCCTTTTTTTATTTTTTTGACTTTTTTAAATGTTTCTTTAACGAATCTACCAAAAATGTGAAACTTATCTATCGATGAATTATTTATGTTTTTACTTAAACTAATATGTAGTTTTTTTGATAAACTTCCTAATTCAAGCATATCACCCATTAAAAAGTGCTTTTTATTATTTTTTGTCTTAATCATGTTATAATTTTTTATAGCTGACTCCATTGATAAGGGGTTCGAATTGTAGCTTTCATCTACTAAATAAAATTGTTTATTTTTAAAAAAAATTTTAGAAATATCTCCTCTTCCTTTGGGATTTTTAAATTTTATGAAAGAATTTCTTGATAAATTTTTTAATTCACCTACTGAGTAGATTATGCCTATACATGCCAGAACATTATATAAATTATTTTCATTGATATTTTTTATGAAAAATAATTTTTTTTGATTAAATATTTTTACAGTAATCTTAAAAAGTTTATTTTGCTTTTTCGTTGAAATTAAGGATATATTTCCTTTTTTTTTTATTCCAAAAGAAAAAACCCTTAGATCTTTTTTAATTGCACTTTTATAGTGAAAATCAAAAAATCTGTCGTCTTTGTTTAAAATTATTATCCCACCTTTTTGAATGTTATTAATTAACTCCCCTTTGGCTGCTGCAATTTCATTTATATTTTTAAAATTTTTAGCATGAGCATATGAAATATTTGTTATAACGCCGATATTTGGATTTAAAATTTTACTTAAAAAATCTATTTCACCTTTTTTATCCATTCCAATCTCAAAAACTCCATTTTTATTTTTAGTATTGAGATTAAATAAGCTTAATGGAACCCCATATTTATTATTATAAGACTCTAATGAAAAAGTTGTTTTGCTAAAATCGTTCAAAACTTCTCCTGACATTTGTTTTAAAGATGTTTTTCCACAGCTTCCTGTGATTGCAATAATTTTTCCTTTAAAATTCTGTCTTATTATTTTTGATAAATCTGTCAAACATTCTAGGGTATTAGATACTTTTATTTGATTAGTTCTATTAATTGATTTTTGATATCTGTTTACAATCGCAAAAAGTGCGCCATTATCAAATGCTTTTTTTACAAATGAATTTCCATCCTTTTTTTTTCCTTTAATAGCAAAAAATATATCATTTTTTTTCAAAGTTTTAGAGTTTATCGAGGCTTTTTGGATTTTTTTTTTCTTTGAAATATTTTTATTAAAATACTCATTGAAAATATTAACTTTTATATTGTTAGAAAGTTTTTTATTTTTAATTGCTATAGATTTTTTTATAACTTCTTTATCAGAGAAAAAAATTTTTTTATTACCATAATCTTGAATTTTTTCATGACCTTTACCTGCAACAACTAATACTTCGTCTGATTTTAAATTTTGAATTGCTTTTGAAATTGCTATTCGTCGGTTTGATATCTCCAATACTTTAGATTTCAAAATATTTTTTTTTATTTCTTTTCTTATTTCTTTTGGGTTTTCAAATCTTGGGTTATCATCTGTGAGATATATCTGTGAGCAATAAGAATTTGCTATAGCCCCCATTTTTGGTCTTTTGTATTTATCCCTGTCACCTCCGCAGCCAAATACGATATTAATTTTTTTGGATGGGAATTGACTTTTAAGATCATTTAAACAGGTTCTTAAAGCGTCCGGAGTATGGGCATAGTCTAAAATTACAATAGCATTATTTTTTAAATTTCCAATTTTTTCTAACCTACCATCAATTGGTTTTAACTTACTAATATTTTTAATAATTTTTTCAAAATTTAATTTTGAACTTTCTGCTGCCAAGATTGACATAAAAATATTTTTAATCTGGGTTTTTCCAATTAGATTAATGTAAAAACTGTAAATTTTATTCTTATATTTAATTTGAATTTTTTGGTTTTCACCCTCATAGGCGTGATTGATCAACTGTAAATCACTTTTTTCATCAAGAATAGTTTTTAAACGTAATTTTCTCTTTTTTGAAATATTAAATATTTTTTTAAACTCTTTTATTGATCTATCTGTGATTAATAATGAGTTTTTTTTTAGAAGAGAGTTAAAAAGGTATAGTTTGGAATTGAGATAATTTTTTAAATTTTTATGATAATCTAAATGATCATGAGAAAAATTAGTAAAAATTGCAGAAGTTATATTTAAACCATCGAGTCTATGTTGTTTTAAGCCATGACTTGAGGCCTCTAATATAACATTGTCGATTTTTTTTTTTTTTAAAATACTTAGGTACTTTGAAAGATTTAAAGAGTCTAATGTAGTATTATTTAACGAAATTAATTTATTTTTAAATTTTATTCCAAGAGTTCCTATTGAACCTACGCTAACATTATTAATTTTTAAAATTTGATAATAAAAATCTGATACCGAAGATTTACCATTTGTTCCAGTAACTGCAATTATATTATTAGGTATTTTATTATAAAACTTAAAAGATGTGGAGGCTAGAATTTTTCTAATATTTTTGTAACTTAAAAATAAAACTTCTCCTTTAAAACCTTCAAAAGGCTTTTGATGAATAATTGTTCTTGCACCATTTTCAATAGCTTCATCTATGTATTTATTACCATCTTGCAAATTTCCTTTAATCGCAAAAAAAATGAAATTTTTTTTGCATGAGTTGCTATTAAAGCTTAAACCTGAAAAAAAATGATTTCTTATTTTCTTATTTTTTATTTTAAATAACTCTCCTATCAACATATCACTAATTAAATTCCATGTACTTTGTGGCTAAAATTGGTCCTATTTTTTCTAAAATTTTGCCAGTAATTTCAACAGACGTCCATCCAGCTGTATTTCTTGGTGTGCCTTTTAATTTAAATCCAGATCCATCTTTGTATTCGTAAATATAATCTTTATTAATTTTTGGTTCATCAAGCATTACAACAATAACAAACTTTGGTTCAGAGATTGGAAATACTCCAACAAAGGTATTTATCTTCTCTTTAATATAAACACCATCAACAGATTTTTGTGCCGTTCCTGTTTTTCCTCCAATTTCATAACCAGGAATATTTGCTTGATTTGCAGTACCAATTTTTGTATTTACAATTTTTCTTAGTACCGAATTTAAATCTTTTGATATTTTCTCATCTATTATTCTCTCTCTTTTAAAGTTTGGATTTAAATTTTTTATAAGTGTAGGCTCAACATTATATCCACCATTACTAATGATTGCATAACCCTTTGCTAATTGTAAAACAGTAGTGGTTATACCATGACCAAATGAGGCTGTAGCAAGTTTACATTTTCCCCAACGAACAGGCAAAGGAGTTCCAGTTTCCTCTAGTTGAAATTCCATTTTATCTAAAATCCCGATTTGACCTAAAAACTCTGAGTACCTATCAATGCCAATTCTCTGAGCTATTCTCACAGATCCAATATTTCCAGATCTTATTAACACTTCTTCAGCAGTCAAAGTATCAGGTATATCTTCATCATACTCCCTTATAGGTCTGCCACTACAATAAATTGTTTTTGGTAGTTTTTTAAATTCTGTGTTTAATTCTATCTCATCATATTTTAAACCACCAGCTAAAGTAAATGTTTTAAATACAGAGCCAAATTCATATACAGCTTTAGTTGCTCTATTAATGAATTTTTTATCCTTTAAATTTTCTCTTTTATTCAGATTGAAATCTGGGGTAGATACCATTGATATTATTTCACCATTATTAACATTCATTAAAATTGCGGTACTTCCTTTAGTTTGAAATATATTATTAGCTTTTAACAGTTCTTCTCGAATTAAATATTGTATATTTGTATCAAGCGTTAAAGATATAGGATTCATTTTAGTAATAAGTCTCTCATTTAAAGATTTTTCCAAACCAGAAATTCCACTATTATCATCATCGATCTGACCAATTATGTGGCTTGCAAGACTTGGATAAGGGTAAATTCTTGAAATTTTAGATTCATATCTTATTGCTTTTTCTCCAAGTAATTTTACTTTATCATAGTTTTCAGGAGAAATTTTTTTCTCTAAATAAAAAAAATTTTTTCCATTTAGTTGATCTTCAATTATACTATAATTTCTTTCAGGAAAAATAATCTTAAGTTTTAATAGAAATTTTTTTTTATCTTTTATTTTTTTAGGATCAATTCCCACATTAATGGTTTTTACTGTCCTAGCGATCAAGTTTCCGTTTCTATCAATCAAATCAGCTCTAAAGTCCTTTTTTTTTATTGTATTTATTGTATTGCTGTTAACAGAAACTGAACCATAGTAAAAAATTTTAATTGAGAAAATTATAGAAATAAGGATAAAAAAGAAAAAAATGAATGCTGTCCTGTTAAAAGAAAATTTTAAGTTAGATATATTTTTTTTAAAATTAAATTCACTTTCATATTCATTTATAAATATTTTTTTTTCCGAATTATTCATTTTCCAAAAATTTTTTAATTTTTATTTTATTTTCAAAGAAGTATAGTTTTTTCAAAAATGTAATATCTATAGGTTTATATTGTTTTGCTTGTAAATCTTCTAAATAACCAAATAGTTTTTTTGAGGATGTCAGATAATTATTTTCTAAAAAAGCTAGATTATAAGCTTCATCCAATAAAACAATCGCCTCCTTTTTGTTATAAATTTTATTCTCCAAGCTCTTTGATGAATTTTTGATGAAGGTCGTAAATGATATTAAGGATATGATTAAAATTATTAATATATACTTTTTCATAATTTTACTGAAAAATTTTCGATATCTATTAAATATTTGAATGTTTTCAAAATCTCTTCTTCAAAATTTTTGTCGTCTGAAATTTTAAAAGCATATCTTAACTTTGCTGATCTAGATGGTTTATTAATTTTAATTTCTTTTTCTGATGGGAGTATAGGTTTTTTTTCTTTTAATTTTAAAATATTATTTTTTTTTTTATTTTCAGGGAGATATCTTGAAATCTTGTTATTTTCAGAAAGTAATTTAAAAAAAGTTTTGATAATTTTGTCCTCTAGAGAATGAAAAGAGACTAAAATTAAAATTCCATTTTTTTCTAAAATATTTACAGAGTTAATTAATCCCTTAATTAATTCGGATATTTCTTTATTTACAAATATTCTAAGAGCTTGAAAAATTTTTGTTGAATTGTGAATTTTTTTGTTATTATTTCTTTTACATATATTAATTATTTGGACTAATTTTTGTGTATCTATTTTATTTTTTTTTCTCTCTAAAACTATTTTCCTAGCTATTTTTTTTCCATCTTTTTCATCCCCAAAAATTTTGAATATAAGCTCAAGCTCTTTTTGGTTTAAATTATTTACAACATCGCCAGCAGAAAAATTATTTAGCCCCATTCTCATATCTAGTGGGCCTGTACTATTAAAAGATAACCCTCTTGTTAAGTCCTTAATCTGAATATATGAAAAACCCAAATCAAATATAATTGCTTTTACTCTCTCATTCTTAATATTAAGTTTATTTAAATCTCCAAATTTTAAATTATGAAAAAAAAAACGATTTTGATTTTTATCTTTTAGTTCATTAGCATATTTTTCAGAATGAATATCTCTATCTAAAGCAAAAATTTTTGTTTTTGGAAATTTTAAAATTGCTTTTGAATAACCTCCTTGACCAAAAGTACAGTCAATAAATGTGCCACCATTTTGAGGGGAAATAATGCTTAGAATTTCATCTAGCAATACCGGATAATGTTTATCATTATTCGATATAATGGTGGCATTCATCTATTTTTTTGAAGACCATTAGTTTTTTTGTCTTCTTAAAAATGCCGGAATTTCGAAATCATCTTCATCAAAATTATTATCAGCGTCTTCCTGGTTATTATCATCTGATCCATGATTAGCTTCAGATCCATCAAATAGATTTGGCTCGTCATCAGCAAGTCCAAAATTTTCTAATCCGTTAGACTCAGAGGCTTGATCTTTTACTTCCTCAGTCAAAACTAGGCTTTCCTCTCTATGATTCATTGAATTTTCTACAGCCCCTAAATCACTATTAATATTAATATTCTGATCAAGAATACTTTCATTATCTATTTTTGGCTCATTAGAGCTTGGTAATGCCTCATCAACTTTTAACGCATTAGCACCACTCGTTGGTGTTGGTGCATTTGAATAATTAAAAGATTGTGAATTATGTAACGTTGAAAAATCTGAATAACCTGGATTGCGATTTTGAATTCTATGAACCATATTGATTACAGATTTAGACTCGGGCTGTTGTCCATCAAGAGCCGTTGCAACAATTGAAACTCTTACTTTGCCTTCTAAAGAGTTATCTGTTACTGATCCAATTATAATTTCTGCAGCATGATCTACCTCATCTCTTATTTTATTAACAATTTCATCTGTTTCAAATAAAGTTAGATCTTCTCCTCCTGTTATGTTTATTAGCAAACCTCTCGCTCCTCTTAATGAATAATCATCAATTAACGGATTATTTAAAGCCATCTCTGTAGCTTTTAATGCCCTACCTTCACCTTCGGCTTCTCCTGTTCCCATCATGGCTTTACCCATACGGCTCATTACTGTTTCAACATCTGCAAAATCTAAATTAATTAATCCTTGTTTAACCATTAAATCAGTTACGCTTTGAACACCATGTCTAAGGACTCCATTTGAGAGTTTGAAAGACTCTTTTAATGTTGTTTTTTCATTTGCAACTTTGAAAAGGTTTTGGTTTGGAATGACAATAATTGTATCTACATGTTTTCTTAGCTCTTCCAAACCTTGTTGGCCTCTTCTCATTCTAGATGGAGCTTCATATAAAAAAGGAAGTGTGACTACTCCAACTGTTAAAATATTTAATTCTTTAGATGCTCTGGCAATCACGTGAGCTGCACCAGTTCCTGTTCCACCGCCCATTCCTGCAGTAATAAAAACCATATTTGCACCTTTCAACAAATCCATAATTTCATTTAAGGATTCATCTGCAGCGGCTTGACCAATTTCAACTTTAGCACCTGCTCCAAGACCTTTTGTTAAATTAAGACCTAATTGTACTTTTTGTTTAGCTTTGCTTGCTTTTAGGTCTTGTGCGTCTGTGTTTACAGCAACAAACTCTACACCTTCCACCCCAGATTCTATCATTTCATTGATTGCATTCCCACCTGCTCCCCCAACTCCTAAAACTAAAATTCTAGGTTTTAATTCTTTTATATCTGGTGCTTTAAAATTTATTGTCATTTATCCCCTCTTTGTTTTTTATTGATTTATAGTTTTTTTCAAGTTTATCGAAAGTATCGGTCCAAAATTCATATGCCCAGGTACCCTTGATAGTTTGTTCCATTGCAGTTAAACAATTATTTTGTAAATTCTCTATCTTCTGCATTAAAATAATTTGTTCCATCTTTTTCATTATTTTTCACCCATCTCTTTCCATTTAAGGCTTGCTCGATTTATATTGGATTTTTTTCTTGCTTGGACCTTAAATTTTTCAAATGCTGTTGGTTCCCAAATTTGAAAAGTCTTTCCTTGACCAACAAATAACATGTTATTTTTAATTTTAGCATGTTTTAACAATTTTGTTGTTAAAGAAATTCTTCCTTCACTATCAAACTGTAAATTAATACTTTCAGATAAAATTGATGTTGCAAAATAATCTTTTTTTTCCTCAAAAGGATTTAGTGCATCAATGGTGTTTGATATTTTTTCTATTCTATCTTGTGGCCAAGATTCGATAGATTGATTATTAAACGATGGAAAACAAATTATTCCATTGTAACCAAGATTTGATAAATATGATCTAAAGGGTGCTGGCACTGACACCCTCCCCTTTTTGTCTATATTGTTTTTGTAAGTCGATAAAAACATAAAACATATTATCCCTTATAATCCCATATTTGGGAATTTATGGGAATATATGGGTTTTCAACCTACACGTCAATATAATAATTTTTACCCAATCCTAGTTCTCAAAGTTGTTAAATTTTCATTTTCTAAGGATTAAGTTTTAAAGTAGCTAGACAAACTATAAGCCGGGTTCTGTCTTTTAAACTCATCATTTATCTAGGCTTAAAATCACTTTTAAGCTCAAGCAACCAACCCTGATGACTAGCCAAAGACTGCTTTTAGTTATTAAACAATGTCATCTCTATTTGGTCTTGCTCTCGGTGGGGTTTTCCATGCGCTGACTGTTACCAGTTCAACCGGTGTGCTCTTACCACACCTTTTCACCCTTGCCTCGTTAAGGCGGTTTGTTTTCTGTGGCACTATCCCTGAGGTCGCCCTCGCCAGGCGTTACCTGGCACCGTGTCTTTGCAGAGTCCGGACTTTCCTCTTAAATTAAAATTTAAGCGACAAGTCATTTGTCTAGCATTCAAAGAATATAAAAAATTTATCAAATTTTCAAGGTAATTTATATTATTATCAAGTTTTCGCTTATTTTTAAGCACTCTTTATCAATTTTACCATTTACTAACTCGGGTCTAAATCTCATTTGAAATGCCCTTGTTACATAAAAAGTTTTACATTTTGCGTAACCAATTTTAGAGACATTTTTTAAAAATAAATTTTTTTCATATTTATCGCATTTTTCTCTTCTAAATTTTTTCAAAATTTTAGTATTTACTTTATGCCATATTGAAAGATTTTTTTTCGCTAGATTTTTCCATGGAAATTTTTCACCAGGATCTTTTTTTCTTACGGGCGCTATATCAGAATGACCAAGTATATTTTCAGCTTTTATTTTATATTTTTTTTTTAAATTTTGTAAAAGTTTAATTAAAGCGATTATTTGTTTTTTATTGTAGTTTTTATAACCATGGTTGTGACCTGGATTGGAAATTTCTATACCTATCGAAAAATTATTTAAAAGTTTTTTTTTTCGCCAAGCTGATTTACCAGCATGCCAAGCAGAGTATAAATCTGGAATAAATTGAATTATTTTACCGTCATATTTAATGAAATAATGGCTACTAACCTCAGATTGTATATTGATTAGCCTTTCAATTGCATCTTTCTCTTTCTTCATACCTGTGTAGTGAATAATCAAAAATTTGATATCTTTTTTATTTCTCTTATAATTATTGAAGTTTGGTGAGTATTTTAGGGTAATTTTTGATTGCATTTTTGTCTTTTTTTAAGCTTACATTATATATATAACACTATAAGAAAACTATAAACATGAGATATTTATTAAGAATTTTTATAATTTACATTTTTACAATCAATTTTGCTTTTGCAGGAGCAGATGGTGAAAATTCATTTTCAAAAAAAACAGGTGAAGTAAAAGATTGTTTTGAAAATGTTAATAGAGCAACATTCGCTTTTAATCAGGGATTAGACAATATATTATTTGAACCATTAGCAAAGGGTTATAGAAAGTTACCAAATCCTATAAAAATAGGAACAGGCAATGTGTTAAGTAATATATCAAATTTGATTACGATACCTAATAACATCTTACAAGGTGAGTTTAAAACCGCAGGAATCAATACAGCTCGACTTACAGTAAATACAACTGTGGGTATTTTTGGAATTTTCGATGTTGCTTCACAAATGGGATTTGTTAAAAATTATAAAAAAGAGGACTATGGTCAAACTTTAGGAACTTGGGGAATTGGTGAAGGATGTTATTTGGTGTTACCAGTTTTAGGGCCATCAACAATTAGGGATCTCTCTGGTGGTTTTGTAAATATTTTAGGTGGTGATCCTTGGTATAATTTAACAATTAAAAACGACACCCAGCACTTTAAGGAGTCTGATTATTATTTTTCCAAAGGAGGAGATGGATTAAACTTTAGAGCTAAAAATATTGACTCATTTGAAAATTTAGAAAAAAATTCAATGGACTTTTATGCATCAGTTAAAAGTTTATACTTACAGGATAGAAGAAAAAAAATTTTAAATTCCAATAGTATTACAGAGTCTCAAGATGACAGTGATTGGGACGAAATTCAGTCTAATTAATTATTCTTAATGATTAAAAGATTTAAATTTATTTATATTTTTTTGCCATTAATTTTTTTTTCCGGAACTTCAAACTCTTTAGAGCCCAATATTTTCATTCAATCTACAGTTAATAGAGCATCTCAAATTTTAGGTGATGATATCTCTAAAGGTGAAAAAATTGAAAAATTAAAAATTATTGCAACAGATACAGTTGATATTAAAGGTATAGGTTTTTACACCTTGGGAAAATTTAGAAAAGAATTAAGTGATGCTGAAAAAATAGAATATACTAAACTATTTAGAGAATACTTTTTAAAAAGTTTTTCGAGCAGACTTGCTGAGTACACAAACCCCAAAATAGATGTCCAGTCACAAGAAAAGCTTAATGATAAATATACAATTGTTTCAAGTATTCTTATAGCAACAGATATTCGACCTGAAGTTAAGATACAATGGAGAGTTTATACTAAAGATCCTGATAAGCCATTGATAAGAGATTTAATTATTGAAGGGCTTAGTTTAGCAAGAACTCAAAAGGAAGAATTTAGCTCGATAATACAAAGCAATGATGGTGATATACAATCATTATTCGCAAGCTTAAAAAAATTTATTAATAATTAGATTATAAATCTCTTAATAATGACAATTAAAAGTAAATTTCTTTACTTGGTAATTTTAACTGCCCTAATATTTCAAGTATCAAAATTTTATAGCTTTTATAAAGAGTACTCTGGATGGCAGTATGTTGACTGGCTAATTAATTATCAAGGTGGTTTTGTAAGAAGAGGTTTAACAGGAGAATTTTTATTCCAAATTCACAATTTTATTGATCTTGATCTTGATATATTAATTTTTACATTTGTATGCTTGTTATATTTAATTATTTCTTTTTTTTTAATTAAGACAATTAAATATTTAGAAAATTCTCAATTAAATACATTAATATTCTTGTCACCAGGTTTTTTTTTGTATCAGATTATGAATTCAGAAGTGATTGGAAGAAAAGATATACTTTTTTTATTAGTTATCGCTTTTTTTGTTTTTTTCGAAAAAAGATTAAGTAACATAAGTTTATTTGTTTTGCTAGTCTTATTAGTTTTTTTTTTATCTCTCTCACATTCAATTTTTTTATTTTATGCACCTTACTTATTTTTTTTATTTTTTTTAATTAAATCAATTAGAGAAGTAAAAATTACTTTTACTGAAATAATAATTTTTTCAACTTCTTTATTTATTATCTTTATTCTTATTTATTTTAATCAAGGCGATGAATTGATAGTTTCAGAAATATGTAAGTCTGTTAAAAATTTTGTAACTTCTAATTGCGAGACTCATGGACAAATGTTTTGGCTTGGAAATAATGCAAAATCCCACATATCTACTCAAGAAATAAAGTTTAATCATTTTTTAATTTATCTATTTTCTATAATTTTGGTTTATTTGTTTATTTTTATTAAATTTTACAATTCTAAATTTAAGATCAAAAACCTAAATATTAATAAATTAAATCCAGCGTTTATATTAATATTTTTATTTTTACTTACATTGCCTGTTTACTATCTTGGATCTGACTGGGGAAGATATATTTCTTTATCTTTCTCTGGATCCTTCTTTATTTTTATTTTTTGCGTGAAAGAAAAAATTTTTTTGAGGGATTATGAAATAAGTTTAAATAAAATTTTTTTTATATTGCTAGTTACTGTTTATAGTTTTTCTTGGACGTTTCCCTTCTACCATGCTGAACAAATTAAATTTACTTTTAAAAAACCTGTTTTAAGAATTATTGACAGTTTTTAATGGTGGGCCCGCCAGGACTCGAACCTGGGACCAATACATTATGAGTGTACTGCTCTAACCAACTGAGCTACAGGCCCAAAATTATGGAATAAATACAATATTTATAATAACTAATCAATCGCAGACTAATTATTTATTTATTAAAAATGTTTGTTTTTTTATTACATGCATACATAATAGAAAGATTAATCCAAAAAAGTGTCGAACTAAAATCATTAAAAAAAGATCCACTAGGTAATATAGGTAAAAAATTAATAATTAAGTATGTGAAACAACCTAACTGAATTGAATTACGAGATAAAATTATAATTTTCAAATTTTTAAAAATTAAATAAAAAAATATAGATAGTACAATAATCGTGCCTACAAGACCATGCTCAGATAATAATTCAATATAAATTTGGTGAGGATGAGTATTCAAAAGATAATCATCATTAATTTTTGTTTCAATATTTCTGGTAGTGATAACTCTATAATTTTTGTTTCCCACCCCAAAAATTGGGTAATCCTTAAAAACAGCCAAGCCAGATTTGTATAATTTTAAGTATAGATTATTTTCAATAAATTGGTCTCTTTGGTTACTGTCAAATAACTGATAAAACAGTTGTTGGCCATATCTTACTTTAAGATAATTTGAGTTTGAAATTATCAAAGATATAAAAAATAAACTAAATAAAAAAATCGATATTTTAATTTTGGCACTAATTTTATTGTTTAAAAATAAGAAAATCATAAGCCCAATAATGGCTTTAATTCCGTTTGATCTTTCACCTGTTATTAGAATACACCCAACTAAAATAAATAAAATTAAAAACATAGCCAACTTTAATTTTAGATTTTGTTTATAAAATTTTTCAAAAAAATAACCAACTATTATAAAATTAAAACCTAAAAGATATGCACCTACAATAGGTTCATCTTTAAAAAAACTTACAATTCTATCAGCATAAAGACCATCTCCATAACCAAGTAAATTTTTGCCCAAGCTAAACTCTACGAAAGAATCAAAAACAACAATAAGAATTATTGATGACCAGAAATTAAGAAATTTAAATTGATTATTGGAAATCGTGAAAAATAAGTTTATTGCAATAAATAATATTATAAATCTTAAAAATCCTAGATTTCTATAAATTCCCTCTTTATAATCAATAGATATGAAGGAATTAAAGATTAGATAAACATATAATATGGATAGTAAATATAATAAAAATTTTTTTTCTATTTGAATTTCGCTCAATTTATAATTGATTAAGAAAAGGGTTATTATAAACAAAATATTTAATAAGGATATTGAAGGTCCTGCTACAATGGATATTGGTAAAATCGAAATTAAAAATAAATAAAGTCCCTCAAATTTATGTTTTTCCATAGATCTATTTTTTAAATTTTTTACAAGCTATCCTTTTTGATTTATGTAAAGTATCGTCATCCTCTTTAATTATTATCACGTCTTCAAATATATCTTTAAAATAATTTGCTCTGATTGTGTCAAAAATTATAACTGTTTCATTGTTTGACACACTGGATAAGTATTTTTTATAAACTTCAAAATCATAATGAAAATCTAATGAATATAAAGAAGTAATAAGATTAAAATTTTCTTTGGGGAGGTTTTCTTTATCAAAATTAATTATTTTAAATCTATTACTTTTAACATAGTTTGATAAAAGGAAATACTCAAGTAAATTTAGTTTATTATAAGCTTCTGTATTTTCATTATCCCAGCCATATCTTATCTTTTTTGATACAAAATCTCTTTCGATAAAAGTAAAATTTTCATTTTCAAAGATGTCATTAATTATGACCTCTAAACCACCTATTCCGGCACCTATACTTAAAATTTTTTGATTAGGTTTTATGAACTTTTTGATTGTAAGATATTCATCATACATAATTTTATAATAATTTTTAGATATTTTATCTAAATCCAACATGTATTTTGAAAAAAATTTTGAAAATAAATATCTTCCAAATAATTTTCTAATTTTTTTTTGAAATAAAGTTGTTAATTCGGTTCGTTGTAATACAGCTAGGTGGGCTAAGTTTCTATCTAATTTGAACGCTTCCATTAATGTTCACAAACATTATGCAAATCAACTTTCTAAAAAACTTTTTAACTGTTTTGATCTACTGGGATGTTTTAATTTTCTTAGTGCTTTAGCTTCAATTTGTCTAATTCTTTCTCTGGTAACTGAAAATTGTAAACCAACTTCTTCAAGTGTATGATCAGTATTCATTCCAACACCAAATCTCATCCTTAAAACTCTTTCTTCTCTCGGTGTTAACGTGGATAAAATTTTTGTAGTAGCTTCACTTAAATTTGATTTAATTGCTTGCTCTAGAGGTGCTAATGCTTTTGTGTCTTCTATGAAATCTCCAAGACTACTGTCCTCCTCATCTCCAACAGGTTTTTCTAGAGAAACAGGTTCTTTTGAAATTTTTAAAACTTTTCTTACCTTCTCTAAAGGCATTCTTAATTTTTTCGCTAACTCCTCAGGAGTTGCTTCTCTACCAAATTCACTCAAAATTAATCTTTGGGTTCTAACAATTTTATTAATTGTTTCGATCATGTGAACTGGTATTCTAATTGTTCTTGCTTGATCAGCTATTGATCTGGTTATTGCCTGCCTAATCCACCAAGTTGCATAGGTCGAAAATTTATACCCTCTTCTATATTCAAATTTATCTACTGCTTTCATCAAACCAATGTTTCCTTCTTGAATAAGATCT
>CACNFE010000003.1 GCA_902619595.1 uncultured Pelagibacteraceae bacterium
TCTCTTATGAGTTCTTGTTTCAAATTGCTCTCTACTTTTTTTATCTATGTGTGGCGATCTTAAAACTGTATATCTCTCAATTTTTGTTGGAAGTGGTATAGGCCCCTTTATATTAGCACCAGTCCTTTTTACTGTATTAACAATTTCTTCAGTTGACTGGTCTAAAACTTTGTTGTCGTATGCCCTTAATTTAATTCTTATATTTTGCTTTTCCATTTTTTAACCTGTCTTTTTTGTTACTTCGTCCTGAACATTTTGCGGTACTTTTGCATAATGATCAAAGAACATAGAATATTGTGCTCTACCTTGTGACATTGATCTTAATGAATTAATATAACCAAACATATTTGCCAAAGGTACCATTGCGGTGATTACTGTTGCATTTCCTCTCTGTTCTTGAGTGCTAATTTGACCACGTCTACTATTTAAATCACCTATAACATCTCCCATATAATCTTCTGGTGTAACTACCTCTACCCTCATCATTGGTTCTAATAACTTGAGGGTTGCTCTTGTACATGCCTCTTTGAAACACTGTCTAGAAGCAAGCTCAAAAGCTAATACACTTGAGTCAACATCATGATGTAGACCGTCTAAAATAGTAACTTTATAATCTATCATTGGAAAACCAGCTAAAATTCCATTATCAGCAACTGACTCAACACCTTTTTCAACTCCAGGAATAAATTCTTTTGGAATTGCTCCACCTTTAATTTTACTTTCGACTTCTCTACCTTTGCCAGGTTCTAATGGTTCAACAGAAAGTTTTACTCTTGCAAATTGTCCGGCACCACCACTTTGTTTTTTATGAGTATAATCAAACTCGCTGGGATTTTGTATTGTTTCTCTATAGGCTACTTGTGGAGCTCCAACGTTTGCTTCAACTTTAAATTCTCTCTTCATTCTATCAACAATTATATCAAGATGTAATTCTCCCATTCCTTTAATAATTGTTTGGCCCGACTCCTCGTCTGAACTTACTCTAAAAGAAGGATCCTCTTTTGCTAATCTTGCTAAAGCTTCACCCATTTTTTCTTGATCGGCTTTAGTTTTTGGTTCAACTGCAATTTCTATTACTGGATCAGGAAATTCCATTGGCTCTAAAAGAACAGGTTTATCTTTATTTGCCAATGTATGTCCTGTAATAGTATTCTTTAATCCAGCTAAAGCTACAATATCACCAGCATTAGCTTCTTTAATATCTTCTCTAGAATTAGCATGCATCAAAAGCATTCTTCCAACTCTCTCTTCTTTATCTTTTGATGTATTGTAAATTGCAGTACCAGTTTTAACCGTACCAGAATATACTCTTATAAAAGTTAGTGATCCTACAAATGGGTCATTTGCTACTTTAAATGCTAAAGCTGAAAAAGGAGCATTATCTTCAAATTTCATCTCCATTTCTTCATCAGAATTAGGTTTCGTCCCTTTTATTGATCCAATATCCTTAGGACTTGGTAAATAATCAACAACAGCATCTAGTAATGGCTGAACTCCCTTATTTTTAAAAGCTGAACCAGTTAATACTGGTACAAAATCAAAACTTAAACATCCTTTTCTCACACATTTAATTAAATCCTCATTTTTAATGTCATCACCATTTAAATAACTTTCCATTAATTTTTCATCTTGTTCTACAGCCGTCTCAACTAATTCCTGTCTATATTTTGAACAAATTTCCTTTAAATCTTCTGGTATGTCTTTTTCCTCCCACTCAGCGCCCAAGTCCTCATTTTTCCAGATTATTGCTTTCATTTTCACTAAATCTACAACACCTTGTAAGGACGACTCTATTCCAACTGGAATTTGCATCACCAAAGGTTTTGCTCCAAGTCTCTCTTTTATCATTTCAACACATCTAAAAAAATCAGCTCCTGTCCTATCAAGCTTATTCACAAAACAAATACGTGGAACTTTATATTTATCTGCTTGTCTCCAAACAGTCTCTGATTGGGGTTCTACACCAGCAACTCCATCAAATACTGCAACAGCACCATCTAATACTTTAAGAGATCTCTCAACCTCAATAGTAAAATCTACGTGTCCTGGGGTATCAATAATATTTATTCTATTATCTCTCCAAAAACAGGTTGTTGCTGCTGAGGTAATTGTAATTCCTCTCTCTTGTTCCTGCTCCATCCAATCCATTGTTGCAGCACCATCGTGAACTTCACCAATTTTATGGCTCTTACCTGTATAATAAAGAATTCTCTCTGTTGTTGTGGTTTTTCCAGCATCAATGTGAGCCATGATCCCGATGTTTCGATATTTTTCTAAAGTATGTGTTCTACTCATATTTATTACCATCTAAAATGTGCAAAAGCTTTATTTGACTCTGCCATTTTATGTGTATCCTCTTTTTTTTTAATTGCCGCGCCCCTATTTTGATAAGCATCATAAATCTCATTAAAAATTTTATCTGACATATTTTTATCTTTTCTTTTTCTTGAAGCATCGATTAACCATCTTAAAGCTAAAGCCTGAGATCTTTTTGATTTTACTTCAACTGGAACTTGGTATGTTGCACCACCAACTCTCCTAGATCTTACTTCAACTGTAGGCTTTATATTGTTGATAGCCTCATTAAATACATTTAAAGGTTCATCTTTTGATTTTGTTTTGATTTTATCAATTGCCTCATAAATAATTTTTTCTGCAACTGTTTTTTTTCCATCATACATAATACTGTTTATTAATTTTGGAATAATTGTAGATTTATAAACTGGATCAACTATTGGAATTTTTTTTGGTGCTCTTTTTTTTCTAGACATAAATTATTTTCCTTTTTTTGCACCGTATTTAGATCTTTGCTGTTTTCTTGCTGTAACACCCTGCGTATCTAAATTTCCTCTTAATATATGATAACGTACACCTGGCAAATCTTTAACTCTCCCGCCTCTGATAAGAACTACAGAGTGCTCTTGAAGGTTATGACCTTCACCAGGTATATAAGATGTAACTTCATGACCATTGGATAACCTTACCCTTGCTACTTTTCTTAAAGCTGAATTTGGTTTCTTTGGTGTTGTTGTATAAACCTTAACACATACACCTCTCTTTTGAGGGGATTTTTCTAACGCAGGAACTTTATCTCTTGATGAAGGTCTACGTCTTCTTTTTCTTAATAACTGGTTTATAGTCGGCATAAATTTTAAAGTATTTTTTGAGTAAGAAATAACTGACAGGTTATTTAGTGGCAGCGTTTAATGCCCCAATGGCATTACATTCCAACCAAAAAATATGGCCAAAATACTATAGAAATTGTTTTTGTCAAATTAAAACGTTTATAAAAATTGTAAATTTTTATTGATTTACTTGGGTTTCTGAGGGTTCAGATTTTTCCTGCTCAGCAAGAAATTTATTATCATCATCTATGGCTCTTTTGTTCCAATCGTTCTTGATGGTACCTGTTCCTGCAGGTACCAATCTACCTACAATAACATTCTCCTTTAGTCCCAATAGAGTGTCGGTTTTGCCTTTAATTGCCGCATCTGTAAGAACTCTTGTTGTTTCTTGAAACGAAGCAGCAGAAATAAAGGACTCAGTTTGCAATGAAGCTTTTGTAATACCCATTAGTACTCTTTCACCAACCGCTGGTTTTTTACCATCTGATTTAAGTTTTTCATTCATATTATCAAATTTTATTCGATCGATTATTTCTCCAGGTAATAAATTTGAGTCACCAGAATGTTTAACTTCAATTTTTTTCAACATTTGCCTTAGAATAGTTTCTATGTGCTTGTCATTAATTACTACACCCTGTAATCTATAAACCTCTTGTACCTGATTAACAAAATATTCTGTTAATTCCTCAATACCTAAGATTCTTAAAATATCATGTGGCAATGGTTGTCCATCCAATAAATATTCGCCTTTTTTAATTTTTTCACCCTGATTAAAATTAATATGTTTGCCTTTAGGTATTAAATAATTTGAAGTTTCACCACTATCGGATACAATTGAAACTCTTTGTTTGCCTCTTACTTCTTTACCAAATAATACTTTTCCATCGTTTTCTGCAATAATAGCGCTATCTTTTGCTTTTCTGGCTTCAAAAAGTTCTGCTACCCTCGGTAATCCTCCTGTTATATCTTTAGTTTTAGAAGTTTCTTTTGGAAGTCTTGCAATTACATCTCCTGCAAATATTTTTTGGCCATCTTTCACTGATAAAATAGAGTCTGGTACTAAATAATATCTAGCTTCATTGTCATCAGCTTTTTTAATTACATTTCCTTTTTCATCTCTTAAAGTAATTCTAGGTTTTAGATCTGTATTTTTTGATTGAGATCTCCAATCAATTACTGCTTTTGACTCTATTCCTGTTTCATCATCTAAAGTTTCAGAAAGCGTTACTCCATCAATTAAATCAACATAATTAACGATACCACTTTTTTCGGCTATTACGGGGGTTGTATAAGGATCCCACTCACAAATCTTTGCATTTTTTTTAATCTTGTCTCCATTTTTAAAAAAAATTTTTGATCCATAAGGTACTTTGTAAATAGCTATTTGTAGACCATTATCATCCTCTATTGAAAGTTGAGTATTTCTTCCCATTACAATTTGATTTTTCTTAGAGTCCTCTAAGAGATTTGTATTAATTATCTTCAATGTACCTTCGTTTTTACTTACAATTTGTGAATCTTGTTTTATTGATGCAGTTCCACCGACATGGAAAGTTCTCATGGTTAATTGAGTTCCTGGCTCACCAATAGATTGGGCAGATATCATACCTATTGCCTCTCCTACATGAACCATTTTTCCTCTTGATAAATCTCTCCCGTAGCTCATTGCGCATACCCCTTTTTTAGATCCACAAGTTATCACTGAATAAACTTGAATAGATTTAACACCGGCTGCATCAATTTTTTCACATGCTGATTCATCTATCATGTCACCCTTTTTAATAATTTTTTCACCCGTTATCGGGTTTTTAATATCATTAGCCGCAACTCTTCCAAGAGCCCTTTCAGCTAAAGTAACTATTACATTTCCACCCTCTATAATTTCTGATAAATTTATACTTCCAGGTTTACCACAATCGCACGCTTTTTTTGTTATAGTCAAATCTTGGGCAACATCGCATAATCTTCTTGTTAAATAACCTGAGTTTGCAGTTTTTAAAGCTGTATCAGCTAGACCTTTTCTAGCTCCGTGAGTAGAATTAAAATATTCAAGAGCTGTAAGACCTTCTTTAAAATTTGATGTAATAGGTGACTCGATAATCTCACCAGAAGGTTTTGCTATCAGGCCTCTCATTCCTGCTAATTGTTTCATTTGAGCAGCAGATCCTCTTGCGCCTGAATCGGCCATCATAAACACAGAATTTACTTTTAATCCATCTTTAGTATTTTCAGTTGCTGAAATTCTTTTCATCATTTCAGAAGCTACTCTATCTGTACATTTTGACCATGCATCAACAACTTTGTTATATTTTTCACCTCTTGTAATAAGACCTTCGGCATATTGGTTCTCATAATCTGTAATTAGTTTTTTAGTCTCCTCGATTAATTGTGCTTTATTTTCTGGAATAATTAAATCATCTTTACCAAAAGAAATTCCTGCTTTAAATGCGTGTTTGAAACCTAAATCTTTTAATTTATCACAAAAGATTACTGTATTTTTTTGACCAGTAAATCTAAAAACTATATCAATTATTTCTGAAACTATTTTTTTTGGTAAAAGCCTATCAACTAAAGAAAATTTAATGTCTTTATTTTTTGGAAGTAAATTCGCTAAGAGAAATCTTCCAACTGTGCTTGTAAATTTTTCATATTTGACTTTGCCTTTCTCATCTACTGTTTCAAATCTGGAGACAATTCTTGAATGCACATTTATTTTTCCAGATTCTAAACCCTGTTCAATTTCTGAATTATTTACAAAATATCCCTCTATTTTTTCAGTTTGGTATGGTGGTTGTGATAAATAATAAATTCCCAAAATCATATCCTGACTTGGAACGATAATTGGTTTTCCATTAGAAGGACTGAGAATATTATTCGTTGACATCATAAGCACACGTGCCTCTAGCTGTGCTTCTAAACTCAGTGGGATATGTACAGCCATTTGGTCTCCATCAAAATCTGCATTAAACGCTGCACATGTTAAAGGGTGAAGTTCTATAGCATCGCCTTCAATCAATTTTGGCTCAAATGCTTGAACACCTAATCTATGCAAAGTAGGTGCACGGTTTAGAATTATTGGATGTTCTCTAACAATTAATTCTAATGCATCCCAAACTGCATTTGTTTCTTTTTCAACTAGTTTTTTAGCTTGTTTAATTGTTGATGCCAGGCCAAGTTTATTTAGCCTTGCATATAAAAAAGGTTTGAATAATTCTAAAGCCATTTTTTTTGGTAATCCACACTCATGAAGCTTCAAATCTGGACCCACAACAATCACTGATCGACCAGAATAATCAACACGTTTACCTAAAAGATTTTGTCTAAATCTACCTTGCTTACCTTTTAACATCTCCGCGAGTGATTTTAATGGACGTTTACCGGTTCCAGTTATTACTCTTCCTCTTCTTCCATTATCAAATAATGCATCAACCGACTCTTGGAGCATTCTTTTCTCATTTCTAATTATTATATCTGGAGCTTTTAAGTCCATTAATCGTTTTAATCTGTTATTTCTATTTATTACTCTTCTATACAAATCATTTAAATCTGATGTTGCAAATCTTCCACCATCTAGAGGAACCAAAGGTCTTAATTCAGGTGGAATAACTGGAATAGTTGTAAGTATCATCCACTCAGGCTTATTACCTGTCTCAATAAAAGAGTCTATAAGTTTAAGTCTCTTAATCGATCTCTCTTCAGCAACTTTTGATTTTGTTTCTTTAATATTTTTTAATAAAACTTCTCTTTCTTTTTTTAAATCTACAGACTTAAGTATCTCTAATATTGCTTCAGCGCCAATACCAGCTGAGAAAGCATCTTCGCCGTGTTCTTCTTGATATTTTGCAAGCTCGTCTTCAGTTAACAATTGATTTTTTTTAAGGTCAGTCAAGCCAGGTTCAATAACTATAAAGCTCTCAAAATATAATACCCTTTCAACTTCTTTCAATTTCATATCAATTGCTAGTGAAATTCTGCTAGGTAATGATTTTAAAAACCATATATGAGCAACAGGTGTAGCAAGATTTATGTGGCCCATTCTTTCTCTTCTTACATTTGACTTTGTAACCTCAACTCCACATTTCTCACATATTATACCTCTAAACTTCATTCTTTTGTATTTTCCACAAAGACATTCGTAGTCTTTAATTGGTCCAAAAATTCTAGAACAGAAAAGTCCATCCTTTTCAGGTCTGAAGGTTCTGTAGTTAATTGTTTCGGGTTTTTTTATTTCTCCGTAGGTCCAAGATTTAATTTTTTCAGGACTAGCTAAAGTAATTTTAATGCTATTAAAATTTTGTGCTTCTGAGATATCGCTACTATTTTTAAATAAATCTCTTAAATCTTTTTTCATTTTAATTTAATTCCACGTTAAGAGCTAAAGCTTTAATTTCTTTGACTAAAACATTGAATGACTCTGGTATTCCAGACTCAAAATTCTCCTCACCTTTAACTATTGTTTCATAAACTTTTACTCTACCTGCCACATCATCTGATTTTACAGTTAAAATTTCCTGTAAAGTATAAGATGCTCCATAAGCTTCAAGTGCCCATACTTCCATTTCTCCAAATCTTTGGCCACCAAGTTGTGCTTTACCTCCCAATGGTTGTTGAGTAACTAAACTGTATGGACCTGTTGATCTAGCATGAATTTTATCTTCAACCAAATGATGAAGTTTAAGCATATAAATAGTACCAACTGTAACTTCACGATCAAATTTTTCACCCGTTCTACCATCCCACAATTCTGTTTGTCCAGAATTTGGCAAATCTGCAAGCTCTAACATTTTTGTAACATCTCTCTCTTTGGCTCCATCAAAAACTGGTGTAGAAATTGGGACACCATTTTGTAAATTTTCGCATAAATCTTTAAATTCAACTTTGTTTAGTTTATCTAAACTATCCTCAAAAGTATCTTTTCCATAAACTGACTTTAAAAAGTTTGATATTTTTTCATTTTTTTCAGCTTTTTTTTGATTCTCATTTATTAGATTTTTTACCTTTTCTCCTAACTCTGTACATGCCCAACCTAAGTGTGTTTCAAGTATTTGACCAACATTCATACGACTCGGTACACCTAGAGGGTTAAGCACAATGTCAACTGGTTTACCATTTTTCCGGTATGGCATGTCCTCTAATGGAACAATTTTACTTACAACACCTTTGTTTCCATGTCTTCCAGACATTTTATCCCCTGGTCTTAATCTTCTTTTTATTGCTACAAAAACTTTAACCATTTTCATTACGCTAGGAAGCAATTCATCACCTTGTCTTATTTTTAAAACCTTGTCCTCAAATCGTTCTTGTATATCTTGTTTTGCCTTATTAAACTGATCTTTAAGTTGATTTAAACTGTCATCTTTTTTTTGATCTCCAATATTTATTTTAAATAAATCATTAATTGATATTTTATCAATATTATCTGCATTTATTTTTGATCCTTGGTCCACATCTTTCATCTTTTTATTTAAAACTTGGCCCTCAACGATTTGTAGTGCTCTTTGCTTAATACTTCTCTCAAGAATCTCTTCCTCAACAATTTTATCTTGTTGAACAGAATCAATTTCTGATCTCTCTATAGTTATTGATCTTTCATCTTTATCAATACCATGACGGTTAAAAACTCTTACATCAACAACAATACCACCACTACCGCTAGGCATCTTTAAAGAAGTATCTGTTACATCGATTGCCTTTTCACCAAAAATGGATCTTAAAAGTTTTTCCTCTGGACCTGATGCTGTATCACCTTTAGGTGTTACTTTTCCGACTAAAATATCACCAGGCTTAACTTCTGCTCCAATATAGACAATTCCGGATTCATCTAAATTTTTGAGAGCCTCTTCATTAACATTCGGAATATCTCTTGTAATATCTTCCTCACCAAGTTTTGTATCTCTTGCCATAACCTCATATTCTTCTATATGAACAGATGTAAAAACATCATCAGTTACGCATCTTTCTGAAATAAGAATTGAATCTTCAAAATTGTATCCTTGCCAAGGCATAAAAGCCACAGTAACGTTTTTTCCTAAAGCTAGTTCACCAAGTTTTGTGGAAGGACCATCAGCTATAATGTCACCTGATTTTACTTTATCTCCAACTCTGACCAGTGGTTTTTGGTTTATACATGTATTTTGATTTGATCTTTTAAATTTCTGTAAATTGTAAATATCTACACCAGATTTTGTAAAATCTGTTTCACCCGTCGCCTTAATTACGATCCTTTTTCCATCAATTTTATCAACTATACCATCTCTTTTTGCAACAATCGTCACTCCAGAGTCTAGAGCAACATCACTTTCAATACCAGTTCCTACTAATGGTGACTCAGGCTTTAATAAAGGAACCGCTTGTCTCATCATGTTTGATCCCATTAAAGCTCTATTTGCATCATCGTTTTCTAAAAAAGGTATTAAAGAGGCTGCAACTGAAACTAGTTGTTTTGGTGATACGTCTATATAATCAATATTCTCTGGTTTTGATAATATAAAATTTAAATTTTGTCTGCATGAAACTAAATTCTCCGTAAATTTTCCATTTTTATCTATTTTTGAATTAGCTTGGGCTATAGTAAAATTACCCTCTTCCATTGCTGACAAATATTCAATTTTTTCTTCAACAACACCGTTCTTCACTTTTTTGTACGGACTTTCAATAAATCCATACTTATTAATTTTTGAATAAGTTGATAAACTATTAATTAAACCAATGTTTGGACCTTCTGGAGTTTCTATAGGACATATTCTTCCATAATGAGTTGGATGGACATCTCTTACCTCAAAACCAGCTCTTTCTCTAGTTAAACCACCTGGACCAAGCGCTGATACTCTTCTCTTATGAGTAATTTCAGATAAAGGATTGGTTTGATCCATAAATTGTGAAAGCTGAGATGTTGCAAAAAAATCTTTAAGCGAAACAGTTAATGGTTTTGCATTTATTAAATCTTGTGGCATAGTTGACTCCACATCAAGTGTGGTCATTTTTTCTTTAATAGCTCTTTCCATTCTATAAACACCAATTCTTGCTTGATTTTCAACAAGTTCACCAACTGATCGAACTCTTCTATTAGCTAAATGGTCGATATCATCTACCTCATCCTTGCCATCTCTCAAATCTAACATTTTCTTTATAATTGCAATGATGTCATCATTTCTTAAAATGGTTATTTTATCTGAGCAATTTAAATTTAGTCTAGAATTCATTTTAACTCGACCCACATCAGATAAATCATACCTGTCAGAGCTAAAAAATAAATTATTAAAAATTTGAGTTGCTATTTCAATGGTTGGTGGTTCTCCCGGTCTCAAAACTTTATATATTTCGGTAATTGCATCATTCTTATTATTATTTTTATCGTTAAACAAAGTTTGTAATAAATACGGACCTTTATTAATTGAATTTGTTGAAGAAATTAAGATAGAAGTAATATTATTATCTAGAATTTTTTTAATTATTGTTTCATTTAGTTCTGTTCCAATTTTAAAAGTTTCCTCACCGCAAACTATATCTTTGTGAAGAAATTTTCCAAACAAGGATTGATCTGAAACAAAAATTTCTTTTAAACCACCATCATATAGTTTTTTGGCATTCAAAAAGTTTGTTTTTTCTCCTGCTTTAATAACAGTTTTACCCGTCTTAGCGTCAATTATTTCCTCTGAAAAATTTTTAGACTTGTAATTTTCTGGGTTAAATTTTGTTTTCCATTTTTTTATTTTGATATCGTAACTGTAATTTTCTTTATCAAAAAATTCATTCACGATATCATCTTTTGAATATCCTAAAGCAAGTAGTAAGGTTGATACATAAATCTTCTTTTTTCTATCTATTCTAAAATAAAGCAAATCTTTCACATCATATTCAAAGTCAATCCATGAGCCTCTGTTTGGGATTACTCTACAATTAAATAAAAGTTTTCCACTTGCGTGAGATTTACCTTTGTCATGATCGAAAAATACGCCAGGACTTCTATGCATCTGATTTACAACAACTCTTTGAACACCATTGGTAATAAATGTTCCGCTATTTGTCATCATAGGGACTTCTCCCATATAAACTTCTTGTTCTTTAGCAGACAAAATTTCTTTAGTGTTGTTTTCTTGATCAATATCGTAAACAACTAATCTTAAAGTACATTTAAGAGAGGAAGAATAAGTGAGACCTCGTTGTATGCACTCCTCAACATCAAATTTTGGTTTTTCCAATCTATACGAAACATACTCTAGAGTTGCCTTATCATTTAAATCTTCAATTGGAAAAATACTTTTAAAAACCCTGTCAAATCCTTTAACTAAATTTTGATCAACAATTTCTTTAAATTCAGTTAATTGTTTATATGAATTTTTTTGTACCTCTATTAAGTTTGGAATTGATAAACCTTCTTTGAGTTTACCAAAGTTTTTTCTTATGTTTTTTTTCTCAGTAAAAGATAATAGCATCTATAACTATCGCTAGTTAAATTAATAACTAGCAATTTAATTTTTTAATTTATTTACTTAAGTTCTACTTTTGCTCCAGCAGCTTCTAGTTTAGCCTTTATTTCTTCAGCTTCTTTTTTATTAACACCAGATTTTACTTCCTTCGGAGCGCCTTCAACTAAATCTTTAGCCTCTTTTAAACCTAAAGAAGTAACTGCACGTATTTCTTTAATAACATTAATTTTTTTATCTCCTGCTGAGGATAACATTACTGTGAACTCACTTTTCTCTTCAGTTGGTGCAGCTCCACCAGCGGCAGCAGGTGCAGCGGCTACAGCAGCAGCTGCAGATACTCCCCATTTTTCCTCTAATTGTTTTGATAGTTCAGCCGCTTCAACTACGGTCAAACTCGATAGATCTTCTATAATTTTATTTAGGTCAGCCATAAATTTTATCCAAGGTTATTTTTTTGATTTTTCGAGCGCTAAAATAGCGATTTTTGAGCCTGGTGCAAGCAAAATACTTGCGATTTTTTGCGCTGGAGACCTCAATATTCCCACTATTTTTGCTCTTGCTTCATCTAAAGTGGGTAAGGTTGCAACATTCTGAACTCCCGCAACGTCTAAAATATCAGTTCCCATGATTCCACCAAGAATTTTTAAATTTTCATTCTCTTTTGAGAATTTTGTCAGTATTTTTGCTGAAGTTATAGCATCTTTAGATAATGCAATTGCTGTTGGTCCTTTAAATAATTCAGATAAATCTTTACACTTAGTTTTTTCAAGTGCCAATTTCGTAATTCTATTTTTTGTAATTTTAAATTGAATACCATGTTCTCTCATTTTTCCTCTAAGATCATCTAATTGACTCATGGTTAAACCTTGATAATGAGTTACTATTACAGCTTCTGAATTATCAAATTGACTAGTCATGTCTTTTATATATTCTTGTTTTTTTTCTTTACTCATCATGACTAAAAACTCTTCTCTAGTTTTAATTTATATGAAACACCCATTGTGGATGTAATAAACACTTGTCTGATTAATTCACCTTTAACGTTCAAATTAGATTTTTCTTTTTCAAGTGTATCAATTACAGCTTTGTAATTTTTAATTAGATTTTCATCAGAAAAGGATTTCTTACCAATAGATACTCCTATATTACCATCTTTATCATTTCTTATTTCAGCTTGGCCTGACTTAGCATCTTTAACAGCTTTAGAAACATCGTCAGTTACAGTACCTAATTTTGGATTAGGCATTAAACCTTTTGGCCCTAAAATCTTTCCTAGTTTTGAAAGTTTAATCATCATTGATGGTGTACAAATTAATTTTTCAAAATTTAAATCTCCAGCTTTAATCGTTTCGATTAAATCATCTCCACCAACCAAATCAGCTCCAGAGTCTTTTGCTACTTTATATTTAGTTTCTTCGCAAACTACGGCAATTTTTATTTTTTTTCCTGTTCCACCTGGCATATTTACAAATGTTCTTAAACTTATTTCATTTTTCTTTTGTTTATTATTTATTAAAAAGCTTAAATCTATTCCTTCATCAAACTTTGTTGTGCAATTTTTTTTGATTTCCGACAAGAGCTTTTCTATAACCTCGGGCTTTAATTTGTTTGTATCTTTTGGTAATTTTTTAAATCTTTTTGAAGACATTATTCTTTAACCTCTATTCCCATAGATCTTGCTGATCCCATTATAATTTTAGTAGCCTCATTAACATCATGAGCATTTAAATCTTTCATCTTTTTTTTTGCAATCTCCTCTGCTTGTTTTTTTGTTATTGATGCAACTATATTACGCCCTGGTTCTTGAGATCCACCTTTTATTTTTGCTGCCTCTTTAATAAAATGTGATGCCGGTGGTGTTTTAATTACAAAATCAAATTTTTTATCTTTATAAACAGTGATTACAACAGGTACTGGCTTGCCCATAAATTCTTTTGTCTTTTCATTAAAAGCTTTACAGAATTCCATTATATTAATTCCTCTTTGTCCTAATGCTGGACCAACAGGTGGTGCTGGATTTGCTTGACCTCCTTTTATTTGTAATTTTACATATCCGCTAATTTCTTTTTTTGCCATTAACTTACCTTTTCTACTTGATTATACTCTAATTCAACTGGAGTTGGTCTACCAAAAATAAGAACAGAAACTTTCAGTCTTGATTTTTCCTCATCTATATCCTCGACCATTCCATTAAATGATGCAAATGGGCCATCTATAACTTGTACTTTTTCTCCAACAGAATATTCAATACCGCTCTGTCCTTGAGCTACCCCATCTTTGATTTGTCCTAATATTTTTTCAATTTCTTTTTCAGATACAGGTGCGGGCATTCCTTTTGATCCTAAAAAACCACTTACTTTTTTAATTCCTTTGATCATATGATAAATATTATTATCCATTTCACTTTTAATTAACACGTATCCTGGAAAGAATTTTTTTTTTCTTTGCACTCGTTTTCCTCTTTTAACCTCAGTTACATCGTGGGTTGGGACAACAATTTCCTCAAATTTCTCAGCTATTTTAGCCTTTTCTGCTTCCTCTTTAATTAATTGTGCGACTTTATTTTCGAAACTCGAATGTGATTGTACTATATACCAGTTTTTCATTAGATACTTACCTTAAGTACTAATTCTAGGAAAAATTTTAAAACTTGATCAAGCAATAAAAAGAATATTGCAGCAACAATAGCCATTGCAACAACCATGAGACTTCCTTGAATTGTTTCTTTTTTTGTTGGCCAAGAGACTTTAAAAGCTTCTTGTTTTACTTCCTGAATAAATTTTAATGGATTTCTCATAATAAATTTTTTTTGGCAGGAGCGGAGGGAATCGAACCCCCAACCTCCGGTTTTGGAGACCGGCGCTCTACCAATTGAGCTACACTCCTATTGGTAGCTTACTTTATAATTTTTGTTACTACTCCAGCTCCTACTGTTCTTCCACCTTCACGTATTGCAAAATTTAATTTTTCGCTCATCGCAATCGGTGTAATTAATTTAACTTTAAATTTTGCGTCATCACCTGGCATTACCATCTCGGTACCGGATGGAAGCTCAACTTCACCTGTTACATCTGTTGTTCTAAAGTAAAACTGAGGTCTGTATTTTGTGAAGAATGGTGTGTGTCTTCCACCTTCTTCTTTTTTAAGTACATACGCTTGAGCCTCAAATTCAGTGTGTGGTGTAATTGATCCAGGTTTACATAAAACTTGTCCTCTTTCAACATCTGTTCTTTCAACACCTCTTAAAAGTGCTCCAATGTTATCACCCGCCTCACCAGTATCTAAAATTTTTCTAAACATTTCAACACCCGTGCAAACAGATTTTTTTGTTTCTTTGATACCAACGATTTCAATTTCTTCACCAGTCTTTACAACCCCTTGTTCCACTCTTCCTGTAACGACAGTACCTCTACCAGAAATAGAAAATACATCCTCTACTGGCATAAGAAATGGTTTATCCTTTGGTCTATCTGGTTGTGGGATATGCTCATCTACCGCCTTCATCAATTCCATAATTGCATTTTTTCCGATTTCGTCGTCTTTACCTTCAACCGCAGCTAAAGCTGAACCTTTTACAATTGGAGTTTTGTCACCAGGAAATTTATAAGAAGTTAAAAGTTCTTTAATTTCTTCCTCAACTAACTCTATTAGCTCTTTATCTTTAACTTGATCAACTTTGTTTAAAAAAACAACGATTGCTGGAACACCAACTTGTCTAGCTAAAAGAATATGCTCTCTTGTTTGTGGCATTGGGCCATCCGCAGCATTAACTACTAAAATTGCTCCATCCATTTGTGCCGCCCCTGTGATCATATTTTTTACGTAGTCGGCGTGTCCTGGACAATCAACGTGAGCGTAATGTCTTTTATCTGTTTCGTACTCAACATGCGCTGTTGAAATTGTTATACCTCTCTCTTTTTCCTCGGGAGCTTTATCAATTTGATCATATGCTGTAAACTGAGCACCACCTTTTTCAGATAATACTTTTGTAATAGCAGCAGTTAGTGTTGTTTTACCATGGTCTACGTGGCCGATTGTACCTATATTACAATGCGGCTTATTCCTATTAAATTTTTCCTTCGACATTAATTTTTTATCCTCACTTTAATTTTTAATTTTTTGGAGCGGGTAAAGGGAATCGAACCCTTACATCCAGCTTGGAAGGCTAGCGTTCTACCATTGAACTACACCCGCATACCCAAGTACTTCACTCCAAGTCTTTAAAACATTATTAAATGGTGGAGGGGGAAGGATTCGAACCTTCGAAGACCGAAGTCAACGGGTTTACAGCCCGCCCCATTTGACCGCTTTGGTACCCCTCCTATTTTAGTAGGGGAAGCGTCCCCTTGTTCAATAAAGCTTTAAACAACAAGCGTTTTATATATTTTTATCGTATAAATGCAATATCAGAATTAATAGCAAAACTAGCAAAAAAGCTTATAAAATATGAGATAATTAATGAATAAATCGTCTTTTTTTATCGTTGGAAAGCATCCTGTTATAGAGGCTCTTAAAAACCCAAAGAGAAAGGTTCTTAGAATTTTTTTAACAGAGGAGGCAAAAAAAATAATACACAGGGAATCCACACGTAAAAATTTACTAAAAGATCTAAAAGTATTTTTTAAAACAAAAAAAGAACTCGATAAATATTCTACAAAAGATGGCTTGCTACATCAGGGTTTTGTAGCTGAGATAGAACATTTAGATGAAATAATATTGAAAGAATTTATAAAAAATAAAAATAATTTAAATCTTGTTTGCTTAGATGAGGTAACCGATGCTAGGAATATTGGGTCTATAATAAGAAGTGCAGCTTCATTTAACTTGGATGGACTTATAGTTAAAGAAAGACATTTTCCAGCTGAAAGTAAACTAATGTATAAATCATCAAGTGGAGCAATTGAACATTTAAATATATTTAAAGTATCAAATATTAATTCAACATTAAAATATTTAAGAGATAAAAATTTTTGGGTTTATGGATTTGACTCTTCGGGTAAAAAAAATTTTATTGAAGTTGATTGGAGGGGCAACAATGTTTTACTTTTTGGATCTGAGGGATACGGTATTAGTAAACATACACTAACTTATACTGATTATTTAGTAAAAATTAAAATAAATGACAAAATTGAGAGTTTAAATATTTCAAATAGTGGAGCAATAGTATTTCATCAAATTGATTATTTTAAAACTAAAAATTCTCTAAAATAAATTTATAATATTTTCTGCAATTTAAATTATAGTCAAATCTATAAAACATTTTTGATCCATAATTTATTTTTTTTCTAATTTTTTTTATATTTGACTTATAATTATTTATATAGTCGGCAATTTTTTTATAATCACCCATCTTAAACAAATCTCCAGCTTTTCCGTTTAGTAGTATTTCTTTAGGGCCGGTAGGACAGTTGCAGGCAATAATATATTTTTTAAAAAATTGTGCCTCAAGTAAAACATTTGGTAAACCCTCATACTTTGATGTAAGAACAAATATATCGCACTTTTTAATAAAATTATAACCATTAGCTTTGTACCCTAAAAGTTTTACTATTTTTTGAAGTTGATTTGAAATTATAAAATTTTTTAAATTGATATATTCTTTTCCTTTACCAATAATAATTATTTCGGGTTTTATGGCTGGATTAATTAATTTTGCAGCTTTAAGTAGTGTCATATGATCTTTTTGTTTAGTTAATCTGCCAATGGATAAAATTTTTAAGGATTTTTTTTGAAGAAGAAGTTTGTTAGAGCGTGCATTTAATTTAGCCTTGTTAAAGGGGTTATAAATACACTTTGATTTAATTTTAAATTTTTTATCGAATTCTTTTCTAAAATCATTTGAATTTACCATTACATCGTCAGCTAAGTTGATTATTATTGAGTATAAATTTTTTTTAATTATATTATGTGACCAACCACTTGGTGCTGAGTTAGCTCTTACTATAATTTTGCTACATAAAATTTTCGCTATTAAAATAGCATATATATTTGCCTGAAAGGCAAAAATTAGTTTGTTCGATCTTTTTTTAAATAAATTGATAAAAAGAAAGAAAATACAAACTAGATATTTTATTAGTCTAGGTTTATTTTGCCAGTAAGAACTCTTTGGACCAATAAATTTTATTTTCTTATTAAAATATTTCGATTTATTTGAATTACAGGTTAAGATTTCAATATTTATTTTTTTTTGAGCAAGATAGTTCGCTACAATAAATAAGTTTTTTTCAACACCACCCTCTTCAATTGAGGGTATGAAGATAATTAGTTTTTTAGTCATAGACACAGTTTTTTTATTTCATCTAAATGTATTGAATAAATTAAATACTTTTTATATAACACATTTGTCTAAAATGTGCCCTTGTAGCTCAGCTGGTAGAGCAATTGATTTGTAATCAATTAACTTCATTCTAGTTTCATTAACTGCATTTAACATCAAGTAAACACTAGCATAATTTAAGCAAAAAAGATTCAATATTTTTATTCTCATTAAGACCGACTAAAAACCGACAGATATTTAAAGCTATATTCTTTTTTTTAAAGTTTTATATATTTGCCAAAAAACAATTAGGATTGTTGTAACCAATATACAAATTGTAAGAGTTCTATCCCATAAAAACTCCCAAGATCCGTTGCTTAAAAGTAATGATCTTCTTAAATTCTCCTCCATCAATCCACCAAGAACAAATGCTAGTATCAATGGTGGCATTGGAAAATCGTAAAGCCTTAAAAAAGTTGCGACAATAGCTATACCAATCATTAAATAAATATCGAAATTGTTAAATGACATTACGTAAATCCCTGTTATTGAGAAAAATAAGATTAAAGGAATTAAATAATTTTTTGGTACTGCAAGAATTCTAGCAATGTAAGGAATCAAAGGTAGGTTTAATATTAATAGTATAACCATTCCAATGTACATTGACATTATCACTGACCAAAAAATTTCTGGATTTGTCATATACAATCTTGGTCCAGGTTGAATACCAAAACCTAAAAGTGCTCCCAACATAACAGCAGTGGTTCCGCTTCCAGGTATACCTAAAGTTAACATTGGAACAAAAGAACCGGAACAAGCTGCATTATTTGCTGTTTCAGGAGCAGACAGTCCATTAACACTTCCTTTGCCAAACTTCTCTTTTTCTTCATCTCTTACCAAATTTCTTTCCATTCCATAGGCTAAGAATGATGCAATAGTTGCGCCAGCACCAGGCAATACGCCTATTAAAAAACCAATAAGAGAAGATCTTGGAATAGTTTTATACATTTTCACTCTTTCTTCTTTGTTAATTTTAATTGAACCCAATTCAGTTAATGATACTTGTTTAGCGGCAGATGTTGGGTCATTTCTTTTAAGAATAATTGTCAATGCTTCACTCATTGCAAAAGTTGCCATAACCACAAGAACAAAGCTTATTCCATCAGTCAAATTCATGTTATCAAAAGTAAATCTTGTAATGTCTGATAGAGAATCTTGACCAACTGATGCTAACATTAAGCCTAGTACCACCATCATCATCGCTTTTAGAAACTGCCCTTTTGATGAAAACGCTGCAATAGCTGTTAAACCTAAAATCATAAGCGCAAAATAATCAGGTGATCTAAATGATAAACTTACTTTAGATAAACTTGGTGCCATAAATAATAAATAAATTGCAGATAATGTTCCTCCTGCGAATGAACTCCATGCAGCAATAGCTAAAGCTTTGCCAGCTTTGCCTTGCTGAGCCATTGGATATCCATCAAATGATGTAGCAACTGTTCCAGGAACACCTGGTGCATTTAATAAAATTGATGATGTAGAGCCACCAAAAACAGCACCATAATAAACTCCAGCCATCAAAATTAATCCAGTAGCAGGATCAAAACCATAAGTTATAGGTATCATCAAAGCAATTGCGGTCATTGGACCTAAGCCTGGTAGCATTCCAATAATTGTTCCAAAGAAACAACCAATCATTACCATAAAAATATTTTGAAGTGTTAGAGCTGTTGTTAGACCAATTAGTATTCCTTCAATCATCCCATCACTCCAATATATTTTAATAAAGGATCTCTTAAATAAATATCAAGAATTCCATGTAACAAATACATAAATGCTGCAACAAAAGGGAAAGATAGCAGAAACATTAATATCCATCTCCTTTCACCTAGAAAATAATAAGAAGCAAACAAAAACAAAGATGTTGTTAAAAAGTATCCAACTTTTAAAATTGTTGCTCCATAAATAATCGCAATAAGAATTAATATTCCTGTTTTTTTGTATTCTAAAGTTTTGTGTTCAACTTTAATAGAATCAGGGTCTGGTAAAATTAATTTTAAACCAGAAAAAAATAAACCAGCATATCCTAAATAAATTGGAAATGTTCTGGCATTAAAAGGTGCATTTTCATCAAATGCGAAAACTTGGATTTGATAAGCTGTGTATAAATAAAATGCTGAGAAAATAAAAAAGAGCAGTGATATAATTTTTGTAGTATTTATATTCACTGCTCTTTTAATTAATTAATCCTAAGGATTAAATAACTCCTAGTTTTTTCATAAGAGCTGTCATTTCTTTAGTTTGTGTTTTTAAAAACTTAACAAACTTTTTATCTGGGTTATAAATATTAACCCAAGCGTTTCTTGCTCTTACTTCTTCCCATTCAGGAGTTTTTTGTACATCGCCTAACATTTTAGCAATAGCTTTTTTGTCTTTATTGCTCATGCCTGGAGGGCCAAAAAATCCTCTCCAGTTAACGAATTGCACGTCATATCCTTGTTCTTTAAGTGTCGGTGCATCTGGTGCATCAGCAACTCTATCAGGTGCAGTGATACCAATAATTCTCACTTGGTCCCTTGCTCCCATAAGCTCACCTAAACCTGTAGAAATAATTTGTGTTTCTCCAGATAAAAGTCCAGCTAATGCTTTTCCACCTGCATCATAAGGAATGTAAGCTACATCGTTTGGATTTGCTCCAGCAGCTTGAAATGCTAAAGCACCAATTAAATGATCCATGCTTCCTCTAACAGAACCACCAGCCATTTTTATTGAACTAGGGTTTGCTTTGTATGCATCAACAACATCTTTAAAGTTTTTGTAAGGTGAGTTTTTTGCAACTGCGATTGCACCGTAGTCACCAATTACTCCAGCAATCGGCACGACATCTTTATAAGATAAAGTTCCACTGCCACTTACATAACCTTTGTGTCTTGTAATTGATCTTAAAACTAATGGTGTCGATTGAACTAAGATTGTGTTTTCGGGCTTAGTATTAATCATATAAGCAAGTGCTTTACCACCACCACCACCTGACATATTTTCAAATGATGCGCTTTTTAAAAAGCCTGCTTTTGTTAAAGCTTCTCCAGTACCTCTAGCAGTTCCATCCCAACCACCACCAGCACCACCACCAATTACAAAGTGTAATTTTTCAATTGCAATTGAGTTAACCGTTGTTGTTGATAATAGAAGAGCGGCAGAGAATAAAACTGAAAAAAAAGATTTAATTAGTTTCATTATTTCCTCTCGTTGTTATATTTAATGTCTGGATTAAACATACTTTTTGTAATCTAGTCAATAACCAAAGATGAAATAATGTCTAATGCAATTCACTTAAACCGAGAGAATTTAGGTCAATTATTTACAAAAAAATTCTTAATTGTAATTTCAGTTTCTATTCCAAGCGCGATTGTTGCTGATTTTTTTAATATTCCTCTTGCGTGGATGATAGGTCCAATGATTGCAACATCTCTCATTGCTTTGAAAGGCTTTAAAGTTTTAATGCCAAAATTAGCCTTAAGCATAATATTAATTATTTTAGGTTTACATATTGGAAACTATATCGATCAAAATCTACTTAGTCAGATGATAAATTGGATTTGGACAACTGTTATAATGTTTTTTTATATAATTGTTAGTATTTTGATAGTTTCAAAATATTTACAAAAATTTTCAGGTTATAAAGAAAAGACATCAATATTTTCTGCTGCACCTGGTGCCTTAGGGCCTTTGATGATTCTAGCTGAATATGAAAAATCAGATTTATCTCAAGTTGCAACAGCACATTTGATTAGATTGATAATAATAATTACTTTATTTCCATTTATAATTGTTAGTCTGTATCCAGCTGAAGCTTTAGAATTAGAAAAATTTGACTATATGTCTCAAAACTATTGGGATTTAGTTTTGTTAATAATATTTTCATTAATATTTATATTCTTTTTTGATAAGGCAAAAGTACCTGCAGCTCTACTTTCTGGGACATTAGTTGCAAGTGGTATCTTGCAGATATTTGATATTGCATCTTATAAACTACCAGATGCTTCAATTAATTTTTGTTTATTAATTTTAGGTGCATCAGTTGGATGTAGATTTGCAAATAAAACATTTAAAGAAGTTGCAAATAATTCATTTCATGGCTTAGTTGCAACTATACTTTTAGTTTTATTAGGCTTTTTAGCTGCTTATATTGCAACATTTTTTGTTGATACTAATTTTTTAAGTTTAATCTTATCTTTTTGTCCTGGTGGAATTTATGAAGTAGCTGTTATAGCAATAGCATTTGATTTAGAGCCAGACTTTGTTACTTTTCATCATATTATTAGATTATTATTTATATTATTCATCGTGCCTATGATTTTAAAAATAATAAGTAAAGTTAAAAACCTTAATTAGATAATTTATCATAAAAAACTTATAATTTTAATTATTGCTCATACCTACAGATTAGTCACAAATGGTATACAAGAAGTTACATAATTAAAATAATAGAATTACCTTTTAAGAACCAAATCTTTTAAGTGTTGATTTATTTGACTTTTAACATTAAAAACTTCATCTATAGGAATGCCCTTGTAGCTCAGCTGGTAGAGCAATTGATTTGTAATCAATAGGTCCGCGGTTCGAGTCCGTGCGGGGGCACCATAAAAAAGTTGTGGTGGGACTGGTAGGTTACGCTCCTACTACCCCCTCGATGTCAACGAGGTACTCTACTATTGAGCTACAGTCCCAAATAAACTCATTTGCTGAAGGTTTCTCTTCTTATTTGTTCAATTTTAATTTTTTTATTTAAACTGTTATTTCGATCATACAGCAAATTGAAACTAATTTTTTTATTTATTTTTACATTTATATTTTTAGCATTACGAACCTCAATATTATCTGCTACTGCACTTATTGGTCTTTTGTTAACATTTAAATTAAGAATATTAATTTGAGATTTTTCTGAAGTAATTTTTCCCTTCCACCTTCTTGGTCTAAAAGGACTTATGGGCGTTATTGCTATTTTTTTTGAATTTAAATTTAATATTGGACCATGGACAGACAAGTTATATGCAGTGCTTCCCGCAGGCGTTGATACCAAAACTCCATCAGAAACTAATTTTTTTATAAGAGTATTTTTTCCATTTAGTATTTTTACAGAAGCTGCTTGTTTGCTCTGTCTTAGGACAGAAACCTCATTAATTGCAATAGATTTTTTTATAAGATTATTTTTTGTTACAACTTTCATTTCTAACGGATTAATTCTTACTGGTTTTGAAGATGAAAGATTTTTTTTAAACTTATTGATATTAAATTTATTCATCAGAAAACCATAATTACCTGAATTTAATCCATAGAAACTTTTTTTATATTTATGTAATTTTTTTAAGGTATGGAGCATAAATCCATCGCCACCAACTACAATTATTATAGAGGACTTTTTTAATGAAACAGTATTAATTTTTTTTTGAATTTGATTTTTAATTCTTACAGAATTTGAATTATTATCATAGATCAGATGATATTTTTTTTCCATGATCTAGTGGTGCCCTCGGCCAGACTCGAACTGGCACTCCCAAAAGGGCAAGGATTTTAAGTCCTTTGTGTCTACCAATTTCACCACGAGGGCATGAGTTATTTTCATGAGTATTTATGCTAATATTTATAATTGAACAAGATTAATAAGTAAATTTTTTTTATTTTATCTCCCCAGGTTCTAGTCTAGTTCTAGTTATCCCATATTATCCTATAAAGTTTTAGTGAATTTACTAAAATGTATTTACAATTTCTAGGGTTGCACCATATTCAGGTATTTGACTCATCAAGCTATAATTCGAACTTATTCTGATATCGAAACCATTTAAATCTCTCTTATAACTCAAAGATGCTTTGTCATTATCTAAAGTCATAGCATATTCGGTGTCATCTGTTCTCATATAACCAAATCCTAAATATAAAGTATCACTATGAGCATTATCATTTTGATTTCTCTCATAAATAGTCATTATAGAAAAACCATTATCAGTTACTAAATCAAATCCAATATTTGCTATTAAGTTTTTAGAATCTTGATCAATTGATTTTGTATATACTGTAGTTTCCGATAGGTAACGATATGTTGCATCTGAAGACGGACTAAAATCTACTCCAAGCTCTAATCCACCATTTGGTTTAAAAGTAAAAGTATTAAAATTTAAAATGTCACTGATGGTAAAGCCAGCAGATATCATCCCAGTTTCAATTGTTTGAGCTTTGTAAACTAAGGCTGCAGGACCTTTTTCTCTATATTCGGATAATTCTGTATAGCTTAAATCAATTCTGAAATTAGGAGTAATATTCAAATCTTCTTTTTTATATGTTGTTAAGTAGTTAAGTGAACCAAATATTTGCGCACCATCTCTCTCTCCTGTTCTAGTACTTCCTCCCCCTTTTCTAACATGATCAGTCTTTAAAGTGCTCACTCCAATGATACCTTCAGTAAATTTTTCATCATCATGAGGAAAAGTTCCATAAACAGATAAACTAAAAGACTCAGTATCTAAATTAGTCCCAGATGTGCCTACATCAACATCATCATTACCAAATCTAAGAGCATAACCGTATAATCTATTTTTGCTTATCTTTTTATCCATGCCAAGTGTAATGCCCTTGGTATTAATTTTTTTAGATGATGAAGTAGATGTATCTCCAGTTCTACCAATACTTACGCTACCCTCACTCCAAAATGACCAATCATCTGATAATTTGTCTAGAACTTCATTTGTTTTATTTGATATAGGAATAATGTTAGAAAGCGATGCCACCATTGAATTAGAAAAGTTTAATCTAATATTTTGGTTACTTAATTGATCATTGGTTCTATGTCTTCTTAACCAATACATACGGTTAAGGACTGGAGTGCTTGCTTGAATAGCAATTTGTTTTGCTGTTGCAGTTTGAGACTCGATTGAGCTTAAAATATCTTTACCTTCATCAGAAGTAGTTATTGGATCATCACATGCACCATCGATAATGCTCCAATTACAAGTTAAATCAAATTCATAAACTTCTGCATCCTGATCAATTACAAACATTTTACTTCCGTCAGAATTAAATGCTGTTTCTCTTGCATTTCCTAAGCCGCTGTAGTTAGATAAATCAAGAGTTCCCTCAAGTGATAGAGTGGAGGTATCAAAAGCTGTTGTTAGTTTATATTGATTAATTAAATTATCTTCATCGTCAGTTGTATACATTTTAGTACCATCGTAATTAAAGACAATTCCGTCTATATAACTGTGATCAGAACTTAGGTCTTCAGTATTAATATGAGTAACTCCTGATGTAATGACAAATGGGGTATCAAGTGTGTATTCATTTATTTCACCAACATTGCTATTATCTTTGCCGTTTCCAGTAACAAACATTTTAGTTCCATCATTATTAAACGCAACTGAGGTCACTCTTTTTTCTTCCAAGTTTGTATTATAACTTTGACCTACATTATAAGTAGTGCTTGCAGTATCAATGTCATATGGTGTAGTTAACGTCCATTCAATAATAGTTTTATGATGATCAGCAATAAACATTTTTGTACCATCGTTATTGAACACAACTTGCATAGCTCCATGCATTTCAGTTGCTGAACCAGTATATGTACCTACATCTAAGCTGGTACGTAAGGTTGCAGTAGAAATATTGTAAGCTGTTGTTAAATCATACTCGTAAACCTTATCTCCTTTTGCTGTTGACTTTGGGGCCACTGCCTTCGTAGATGATGTATACATTTTGGTTCCATCGTTATTAAAAGTTAATGCCATATTATTGTAGTCAGTAGCTATAGTTACTTGTTCAACTGCTTTACTTCGCACAACAGTTGGCTCCGCTATAGCTTTAGAAAAAGATAAAGCTAAAAAAAATACAATGTAATGAATTTTATAAATATTTTTCACAACAATTAATCATTAATAAATCTATCTTAATATATTTATCTCACCAGGTTCTAGTCTAGTTCTAGTTTAACAAAATTTATTATTCATATTTTCCAATGAAAATAAATGGAGGTTTTATAAAAATGTAGGATTTTATGGGATTTGAGACTGAATGAGACTATTAGAGACTATGAAATAACCCTACCCTATGTTTTTTAAGTCCTTTGTGTCTACCAATTTCACCACGAGGGCATTAATTAATTTCATGAGTGTTTATGCTAATATTTATAATTGAACAAGAGGAATAAGTAAATTTTTTTTATTTTATCTCTCATCTTTTTTTCTTTTTTTGTATTTTTTTGAATGTTGAAAACATACACCTGATAGAAGACCTGGTATAATTATAAACCCTGGATGTACCTTATATGGAAAAAAATTTACCGCCCATTCGTCACCACCCCAAACAAATATAAAAAAAATAGCCGTTAGAGCAAAAATAAATCCAAATAATCTTAAAAAATAATATTCTGAAGTTTTAATGATTTCAGTCTTAACAGATTTGGATTTATTATTTATAACCTTATTTTCAATTTCTTTTGTTGTAAAAAAAAATAGCAATAGTACCTGTATTAATATGCCTAAAAACAATGACCCCAAAACCACTAGATAAGTTGGATAGAGAAAAGGTGAAACAATTGCAATTATAAAAAAAAATGCTGATAAATAAGATATGTAGTCAAATGTTTTTTTATTAATTACTTTTTTCACAAGTCTAATATATTTACTATATTATTTCATATGATTTACCAAAACTCTTCTTATTCATTCCAAAATTGATATATGAAATAAACTCATATAGATTAATTTAGAATGATTAAACCATATAAATTTATAGTCTGTCTACTAATATTTTTTTCAACTCTATTTATTACAACTAATTCTCAAGCTGCTGTGAAACCTTTTGTTGAACTCTTTGAACAGATTTTTAAATTTTTTGGAAAACGAGCTGACGACGTACCTCTTTCAGATGCCGGTAAAAAATTAGAAGATTTAAAAGGTTTTGATAAAACAGATGAAATAATTCAAACTACCGAGACAAGTAAAAATTTTACTAATGAAATAACAAATTTTAGAATTAATAAAGCTAGTGAATTAAAAAATTCTACAAACGATAATCTTTTAGAGTCACATGGAGTTAAAAATGTAGATAAAATTACTGAGGCTGTTGATCTGAGTGAAATTGATATTTCTGATTTTTTTGAAGATAATGCAGCAATTAATACTTTTCGAATTTTTATATGGAGTGGAAGGGTATTTAGAGCATCTAATAGCTTTAATAAACCTGATACTAATCGTGTAGTAGCAGAATGCAGAGACAATAGAGAAGTTTTTTATTTTACTGCTCTGTTAGAAAAGAAAAAAAAATGGCTATTATTAAGTGGAAATTTAAAAAATGTAGATAAAAATAATAGTGGGTTTAAAAAGCAAAATCTTTATGTATTAACAGACATTGATGAATATATTATTTTTTCTACGCAAACACCAAAAAATAAGAAATTTCCACTTCATTATTTTATAATTTCTAAAGAAGGAAAATTTTATCATTTTAATAATGTTTATGGAACCGAAAGTCCCGAATACATAATTGCTAATGCAAATAAAAAAATTGATGAAACTAAATTTGCTTGTTTAAAACTTTAATTAGAAAAATTCTGCAAATTTTCTAATTACTGAAAGAACAATGCTAATCTGGCCGAGATAACCCCAAATTAAACTTTGTTTTAATTTCCTTTTTTGCGCTTTATAAAATTCTGCACTTCTCCACGTACCCACAATTAAATAAATTTGAGATAATATGGCAAATAAAGCATATAGAATTATTACTAGAAGAACCAATTCTCTTGCACTATTAATAAATTGATCAGTTAAAAAATATAAACCCGGTATTGATATGATTGTACCTATTATTGTATAACATACCCAATAACTGTAACCGTATGAAATTTTTCCTTGCCAATAATTAATTAGATCTTTTTTGAAACCAGTTGGCTTACTTTTGGTTGTTTTTTTTGTTTTTTTTGGTTTAGGAACTGTTTTTGTATAAAGAAAAAAAGCACCCAAAGCTAAAATAATTACAACCCACCAATAATTTTTAAAATCTATTTCATTTTGTTGTTTATTTTTTTCTTTAATTTTTGGAGAATTTTTTAATGTCCAATCTTTTTGAGCTTCAATTGCTTTTTTTTCCCACACATCTCTTAAATAATAATTTTTGTCTTTGTAAACTTGGCCCCAATGCTTCCAGAAAACAGTTTGTTCTTCTACATGATTACTTGTGTCATAAATCCATTTTCTTTCAATGATTTTTGCTCGATTGATTAAATCTAAATAAACTTCATGTTCTGCTTCAACAAATTCTTCAATATTCATTTTATTTCTTTTTGTGTACATTTTAGTGTTTCTGTATGAACAATTTGTATAATCTGTCAAAAAATTTTTTGTAAATGGAATACTTTGACATGAACTGTCTTCATATAAATCTTTAACATGGTCATTCCAGTCTCTAACATAAATATTAAAAAGTGTATGTTTTCCATCATTTATTTCAGATAAATAAAATTGTGTGTAGTCAACATCATGACTGTCGGATTTTGAATAAGAGATTAAAGTAAAAATAAAAAAAATAATTAAACTAAATAATTTTTTTTTCATATTCTTTTTTTTTTAGTTTTTGAGATTCTCTTACATTTTTATATAAAAATATACTAAAAATAAGTGCTATTAATAATACGCCTACAAAATAGTAATTAGGGAATGAAACTAAAAAATTATAAGATCCGTGAATAACATATGGAACAATAAGAGCTAAGCTCAAATTTTTACCTCCTGAAACGAAAGCATACATACCAAAATAAAAACCCATAATAACTCCACAAAGAGCATGCAAAGGTATTGCTGTATATGATCTTACATATGCTACCTCTAATGGCTGTAATTCATAGTATTCAGATAGTCTATAAACGTAATCATAATTTTCAAGAGTAGCAAAACCTAACGAAACAACAATCCCATAAACTATACCATCCATTGGTTCATCAAAGGCTTTTTCTCTTAATATGTAAAAATATAATACTAAAAATTTAAGAGTTTCCTCAACAAGCCCACCCGCAAAAAAACCACCTAATAATGCGTTGTTCACTTCGTTGTCTGTTTCGAAAGTATTTAAAATAAAATCATTCATATATCCTGCGGGAATGGTGATTAAAATTCCAAATAAAAAAGTAATAATAATAATCTTTTTTGGTTCTCTAAATTTGTCGGAAAAAACAAAAAATAATAAGATTAATATTGAAGGAACAATTGTTATGAGAAGTGTTATCATAATTATTTCTATTTATCATTTTTTATGAGTATTTATGCTAATATTTATAAATGAACAAGTCCAATAATTAAATCAAAACGACATAGTCAATTGTTTTAATTAACTTAATGTAATACATATTTCTAAATGACTGGAAAAATAAAGTTAATTTTTTTTCATCCATACTCTTATATTGGTGGTGCAGATAACTCTTTAAGACGTCTTATTGAGAATTTAGATGAAAAGTTATTTTCTATAACTTTTTTATCCTTGAATAAAAGTTACCTCAGAAAGATTTTATCAAAAAAAGTTACTTTTATAACATTAAAAGCCAAAAGAACCTTTTATTCAATTCATGAATTAAAAAGTATCATAGAAAAGTATGAATATAGTGGTAAATATAAAAAGGTAATACTTATTTCTAATCAAAATTTTGCAAATATTATTGCATCATTCTCTATTCCCAATAATTCTAATATTAAAACTATTTTTATAGATAGAAATCATCTAGATGAACTTAGTTTTTATAAAGGTTTCAAGGATAAAATTAAAAAAAAATTATTAAAATTATTAGTAAAGTTAAGATATTACAAAGCTGACCTTGTGGTTGGTATTTGTAAAAAGCTCTCAGAAGATTTAAGTGAACATATTAATAAAAAAGTAAAAACAATTTACAGTCCATCCTTTGACCGAAATATAATTAGAAAATCAAATAAAAAAATTAAATTATCAAATAAATTTAAATATATTTTAAATGTTTCGCGTTTCTCAAAAAGAAAAGATCATACAACGACATTAAAAGCATTTAAAATTGCAAGAACAGAGTTAAGTAATATTAAATTAATTTTAATTGGTTATGGTCCAGAGTTAACGAATGTAAAAACATTAGCAAAAGAACTAAAAATAAATAAAGATATTATTATTGTTAATAAGACTTATAATCCTTATCCATTTATGAAAAAAGCAGATCTGTTAGTTCTTACATCAATATATGAGGGTTTTCCAAATGTGCTTGTGGAGTCTTTGACAATTGGAACTCCAGTAATCTCAACAGATGCAAATGCGGGAGCGTCAGAAATTATATTAAACGGAAAAGGTGGTGAGTTAATTAATATAGGTGATTATAATGCTTTAGCAAAAAAAATTATTAATCACTTTAATTCACCAAAAAATCTTCAAAAAAAAACAAAAATTGCACAAAATAATCTTTTTAGATTTGAAACCAAAAGACATAGTAAGATATACACTAATTTATTTAAAAAAATTTAATGAAAATAGCAATAATTGGAGCAGGTTTTTTTGGAGCTACAGCAGCGTTGAAATTAAGCAAATATCACGATGTTGATTTATTTGAGAAGAAAAAAGATATTTTAAACGGAGCATCCAAAATAAACCAATTTAGATTTCATCTTGGTTTTCATTATCCAAGATCAAAAAAAACATTAAATGAGATAAAATCCTCATATCGACTTTTCATAAATTTTTTTTCTAATAAAGTTTTTGAAAAAACATCTAATTTCTATGGTGTATCTAATAAAGGAAGTAAGATTTCATATAATTCTTATTTAAAAGTACTTAAAAGATTTAACTTGAAATATAAAGTTACAAATCAAAAATTTGATAATATTTCAAATCTTCTTTTAACTAATGAAAAAGTTTTAAATTATTTTAAGTTTAAACAAATTATAAAAAATAAGTTAAAAAATAGTGGAGTAAACATATATTTCAATACACAATTAAAAAAAAACCAAGTTAACAATTATGATAAAATTATAATTTGCACATATTCTGCAAATAATAAAATTTTAAGTAATCTTTCAAGAGTCAAGAAACCAAAAAAAAATAGATACGAACTTATTGAAAAGATAGTTATTAAATTACCGAAGAAATATAAAAAAAAAAGCTACGTTATCATTGATGGAAAATTTGTTTGTTTAGATCCTTATTTAGGCACAAATTATCACTTACTAAGTGATGTAAAATATTCAAAAATTGAGGTTATTAAAAAAAATAATCCTATTTTTAAATCTCAAAAAAAAAAATATCTTAATGACAAAATAAATAAAAATTTAAAAATATCTAACTTTAGAAAATTTATTAAACATAGTTCTTATTATTTACCATTTTTAAAAAATGCAAAATATATAGGATCAATGTTCATTGTAAGAGCATTAAAATTAAATGTTGAAAAAACTGATGAAAGAACTGGAGAAATACAGCAAATAAATAATAAATTTATTTCTGTTTTTTCAGGTAAGTGGAATACTTGTGTTTATGTTGCAAACAAACTTAATAAATTATTATCAAAATGATAAATGTATGTATAATCGGTCTTGGTATCTGGGGTAAAAAAGTTTTAAATTCAATCAAAAAAATCAAAAAAATAAAGAGTATTCAAATTGTAAAAAATAGAAGAGATAAAAGTAAAGTAAATTTAAATAATCTAAATTGGGTTTTTGTTACTACACCCACTACTAATCATTATTCTATAGTAAAAAAATATTTAAAAAAAAAAGTAAATGTTTTTTGTGAAAAACCTCTTACTAATAACATTATTAAAGATAAAGAATTATTTAGGCTAGCCAGTAAAAATAAATGTAAATTGTATGTTTCAGATGTTGAAAATTTTAAAAATATCAAGATTAAATTAAAAAATAAAAATGTAGTATTTAGATCAAAATTCTCAAATGATAAAAAAAATATTATTGAACGTCTTGCTTATCATGACTTTACTTACTTGTATAAGTTTATAAAGAAAGGAAAAATTTCTAATATGAAAATTAATAAAATTAAATCTGGAGAATTAAAAATTTCCCTAATCATAGCAAAAAAATATTTTCAAATGTGTTATAATTTAAATTCAAAAAAAAGAGTTCATTCTTTTAATGGAATAAATTTAATTAAAAGAAAAGATTACCTTAAAATTATGATTGAGAAAGTTATTAAAAATAAGGTCAATTTTAATTTAAATAAAAAACTTTCTCTTTTTGCAAATTCTGCAATTAATCTTAGAAAATAAGAAACCAGTAAACAATAAGACCAGCAAGAATTGTGGCAATTACATTTTTTGAGAAAAATCCAATTATAATTGCTGCAATAATTCCAAATATTTTTGGATCATTGATTTCAACTAGATTTCCAAAATCATTATAAAAAACTGCTGGAAATATAATTGCAGGAAATACTGTTGAGGGAACATAGCTAAGAACTAATCTGACTTTTTTACTCATCATTTTACTATTAACAAAAGTTATCATTGAAAATCTTGTGAAATAAGTGATTAGACCAGCTATAATTACACTAATCCAGCTCATATTTTTTTCTTAAATTTTATAATTATTAAGGCTGACAAGAGACCAATTAAAGGAGTTAGTATTATGTAAGCTTTAAAAGGTATATCAAAAAATATTAATGAGCTAATCCCAGAAATGATCATTACTAAAACATGATCTAATTTTCGAAAGTCATTAACTATAATTGCTAGGAATGTTAATGGTATAGCAAACTTTAACCCCCACTCCTCAGGTACAATTGATCCCAAAAAAATTCCAATAATCGTTGTTACTTGCCATGTTGTCCATAAAATAACCCCAGCCCCTATTAAGTGATAATGGCTGTGGTTATTAATTTTATGATTTTTAAAATATTTGTTCGATACAGCAAAAGTTTGGTCCGTAATTAAATAAGATATTAATAATTTTTTAATTAGTGATAATTTTTCTAAATATTCTGTAAGAACTGCACCGTATAGAAAGTGTCTTGAATTTATCACTCCAACAGATGTGATGGCTACTAAAGATGAAGCGCCACCTGATAAAAGTTGAATAAATACGATTTGAGATGCCCCTCCAAAAATAATTAAAGATGTTGCGTATGTTATTAATGGTGAAAAACCTAATTCAATACCTATTGCACCAAATATAATTCCAAAAGGAATAACAGGAATTAAAAGTGGAGATATGTCTAGCAAACCTTTTTTGAAAATTGAGAATTTCGATGACATTATTTAGTGATTAATAAGAGCCTTTAATAAATATTTTCTATCTAATTTACAGTCTCTGTAACCTCGTTTAACAACACTCAAATATCTTTCTGTAGGATATCTAAACTCAGATTTCGATACCATTGTATAAGTCATTACTTTTGAATTGTAGTAATCGAAATAAATTTTTTTATATAAAATTGGATAATCTTCATACACATCCAATTTATTTTCGTCTGTTTTTGAAATTTCAAATAATCCTCCTGGAACAATTGAATTTCTTTTCTTTTCAATGTCTGCTGCTCTATATTTACTTCTGAAAGTAAGTCTATATCCTTTAAGTTCATATTTTTTTAAGAATATTGAGTCTTTACATCTTCTTTTCATCTGAAAATGATTAAGATTACTTCCGTAAGCAAAATATAACATTAATTTTCTTCTACAATTTGAATTTTTTTCTCTTCAACAAATTTTAAAATTTCAGAATTACATGTATCAATTTTATTTTGATCCGTACCTCTTAAAACAAGAGATACTCCTAGTTTTCCAGCTCTAAAGAACGGATAACTTCCAATTTCAACATCAGAATTTTTGTTTTGTACTTCTGATAAAGATTTTGCAATTTCACTTTCTACTGTTCTTAAATTAATTGTATGGCTTAAAATTGGCTCACCTCCTGCGATCTTATTTTGTATTCCTCCAAGCATAGCTTTGAGAATTGAAGGAACACCCGGTAAACAAAACACATTTTCAACATAAAACCCTGGTGCTCCACTAGTTGGGTTTAATATTAAATTAGCTTCAACCGGCATCCATGCCATTTTTTGTCTACCATCATTAAATTCTCCTGGCTTATAGTATTTCTCTAATATGCTGAAAGCCTCTTTATGTGCGCCATATGAAATATTAAAGGCTTCAGAAATACACTCTGACGTTATGTCGTCATGCGTTGGTCCAATACCTCCTGATGTAAAAACGTAATTAAATTTATTCCTAAAAAGATTTACTGTTTCAATAATAGTAATTTTTTTATCTGGAATTACTCTCACCTCTTCAACTTTAATTCCCAAAGAATTTAACCAAGTTGCAAGTGTGCTGGTATTTGTATCTTTTGTTCTGCCTGATAAAATCTCATTTCCAATGATAATTATTCCAGCATTTATGTCTTTTTTATTTGTCATTTCTTAATATAAGTAAATTAATATGAAATTTACCAGTACTTTAATTAAAGGCAAATTAATCAAGCGATATAAAAGATTTTTTGCTGATATAAAAGTAAATAATTCAACTGTAACAGCACACTGTCCAAATACAGGATCGATGCTAGGATTATTGGATAATAACAACGAGGCCTGGATAAGTAAGGCAGATGACCCTAATAGAAAGTTAAAATTTACACTCGAGATAATTAATTCAAAAAAATTATTAATTGGGGTTAATACACATCGTGCTAATCGAATTGTAGAACACGCTTTAAGAAATAGATTAATTCAAGAATTTAAATCAGTTAAAAATATTAAACCAGAGTTTAAATTTTCTAAGGATACAAGATTTGATTTCCTTTGCGATGATAAAATTTTAGAGGTTAAAAATGTTACTTTTACAAGAGAAAAAAGTTTAGCAGAGTTCCCTGATGCTGTTACCTCAAGAGGAAGCAAACATTTAGTAAAATTGATAGATTCTATGAGGAAAAATTACGTGCCATACGTCTTATTTTTAACTCAAATTCAAGGTATAAATAACTTTAGAATAGCTAAAGATATTGATGATAATTACTATCAAAATTATTTAAAAGCTAAAAAAGCTGGAGTGAAATTTTTAGCTTATAGATGTCATTTAAGTTCTAGAGAAATAAAAATTGAAAAAAAAATTAAAATAATTGATGAATAATTATTCTGAGAAATTTGAAAAAATGAGAGTTGCTGGAAAGCTAGCTGCTGACTGTTTAGATATGATTACAGATCATATTAAACCTGGCATAACTACAAATAAGATTGATAATTTATCTTACGAGTTTATAAGAGACAATGGAGGATACTCTGCCCCACTATATTATAGAGGATTTGAAAGATCTTTGTGCACATCATTGAATCACGTTATCTGCCATGGTATCCCTTCAAATAGAGAGCTTGAAGAAAACGATATCTTAAATATTGATGTTACAACAATAGTAAATGATTATCATGGGGATACTAGCAGGATGTTTACTGTTGGTGAAATTTCTGTAAAAGCAAAAAATTTGATAGATGCTACTTATGACTCACTAATGAATGCAACAAAAATTCTTAAGCCAGGTATAAAATTAGGAGACATTGGATACGAAATCCAATCCTACGTTGAGGCTAAAGGCTTTAGTGTTGTAAGAGATTTTTGTGGACATGGAATTAGTAATATATTTCACGAACCACCAAATGTTCTGCATTATGGAAAAAAAAATACTGGAAAAGAATTACAACCTGGGATGACATTTACAATTGAGCCTATGATAAATTCAGGAAAATATGATGCCAAAGTTCTTAAAGACGGATGGACAGCTGTCACAAAAGATAAATCTTTATCTGCACAATTTGAACATACTGTGGGAATAACCGAAAATGGTTATGAAATTTTCACAGAATCTGTTAAAGGTTATAAAAAGCCCCCATATAATAAATGATATCAAGATATTCAAGAAAAGAGCTAGTAAACATTTGGTCTGAGGAAAATAAGTATAAGATTTGGTTAGATGTTGAAATTGCTGCGGCGCAGGCAATGGAAAAATATAAAATGATTCCTAAAGGTGTCTCATCTGTTGTTAAAAGAAAAGGAAAAATTAATGTAAAAAGGATTCATCAAATCGAATCAAAGGTTAAACATGATGTAATCGCATTTTTAACATCAATTACAGAAAAGGCTGGTTACAATGCTCGATACTTACATCAAGGCATGACCTCATCTGATGTATTAGATACTAGTTTAAACATTCAGTTAGTTCAATCTGGAAAAATATTATTAAGTGATATTGATAGAATTTTATCTGTACTTAAAAAAAAAGCCCTTAAATATAAATTTACTCCATGCATAGGAAGAAGCCACGGTATACATGCTGAACCGATTACTTTTGGTTTGAAGTTAGCTTCTTATTATGAAGAGTTCAAAAGAAACAAAAAACGTCTACAAAGTGCAATTCATGAAGTCTCTACATGTGCAATCTCCGGTGCTGTTGGAACATTTGCCAATATTGATCCTAGGGTTGAGGTATATGTCTCCAAAAAACTAAAACTAAGACCTGAACCAATTTCAACACAAGTTATTCCAAGAGATAGACATGCATATTATTTTTCAATACTAGGTATAATTGCTGGTTCTATTGAGAGAATTGCTACAGAAATAAGACATTTGCAAAGATCTGAAGTTTATGAATTACAAGAATATTTTTCAAAAGATCAGAAAGGGTCTTCAGCTATGCCACATAAAAAAAATCCAATTTTAAGTGAAAATTTAACAGGTCTTGCAAGAATTGTTAGAAGTCATGTAACTCCAGCATTAGAAAATATTGCACTTTGGCATGAAAGAGATATTTCTCATTCAAGTGTTGAAAGAAGCATTGGTCCAGACTCAAATATAACTTTAGATTTTGCGTTAGTCAGATTGTCTAATCTTTTGGATAATATGATTGTTTATCCAAAAAAAATGATAAAAAATTTAAATTTAACTAATGGTGTTGTTTTTTCACAAGAAGTAATGCTAGAGCTTACAAAAGTTGGCCTTACAAGAGAAAAGGCATATAAAATGGTACAAAAACACGCAAAGGTAAGCATCTCTAAGAATATAAATTTAATTGATTTGTTAAAAAAAGATAGATTAATTTGCTCAAAAATCCCAAATAAAAAAATGGATAGTATTTTTAAATATTCAAAGCATCTTAAAAATATAAGTTATATTTTTAAAAGAGTTTTTAAATAATGAAAAAAGGAAAAAAATTATACGAGGGTAAAGCTAAAATTATTTATGCTTGTGCTGAAAAGAATTTAGTTATTCAACATTTTAAAGATGATGCAACAGCATTTAATAATCAAAAAAAATCTGTAATAGATGGTAAAGGGATTTTAAATAATAGAATCTCCGAACATATACTCACTTGCTTAGGCCAAGCTGGTATTAAAAATCATTTGGTTAAACGTATCAATATGAGAGAACAATTAATTAAATATGTGAGTATAATTCCAATAGAGTTTATAGTAAGAAATATTGCAACAGGTTCACTAACAAAGAGGCTTGGGATCGAGGAAGGGACTGTATTAGATAACACTTTAATAGAGTATTGTTTAAAAGATGATAAGCTAGGCGATCCACTTATATCAAAGGAGCATATTTTAACTTTTAAATGGGCCACCAAAAAAGAAATTGAAAAAATTGATAAGCAATTAAATAGAATTAATGATTTTCTTGTTGGAATGTTTAGGGGTGTAGGAATTAAGTTGGTAGATTTTAAAGTTGAATTTGGGAGATTAAAAAATAGTAATGAGGTTATTTTGGCAGACGAAATAAGTCCTGATACTTGTAGGCTTTGGGATATGACTACCGAAAAAAAATTAGATAAAGATAGATTTAGAAATAATTTAGGTAATTTAGTTGAAGCTTATCAAGATGTGGCAAGAAGACTTGGTATTCTTCATGAGCAATCAAATATAAGACCAATAAAGTTTCCAAGACCAAAAGCCGTAAAATTAAAAAAAAATAAATGAAAATTAAAGTCGTTGTAACTTTAAAAAATGGAGTTTTAGATCCTCAAGGTAAAGCGATTCAACAAACCCTAAACGGTATGGGTTATTCGAATATTGAAGGTGTTAGACAAGGTAAATATTTTGATTTAGAAATTGCTGAAAAAGATGAGGCTAAAGCTAAAGCTGCAGCTGAAGAAATGTGCAAAAAGTTATTAGCAAACCTAGTAATTGAGGATTTTAAAATTTTATAAATAATAATGAAATCTTCTGTAATCATATTTCCGGGCTCTAATTGTGATAGAGACATGGATGTAGCCCTAAAAAAATTTGGTTTTAAAAATACGATGGTATGGCACAACGATGATAAACTTCCAAAAAGCGATTTAATAGTTCTTCCAGGAGGCTTTTCATATGGTGATTATTTAAGGTGTGGGAGTATAGCTGGTAAAAGTAAAATTATTAATTCTGTGATTGATTTTGCAAAAACAGGTGGATTAGTTTTGGGAATTTGTAATGGCTTTCAAATATTAACTGAAACTGGACTATTGCCTGGTGTCCTACTACAAAATAAAAATATTGAGTTTATTTGTAAAAACGTGTTCGTTAAAATAAATGATAAGAATAATAAATATTTCAATAAAATTAATAAAGAAATTCTTGAGCTTCATATCGCTCACAATGAAGGAAACTACTTTTGTTCAGACGATGAGTTAAGGGAACTTGAAAATAATAATCAAATTGCTGCTTACTATTGTGATGAAAAAGGTAATTGTGATGATAGATCAAATCCTAATGGGGCACTTAAAAATATAGCAGGAATATTAAATAAAGAAAAAAATGTTTTAGGAATGATGCCTCATCCTGAGAGAATGATTGATAAATATCTTTCTGGTGAGGATGGATCAATTTTTTTTAAAAACTTATTAAATAATTTAAAGATATGACTGTTAACGAAAAAGTTGCAATCGATCACGGATTAAAAAAAGATGAATACAAAAAAATTTGTGATCTTCTTAAAAGAACACCAAACTTAACTGAATTAGCAATCTTTTCAGCGATGTGGAATGAACATTGTTCATACAAATCATCAAGAAAGCATCTTAAAAATTTACACACAAAAGGAAAAAAAGTTATTCAAGGTCCAGGTGAAAACGCTGGTGTAATAGATATTGGTGATGATGATGCAATAGTATTTAAGATAGAAAGTCATAATCATCCATCATTTATAGAGCCATATCAAGGTGCTGCCACAGGAGTTGGTGGTATAATGAGAGACGTTTTTACTATGGGTGCAAGACCTATTGCAAATTTAAATTCAATACATTTTGGTTCACCACAACACAAAAAAACAAAAAATTTACTAAGAGGAGTTGTAAAAGGGATTGGTGGTTATGGAAATTGTATTGGAGTTCCAACTATTGCTGGCCAAACAAGTTTCGACGAGTCATATAATGGAAATATTTTAGTAAATGCAATGACCCTAGGTCTTGTAAATAAGAAAAAAATTTTTTATTCAAAAGCAGCTGGAATTAATAAACCAGTTATTTATGTTGGATCAAAAACTGGTAGAGACGGAATACATGGTGCTAGTATGGCATCAGCAGTTTTTGATGAGAAAATTGAGGAAAAAAAACCAACAGTTCAGGTTGGAGATCCCTTTACTGAAAAACTTTTATTGGAGGCCTGCCTTGAATTGATGGCTGACGATTCTATAATTTCAATTCAAGATATGGGTGCTGCTGGATTGACATCCTCAAGTGTAGAGATGGCATCAAAAGGAAAGCTTGGTATAGAATTAAATCTAAATATGGTTCCTTGTAGGGAAGAAAAAATGAGTCCGTACGAAATTATGTTGTCAGAGAGTCAAGAAAGGATGCTTATAGTTCTTGAAAACGGAAAGGAAGAAAAGGCTAAAAAAATTTTTGATAAATGGGATCTTGATTTTGCTATAATAGGAAAAACTACAAAGTCAAAAAAAATTGAGTTATATTTTGATGATAAAAAAGTTTGTGACATACCAGTAGACTTTTTAGCTGAGAATGCTCCTGTATATGATAGAAAATGGAAAAAAATAAAACTTCCACAAAATATTAAATTTAAAAAGCAAGAGTTTAAGTCTTTAAAGATTGAGAATTGTTTAAAAAAATTATTATCGCATCCAAATATATGTGACAAACAATGGATTTGGGATCAATACGATCATACAGTGATGGGAGATACTATTCAAAAACCAGGAGGAGACTCTGGTGTTGTAAGAATTCATGGAACATCAAAGGCCGTCGCTGCATCAGTAGACTCATCAGCTTTATACTGTTTTGCTCATCCCTTATCAGGAGGAAAACAGATTGTATGTGAAAGTTGGAGGAATTTAATTTCAGTTGGTGCTGAACCTATCGCGATTACAAATTGTTTAAATTTTGGAAACCCAGAAAAAGAAAAGAATATGGGAGAGTTTGTTGAATGCGTTCAAGGCATATCTGAAGCGTGTAAATATTTAGATTTCCCAGTTGTTTCTGGAAATGTATCTTTTTACAATGAAACCAAAGATAAGGGCATCAAACCTACGCCATCAATTGGCGGTGTAGGTATTATAAAAGATTATAAAAATATGATTTCAATGAATCTAAAAAATAAAGGAAATATTGTTTTAGTTATTGGAAAAACCATTGGTCACTTAGAGCAAAGTATTTTTGCTAGAGAAATTTTATCTGAAAAAAAAGGTCCTCCTCCAGAGGTAAATTTATTTAATGAAAAAAATAATGGATTGACTGTACTTAAATTAATAAATGAAAAAATAATTGAGTCATGTCATGATGTTTCTTTAGGTGGTATCATAGTTGCTATCTCTAAAATGTGTATAAAAAGTAAGAAAGGTATTAAATTAAATCAGCTTAAAGGATTAATAAATAAATTTAATTATTTTTTTGGTGAGGATCAAGCAAGATACCTAATAGAGATACGAAAAGAAAACTTAAATAAAGTTGATAAACTTCTTAAAGAAAATTCAGTGCATTATGATGAATTAGGATATGTAATTGATGATAATATTGAATTTTCTGATGAGATTAAATTGTCAGTTGACGAGATAGAAAAGACCTATAAAAGTTGGCTAAGAAAGTATATGGTAAATTAATGGCTATGCAATTAAAAGAAATTGAAGTTCTTATAAAAGAATCTTTTCCTGATGCTATAATAGAAATTCAAGATTTAGCTGGTGATGGTAATCACTATTCAGCGACTGTTATTTCGTCGAAATTTGTTGGAAAAACTAAAATTCAACAACATAAAATGGTATATGACTCATTAAGAGGTAAAATGGGTAATGAGTTGCATGCTCTCGCACTAAAAACTAAGGAGAAAGATGGATCAGCAAGTTAAAGAAAAAATTGAAAAAGAAATATCAAATAACGAAGTTTGTTTATTTATGAAAGGTACACCAGAAGTGCCTGAATGCGGTTTCTCCATGGCTGTTGTAAATATTTTAAAATTACTAGAAGTTAATTATAAAGGAGTGAATGTTTTAGCAGATCAATCTATTCGTGAGGGAATAAAGATATATAGTGAGTGGCCTACTATACCACAATTGTATGTAAATAAAGAATTTATAGGTGGTTGTGATATTGTAAAAGAAATGTTCGAGTCTGGAGAATTAAAAAATCTTTTAAAGTCAAAAAATTTAATTAAATGAGACAGTACATATACAAAACTATAATAGCCGTAGTTGCTTTAATTATAGTTTTTGAGTTTACCATTGGTAAAACAATTAATAAGTTTAATCAAAAAGCTGAAATAATTTTTACTAAAGAAGGAAGAAAAAATATGGTTAATTCGGTGAAAATTGAGATGCAAAAAGCAATTGATAAGGAAAATTATTTAACTGAAGATGAAAGAGTATTGATAAACAGGTTTATTTCAAAAATTAGAAATGAACTTAGATCAGTTAAATGATCAACATAGTAAAAAAAGTATATAGAAAAATTCATATAATTCAAAATATCTTCATTAAAAATAAATTTTTAATAAACAAAAAAAGTTATGCTATGGAGGGTGAAGATCTTGAAATAGTAAAAATCTTAAAAAATATCAAAGATGGTTTTTATGTTGATGCTGGTGGCTATCATCCATTAGATAGAAATAATACTTATATTTTATATAAAAAAAATTGGAGAGGAATTAATATTGATTTAAGTGAATTTTCAATAGATTTATTTAATTTTATAAGACCTGAAGATATAAATGTAAACGTAGCTGTTAAAAATAGTGATGACAAGGCTGTATTTTATTATCAAAAAAAACTAAGTCAATTAACAACAATTAAGAAAGAAATTGCAAACCAAAGAATGCAAGGCCATATAAAAGAAATGGAAATTAAATCTAATAAACTAACAACTATTATTAACAATACTAAATATAAAAACAGAAAAATTGATTTTTTAAATATAGATTTAGAAGGTGCGGATTTTGAAGCACTCCAATCTTTAGATTTTAATATTTATCGGCCTAAACTAATTTGTGTTGAAATTTATGATGAGGATATTGAAAAATCTAATATAAATCTTTTTCTCAAAGATTTAGAATATACAAGAAAATGGTCAGCTACATTTAGTCATTTGTATACCGATAATTTAACTGATTTTAACTAAGCTAAGTACATTCCAGCAATTTACCAGTAATAAATTTTTTTTTATGAAAAAGAAGTTTAAAACCAGTTTCAGATATAGTTTTACACTTATATGGCATACTTTTTTTTAAATTCCTCACATGTTGAACAGCTAAAAATGGTCTTTTGTAATTAGTATCGATCAATTGCCATTGAGCAAAACAATTAAACTTATTCTTATCAAGAAAAGGTTTCACAGAATGAAGTGGACTAACTAGTATACACTTCGAATCACTATCAATCACAGATATTTTTTTTGCCAGTTCTTTTCCACTAATACCTTGATACTCTAGCTCAAATTTCGAAGTTAAATCAAGAGCTCTGGATGGAAGATTAAACCATACATACTGATATGGATGGATCTTAATATTTTCAAATATAAAAATTGATATTGATACAAAACACAAGGTATAAAAAAAATTTTTTGAAAAACTATAAAGAGAAACTGCTCCTATTATAAAAAATAAAGGTATTAAAAACATTATATGTCTTAGTTCATCGTAAAGAGTGACATTTCTAAAAATTAAAATAAGAGGAATTAAAATTGATGTTGCTAAAGTTGTTCCAAAAAAAACATTTTTTTTATCACTGGTAAATATTTTTTTTTCGGTAAATGGAATTAAAAAAATTCCAAGTAAAATTAAAAAAGGTAATTTTACTGATAGCCAAATAGGTATATATGTTGGGGGTAAATCTTTTGCATACATGCAGGTGCCAAGAGTATTTGTACAAACATCGTTATAAAACCTACCCATTTCTTGAATTGCTGTAATCAGCAACAAGGGGTTTAACCAATACAAAGGATAAAAAATATAAATAAATAAAAGTACAAAGAAAATAAAAATTAAAATTTTAAAATAGAATTGTTTTAAAAATTTAATAAAATTTATATTTGTTGTAGTTAAATATATTATTAAACTAATTAGATATTGAGCCAATATCAATATTCCAGTTACTCTTATTGAAAGTAGAAATGCAGTAGATATCGCTAAAAATATAATTCTCTTGCTAGCGATATTATTTTTTTCTATTAAGTTTTCAAAAACATTAAAGCTTATGTACGTGCAAAAAATCCAAGCTGACATGAAAGGTATATCTTTTGGACTAAAAAGTGATTGACCAAACAAATATGGATATAAAAGATATATTAAAGTACCAAAATAACAAAACTCATCATTATTAATAATTTTTTTTAATATTAAATAAAGACAAATACCAGATCCAAAAAAAAATAAAAATACAACCAAATGTTTTGAAACTAGCTTAGATCCAAAACCATCTATATCTTCATTTTTAATTATTTTTTTTAAAAAAAATTGAATTGGTTGAGAAATGAATTGAAAACCTATTCCATAATATTTATCTTTATAATTTTCCAAACCCTCATCTAACTTTTCGTTAGAGATAATATGATTTTTGATATTTTTTGACAAAGCAACGTTGTATTTCCAATTTTCCTCCTCGTGCCATTCATCATGTGAGATACCAACATTTAAAGAGGTAATGCTTCCAACAATCAAAAATATTAAAAGAAATAAATAGAAAATTCTACTCTTTAGATTTGTCATTTAAAAATTTTAGTATTTGTAATAAATCTATATTTTATCTAGAATAATATTCAATAACTAGATTTGGTTCCATAACAACTGGATATGGCACTTCTTCGAACTTTGGAACTCTTACGAATTTTAATTTTTTATTTTTTTCATCGACTTGTAAATATTCAGGTACTTCTCTTTCTTTATTTGCCAACGCTACATCTATAAAAGCTAATTGTTTTGATTTATCCCTTATCTCAATACTGTCCTCTTCTTTTACCTGATAACTAGCGATATTTACTTTTTTTCCATTAACCATTATATGTCCGTGGTTAATCAACTGTCTTGCTGAAAAAATTGTAGTTGCTAATTTTGCTCTATAAACTATTGCATCTAATCTTCTTTCAAGAAGACCTATTAAATTTTCAGCTGTATCTCCTTTTTTCTTAATAGCTTTTTTATAAACATTTCTGAATTGTCTTTCATTCATGTTCCCATAATAAGATTTTAACTTTTGTTTTGCTTGAAGTTGAACGCCGTAATCTGAAGGTTTTGCTGATTTTGTTTGACCGTGTTGTCCGGGCGGATAACCTCTGGTATTAAAAGGGCTTTTTGGTCTTCCCCATAAATTTACTTTAAGCCTTCTGTCAACTTTATGTTTTGAGTTTAATCTTTTTGTCATTTAATTAGTGGCTTTATAAACTTACTCATCATTTTGTCAATCGACCTTTTTTAGCTAAACTTGCAAATACACTCGATAAAATACGTGTTTCTTTATCTGAAAGTTCCATTCTATAAAAAATGTTTCTTAAATTTTCAAGCATTATAGGTTTTTTTTCTTTTTGTTTAAAAAAATTAATTTCATTTAAATTACTTATACATAGATTAATCATTGATTGAATTTCTTTTTTAGAGGCTTTCTTAACCTTTTTTGATTTTTTAAAATGGTTTGATTTAGATTTTAAAAGACTCGATATGAATTGTGCAATAATAATTACACTATGCGATAAATTTAAAGACTTAAAATTAATATTCGTCGGAATTTGTAAAGTGTAGTTTGCATAACTTATCTCCTTATTTGATAGTCCTGATGCTTCTGAACCAAATAAAAATCCGATTTTCTTCCCAAAATCGATTTTTTTTAAATCCTCAAGACTAATATGTTTTACATTTTTATTTCTAAATCTTGCAGATGTTGCAATTAGAATATCTATATCTCCTAGAGAGCTCTCTAAATTAGTAAATACTTTACTTTTATTTATAATATCTTTTGCTCCCACCGATGTTGCTAGTATTTTATCATTGGGAAAAATTGGTTTTGGATTAATCATATATAACTTTTGAAAATTAAAATTCTTTATTGCTCTTGCGCAAGCGCCAATATTTTCTGAAAGCTGAGGTTTATGTAAAATAAATGTAACTTTGTTTTTATTCATTTATTTGATGCCATGATTTCTATTATAATCGGACAATGTCGAAGGATTAATTCCCTTGATGAATTTTTTATCAATGTCCCAAATAGAAACCTTTAATGGGTAACATTTTGCAACATCAGACGAATGTTCTGATCCACAGTCTCCTCCTGGACAAGCAGACAAAACTCCCAATAGATCTGTTTCTGCAAAAAATTCCAAATAATCACCAGGTCTTACTGGACTAGACTTCATAAAATATTGTTTGGTATCGTTAGTAAAACCAGTAAGCATAAATACATTTAAAACATCGTGTACAATATTTTCTGCTTCGTCTAATTTAATTTTTTTTTCTGAAACTAAAGCTCTAGTTAAATTTGAATGACAGCAATAATGATAATCATTCTTTGATATTAATTTATATGTATATGGATCACATCTTGTTCCTATTACATCGTGAACAGATCCCCCATCCTTATCATAACCATACCAATCTAATGTGTCCCAAGTAATTGTTGCTAATGATCTGAGATATGGAAAACTACTAAACATTTTATCTCCAACTGAAATATGTGTTCCATAAAGAGCCCTAGTTTTTCCGGAATAAAACTTTTCTTGTAAATTATCAGCTTGAAATAGATTTAAGTCTCCAACTTGTGGTCCCTCAATACTTTCTACTCTAAAAAAATTACCTGATTTAACTTGAAAAGTTTTAGCATCTCTTGGTGGGACTATAACCTCATCAATTTGTTTAATATATTTTCTTGCCTCGTGTAAAATTTTAAGATTGTCATTTATGCTTTCATTTGGATAGCAAATAACAAGTTCGGCTCCTACCCTGCTTTTAATATTAGAAGGTTTATTTGAGAACTTCTTAATCTTCATTATTTTATTTAGTTGATTTTATATATAGCATCAAAGTATTCATTAGGAATAAAGCATTTTTCATGTAAAATTTTCTTCCAGTTTTTTTTTATTGGATAATTGTCAATAGTATATTTGCTATTTTCAAAATTTGCCCACTGTGTATTTTGACATTTAAAAAATATATTTTTTGACAATCTATCAAACTCGTCGAAATAATTTTCTACTTGCTTTTTGCTCATTTCATGAAGACAGTCTATAGCAATACTTAGATCAAAAATTTTATTCGGTATATATTTTATTTGGTCTGGAGTTAAGAATTTAATATCAGCTTTTTCAAATTCATCTTTAATATTTGAATAATTATTAAAACTTCTAAATTTAAAAATTTTTTTACCTGGAAATGTTTTTTGTAGATTATATTGAGCAATATATAAAGTAGGTGGTATATCACAAATAGTATATTTCATATCATTAGTGATTTTTAACAATGATGCGCATGTTCTTCCAGACCCTGCACCGATCTCAAGAATATTATGTAATTTATTAATATTTAAATTTTTACAGATAGTATCTGTTTCGATTATACTATTTAAAGATGAAAAAGAATGTTTTTTTTCATTATAAGTGATATAAATAGGATTTCCATAATCATCCTCATTAATTTTATTTAAATATTTGTGAAAATTTTTACTTATTAGATAATTTAATAAAATTAGTGTAAATTTATTATATTTTTTAGATATTTTGTCCTCAACAAAAGTATATTTTTTGTTTAATTCTGACTCATTTAAATTTATTTTTATTTCATAATCAACTATTGGTTTTAATAATTTATAATTCCCCTCACCAAAATAGTGTTTACTTTCAATTGTTTGTTTAAAATTTTCGATACCATAATTTACTAAATATGAAATATGTTGTTTTGCTAATGCATTCCAGTAAATACTTGAATTTTTAAAATCATTTTGTGAACTAAAATAATCAACCATTAATTTTAGATCATTTTCAATTTTCTCTTTTTTTTTAAAGGTAATCCACCATTTTCTAAAATTATCTGAAGTGAGTACCGGGAGTTTGTAAGGTAGAATTTTTCTTATAACTTTTTTGATAAAATTTCTGATCCTCATTTACTTGCTTGCGGGGGCTTTATCCTTAAATAATTTAAAATCTAAACTGTCAATTAAAGCTTTAAATGATGCATCAATAATATTTGGTGACACTCCAATAGTGAACCAATTCTTGCCTTTAGAGTCAGTGCTTTCGATCGAAACTCTTGTGGTAGCTTCTGTACCAGTATTTAAGATCCTTACTTTGTAGTCGACTAATTTTAAATCTTTTAAATATTCAGAATATTTTTCTAACTTAGTAACATTTTTTCTTATAGCATTATCTAGAGCGTGAACAGGTCCATTACCCTCACCTTCACAGACTATTTTTTCACCATCAACTTCCAATTTTGCTTTTGCTCTAGAGATGATTTTATCTTGATCATTTTTTGACACTGAAACATCATATTCTTTAATTGAAATATATCTTGGAATTTCTCCTATTACTCTTCTGGCCAATAACTCAAATGATGCATCAGCTCCATCATAACTGTAACCGATGAACTCTCTATCTTTAACCTCTTCTAATAGTTTTTTAACCTTTGGATCGCTCTCCTCAATTTCTATTCCAATTGTTTTAAGTCTAGATAAAATATTTGATTTACCTGATTGATCAGAAACAACTATATTTCTATTATTACCAACATCTTCTGGATTTACATGCTCATAAGTTTTAGGATCTTTTTGAACTGCTGAGACATGCAAACCACCTTTATGTGAAAATGCTGCAGCTCCAACATATGGTAAATGTTTATTTGGTTTTCTATTTAATATCTCGTCAAGTAACCTTGAACATTGTGTAATGTGTTTAATATTTTTTTCCTTAATACTTATTTCAAATTTATCTGACAGGTCTTTCTTAAGGTGAAATGTTGGAATAATTGACATTAAGTTAGCATTTCCACATCTTTCACCTAACCCATTAATAGTACCTTGTATTTGTCTTGCTCCTGATAAAACAGCTGCTATTGAATTTGCAACAGCATTACCAGTATCATTATGTGCATGAATACCTAAATTTTTACCTGGAATATGTTTTGAAACTTCTTTTACTATTTTTGTAACTTCATGAGGAAGTGTACCACCATTAGTATCACATAGAATAATCCATTTCGCACCATTATCATAGGCAGCTTTAATGCAAGCTAAAGCGTATTTAGAATTTGCTTTGTAGCCATCAAAAAAGTGTTCTGCATCAAACATAAATTCTTTATTATTTTTGACAAAATGTTTTGTTGTCTCTTTGATGTTTTCTAAATTTTCTTCATTAGATATTCCTAATGCTACATCAACATGGAAATCCCATGACTTTCCGACTAAACAAACAGACTTGGTATTAGAGTTTAGAATTGCTGACAAGCCTGGATCATTTTCGGCACTTCGTCCTGCTTTTTTAGTCATTCCGAACGCAGTGAAAGTGGAATTTTTTAAATCTAAACCTTTTTGGAAAAATTCTGTATCAGATGGGTTGGCTCCTGGCCAACCTCCCTCTATATAATCTACACCCAAATCATCTAAAGCATGTGCAATTTTTGTTTTTTCATCTATTGAAAAATGCACACCTTGAGTTTGCGCTCCATCTCTCAATGTTGTATCAAATATATATAATCTTTCTTTACTCATTTAATTTTCCAGATTGTTTTACCATCTTTATCTTCAATTAAAATACCTTTGTCTAATAGCTCATTTCTAATTTTATCTGCTAATTCATAATCTTTTTTATCTCTTGCTTTATTTCTCTCTTCAATTTTCTTTAAAATATCATTTTCAGAAAGTTTTAAATTTTGTTTTTTAAAACTATCCCATTTATCTTTTGATTGATCTAGAAGGCCAATAAATTTACATGCAGTTGAAAATATTTCTTTATCTTCCAAAGTTCCATCTTTAGCTTTATCAAAGAGCTTATGTAGCACAGCAATAAAACCTGGAGTATTTAAGTCGTCATATAAAGGTTTTAAATCATTATCGTCTATCAGTATCTTTTTATTTACTGGTACAAAGCAATTGTACCACTTATCTAAAGTTCTATTACATTCATCCATCAGTTTATCATTCCAGTCCAGTGGTTGACTGTAATGGGTACTCATTAGAGCTAATCTTAAAACTTGACCATTATATTTTTTTTTATAATCGCTTATTTTTAAAATATTACCTTGAGACTTAGCCATTTTTTCTTTTGAGATTGTGATAAAATTATTGTGCACCCAATAATTTGCAAATTTTTTCGTTTTATTTGCGCAAACAGATTGAGCTATTTCATTCTCATGGTGTGGAAATATTAGGTCTCTTCCACCTCCGTGAATATCAAATGTATTCCCAAGGTATTTTTTTGACATAACAGAACATTCTAAATGCCAACCAGGTCTTCCTTTTCCCCAAGGTGAGCTCCATGATGGCTCATCATCATTTGAAGGCTTCCATAACACAAAATCCTCTGGACTATCCTTGTTACCAGATAATTCTACTCTTGACCCTGCAATTAAATCGTCAAGATTTTTGTTTGAGAGTTTTCCATAATCGCTAAAATTTTTAACTTTAAAATAAATATGTTTGTTATTTTCATATGCAAATTTACCTTTAATTAATTCTTTTATCATATTTATCATAGGCTCAATATTATCTGTAGCCTTAGGCTCATGCGTTGGAATTTCACAATTTAAATATTTACAATCCTCGTGAAATTTTTTTGTTATATTTAATGTCAACTCAGATATTGAAATATTTTTTTCTTTAGAAGATTTAATAATTTTGTCATCAATATCTGTTATATTTCTCACATAGGTTACAGACTTACTTCCATATTTACATTTGAGAACTTTGAATAATAAGTCAAAAACAACTAAAGGTCTTGCATTGCCAATATGAGGATCGTCATAAACAGTTGGGCCACAAACATACATGCCTATCTTTTTACTATCTATAGGAACAAATTTTTCTTTTTTTCCTCCAAGGCTATTTGATAAAAAAATATCTTTATTCATTATTCTAGGAATATACTTAAATATTAGATTTGTGAATCTAATTGATTAGTTGGGAATCTTACAAACTGGAATGGGTTCCATTTTATGTAAGTTAGCTTTTCTTATTTTTAAATATTTGTCTCTATTTTTAGAGCCTTCGTTATTCATTGCCTCTTCAAGCTCTTTGTATGATAATCCTAATTGACCCTCGTCAGTTCGGCCATCGTCCCATAGTCCGTCTGTTGGTGGTGCATCTATTATTTCTTTTAAAATTTTAAGTTCTTTACCAAGTTCCCATACTTCTGTTTTATTACAATCAGCTATTGGAGAAATATCAACACCACCATCTCCATATTTTGTATAAAATCCAACACCAAAATCCTCAACTTTGTTTCCTGTTCCAACTACTATACCCTGATTGGCTGCTGCTACTTGATACAAAGTTGTCATTCTTAATCTTGCTCTTGAATTAGCCATACCGTGTTCGCTATCAAATTTAGATAGAGACGTTTTAAAAGTACCAAATAAATTATCTAACTCGATTGTATGACCCTCTACATTTGAAAAATTACTTTTTAACCATTCTTGATGTTTTAAACTTAAATCATGTTGTGCACTTTTTTGCTTTATCGGCATAGATAATACAATAGTCTTCATTCCTGTTAGGGCACATAGAGTACTTGATACAGATGAATCAATACCTCCAGAAATTCCTATAACTAAAGATTTAGCTTTAGCTGGCATAGAATCTACATACTTTTGTATCCAGTTCTTTATAAAATCTACTTTAGTTTTTGGGTCCATATTTCTAATATATTGAGTCGCCTTAAATAATAAAGAGACTAAGATGCCGCTTTAATAATATTTTTTGCGTAATTTGAATTTTTCTTTATTTCATCAGATATTAAAAACGCTAATTCCAGGGATTGATCTGCATTCAATCTTGGGTCGCAATGAGTATGATATCTGCTTGATAAATCTTGATCAGAAATATTTTTTGCACCACCAGTACATTCTGTCACATTTTGTCCAGTCATCTCAATATGAAGTCCTCCAGCATAAGAACCTTCACTTTGATGGACAGCAAAAACATTTTTAACCTCTTCAAGTACATTATTGAATGGTCTTGTTTTAAATCCTGTTGATGACACTAATGTATTGCCATGCATTGGGTCACATGACCAAATTACATTAAGACCTTCTTTTTTAATACCTCTGATTAGTTTTGGTAGAAATTTTTCAACTTTATCGTGTCCAAATCTTGAAATTAAAGTTATTTTTCCTTTTTCATTTTTTGGATTTATTTTTTCACATATTTTTGCAATCTCATCTGGCTTTGATGTTGGTCCACATTTGATACCTATTGGATTTTCTATACCTCTACAAAATTCCACATGGCCACCATCAATCTGTCTTGTTCTATCTCCAATCCAAACAAAATGAGCTGAAGTGTCATGGTATTCTCCAGTGGTTGAGTCTACTCTTGTCATCGACTCTTCAAATGGTAAATGTAAAGCTTCGTGGGAAGTCCAAAAGTTTACAGTCTTTAATCTTCTATTAAAATCTGAATTGATCCCACAAGCGTCCATGAATGCTAAGGCATCTGCTATTTTGTCTTCTAACTCTTTAAACTTTTTTGCTTGAGGACTTTTTTTAATGTAACCTAAATTCCATAAGTGAACTTTCTTTAGATCAGAAAAACCACCATGGCAAAATGCTCTTATTAAGTTTAATGTAGACGCAGATTGTGAGTATGCTTTAAATAATCTTTTTGGATCAGGCTTTCTAGCTTTCTCTGTAAATTCTATTCCATTAATATTATCTCCCAGATAACTCGGTAATTCTTTGTCACCCTGTTTTTCTGTTGGAGCACTTCTTGGTTTTGAAAACTGACCTGCAACTCTTCCAAGTTTCACAACTGGTAAGGATGCTGAATATGTTAATACTAATGACATTTGAAGGAATACTTTAAAATAATCTCTTATTTTATCTGGATTAAATTCTGCAAAACTTTCAGCACAATCGCCTCCTTGCAAAAGAAAAGCTTTGCCATCAACAACTTCTGCTAACTGATTTTTTAAATGCGTAGTTTCACCTGCAAATACTAATGGGGGAAAGCTCTTAATTTTATTTAAAACAATATTAAGATCCTTCTCATCCTCATAACTTGGGATATGTTTTACAGGATAATTTCTCCAGCTATTTACATTCCATTTTTTCATAATCAACCTTAGATTGTTTTAACAGAGTTTACTGATTATTCAACAGTTACAGATTTTGCTAAATTTCGAGGTTTATCAATATCGTAACCCTTTTTTAATGCAGAATGATATGCAAGTTTTTGTAATGGAATTGTTATTAAAAAAGGTAAAAGATCATCATCTGTATTTTCTACTTCTATCTTTTGCCAAATATTTTCAGAAAATATTTCATCTGTGCTTTTATTGGTTATTAATAATACCTTGGCACCTCTTGCAATCACTTCCTGCATATTTGAAATCGTTTTATTATAATAATAATCTCTTGGGGCAATCACAACTACAGGCATTCCATCCTCTATTAAAGCAAGAGGTCCGTGTTTCATTTCCCCTGCTGGATATCCTTCAGCATGTATATAAGCCAATTCTTTTAATTTAAGAGCACCTTCTAAGGCGATTGGGAAGGAACTTCCTCTTCCTAAAAACATTGATCCTTTTGCATCAACAAATGAATTGCATGCTGATTGAATTTGATTATCAGTATCTAATGTATTTTTTACTAAATCCGCTAGACTTAAAAGAGATTTAATTTTTGTTTGGTACTTATCTTTATCAATACTTCCTCTAACAAAAGCTATTTTAATTGAAAATAAATATAAAACTAACATTTGACCAAGGAAAGCTTTTGTAGATGCAACACCAATTTCTGGACCACAATGTATAGGAAGTACAAACTTAGAGTCGCGAGCAATTGAACTTTCAACAACATTGACAACACTGCAAGTTTTCATTTTATTTTTATTACATAAATCTAATGCTGCATAAGTGTCGGCAGTTTCACCCGATTGAGATACAAATATGTATAAGCTTTCACTTTTAAATTTATTTTTCCTATATCTAAATTCAGATGCGATATCTACAGATATATCTAAATCCGTTAACTGTTCCAACCAATGTTTTGCCATTAAGCAAGAGTGATATGCTGTTCCACATCCAATCAGTAAGATTGATGATATTTCATTTTGTTTCCAGGGAAAATTTAAAAGATTTATATCTTTGTTAACTTTATCAATATATTCATTAATACAATTTTTTATTGTGATTGGTTGTTCCTCAATTTCTTTAGCCATAAAGTGTTTATAATCTCCTTTATCGTAATCACCCTCTTCATTTGACAACTCTAGAACACTCTTGTTTACTTTTTTTCCAGTATCATCAAAAAATTCAACACTATTTTTTTTTAAAATACAAAATTCACCATCATCAAGATAAGTAATTTTATTTGTCATTGATTTAAGAGCATAAGAGTCTGATCCTAAATAATTTTCATTTGGTCCATAACCTACAGCTAAAGGTGATCCTCTCCTTGCTCCTACAATTAAATCTGGCTGATCTTTAAAAATAATTCCTAAAGCAAAGCTCCCATGAAGTTTTTTTAGCATTTTTAAAATTGAATTTTTTAAATCATTTTCTTTTAAATACTCTGTAATAAGGTGAACAATCACCTCTGTGTCAGTTTGTGATTTAAATTTATGGCCTTTTTCAACCAGAAATTTTTTTAGTAAAGTTGAATTTTCAATAATTCCATTATGTACAACCGAAACACTTTCAGATGAGTGAGGATGTGCGTTTAAAGTACTGGGAACCCCGTGTGTTGCCCATCTTACATGACCAATGCCAACTGTTCCAAGCATTTTAATTTTAGAAATATTATTTTCTAGTGCTTTTACCCTACCCTCACATTTTACCTCATTAATTTTCCCATCTAACAATGTTGCTATTCCAGCAGAGTCGTAGCCTCTGTATTCAAGTTTTTTTAAGGAATTTATTATTGATGATGAAACTGGTTTAGTGCTTGTAATACCAATTATTCCACACATTATTTTTTACTCCTATAATTTTTTTTTTCTTTTTGCGATGATCTTGTTAATGCTAAAGAATTTTTATTTACATTTTTTGTTATTACTGATCCGGCACCAATTACAGATCCCTTATTTAATACAACAGGTGCTACTAAAGAAGAATTTGATCCGACAAAAACTTTATCCTTTATTGTGGTTTTGCTTTTTTTTATACCATCATAATTACAAGTAATTGTTCCAGCACCAATATTGACTGATTTACCTACTGAGGTATCCCCAACATAAGATAAATGATTTATTTTTGAATTAATACCAATAGTACTTTTTTTTATTTCTACAAAATTTCCAATTTTTGAACCTGATTTTAATGTTGTTCCTGGCCTTATTCGTGCATAAGGACCAATACAAACATTATTTTCAACTTTTACATTTTCTAAATGTGAGAAAGAACAAATTCTAACATTATTTTTTATAGACACTTTTTCCAAAATCACAACGTAAGGTTCAATAGTCACATTTTTTCCTATACTTGTATCTTTTGAAAAAAAAATTGTCTCAGGTGAAATCATTTTTACACCCTTTTTAAGAAATTTATTTCTTAAACTAATTTGTATTTTTTGATTTGCTGTTAGTTTCATTTGCATTTTTGTTTATAGTTAAGTAGAGATTATAATTAACTCACAAAATATTTCTTTTTAATACTTTAAAAATGACTCAAAAATTAACTATTTTATTTGATTTAGATGGCACACTAGTTGATACCGCACCAGATTTAATGGCAGCTCATAATCATGTCATGAAAAAATATGGTCATGAAACTAAAACTACTGATGATATAAGAAAACTTGTAGGCAAAGGAGCAGCATCGCTGATTGGAAGATCGGTCTGGGGACAAGCAAAAAAGGAATTTAGTAAAATAACAAACGAAAAAATCAAAAAAGAAATGGTAACTGAATTTATAGATTACTATGGAAAAAATATTGTAGTTGAAAGTAAATTATTTAAAGGAGTTCATAGTTTTCTAGAATGGTGTAAAAAAAATAATATTTCGATGGGTGTTTGTACAAACAAACAAGATTATCTTGCAGTAGATTTACTCAAAAAAATTAAAATTAATCATTTTTTTGAGTATGTAGCTGGAAGTAATACATTTGATTATTGTAAACCAGATCCAAGACACTTAACGGATGTAGTTGAAATCATGCAAGGAGATATCTCAAAAACTATAATGATTGGTGATAGTGAGACTGATGCAGATGCTGCTTATGCCGCAAAGATACCATTTATACTTGTAAAAGATGGTTATACCGAAAAAACTACTGATCAAATAAATCATGATCATTTAATTAAGGATTTTATAGGAATCGAAAAAATAATTTTAAAATATCTTTCTCATTAATATTGATTAATAATCATCGTGGTTGTATTAAAATCATAACCTAAGGAGAATTTTTGATTATTCATAAAGTAAAAGTTTACCCATCAAAAGTTAAACTTGATAAAAAAAAACAACTTGCATGGAAATTAGCAGAGATAGCAAGTGATAATGCAAAACTAAACAAGAAATCTATAGAGATGGTTATTAATCGAATAATTGATAATGCCTCAGTTGCAATTGCTTCATTAAATAGAAAACCAGTAATTTCCTCAAGGGAAATGGCTATGGCTCATTCTAGAAATAATGGAGCTACAGTATTTGGTTTAAGTTCAAATTTAAAATTTGATTGTGAATGGGCTGCGTGGACAAATGGTACAGCTGTAAGAGAATTAGATTTTCATGATACTTTTTTAGCAGCTGACTATAGCCACCCAGGAGATAACATCCCACCATTATTAGCAGTTGCACAACAAAATAAAAAAAGTGGCATGGATTTATTAAGAGGAATAATAACTGCATATGAAGTACAAGTGAATTTAGTTAAAGGAATTTGTCTCCATAAACATAAAGTTGATCATATTGCGCATTTAGGTCCAAGTGTTGCTGCCGGTATTGGTTCAATGCTAAAATTAAATACCGAAACAATATACCAATCTATTCAACAAGCTTTACATACAACAATATCAACAAGACAATCTAGAAAAGGAGAAATCTCTAGCTGGAAAGCATTTGCTCCTGCGCACGCTGGTAAACTAGCAATTGAAGCTGTTGATAGAACTATGAGGGGCGAAGGAGCGCCAAGTCCAATTTATGAGGGTGAAGATAGTGTAATAGCTAGAATACTTGATGGTAAAAAAGCCTTATATAAAATCCCACTACCAAAAAAAAATGAAGAAAAGAAAGCTATACTAGAAACATATACAAAGGAATATTCAGCAGAATATCAAGCTCAGGCATTAATTGATATTGCAAAAAAATTAAATAAAAAAATTCCTAATTTAAATCAAATAAAAAAAATAGATATTTATACAAGCCATCATACGCATTACGTAATTGGTACAGGTGCAAATGATCCACAAAAAATGGATCCAAAATCTAGTAGGGAGACATTAGATCACTCAATTATGTACATTTTTGCTGTAGCTTTAGAAGATGCAGACTGGCATCATATTAAATCATACACAAAGTCCAGAGCCGCAAGAAAAAGTACTATTAAGATCTGGCATTCAATTAAAACTCATGAAGATAAAAAATGGACAAAGAAATATCACGACCCAAACCCTAAAAATAAATCTTTTGGAGCAAAGGTAATAGTAACATTAAAAAATGGTAAGAGATTAACAGAAGAATTAAATAAAGCGGATGCACACCCCTACGGTGCAAGACCATTTAAAAGAGAAAATTATATTAATAAATTTTTAACACTAACTGAGGACATTATATCAAAAAATGAAAGTAATAGATTTTTAAAAACAGTTCAAAATTTAAGAAAATTGAAATCCGGACAACTTAATAAACTCAACATTGAAATAAAAAAATCGAAATTAAAGAGAAATTTAAAAAAGGCTATTTTTTAATGCACTTTATTAAAAAGAAAATTAAAGAAAAAAGAAAAGATTTTGTTAATAAATTAAAAAGTGGGAAAATATTAAGAGTTCCAGGTGCATATAATCCATTAACTGCAAAATTGATTGAGGAAATTGGTTACGATGCAGTTTATGTTTCTGGTGGAGTAATGTCTAATGATTTAGGCTATCCAGATATTGGATTAACAACACTTGAAGATGTTAGTATTCGTGCAAAACAAATTGCAAGAGTAACTAATCTTCCAACAATTGTTGATATCGATACAGGTTTTAAATCTTGTAAAAAAACAATTCAAACATTTGAAAAATTCGGTATCACCGCTGTTCATTTAGAAGATCAAATTGAAAGAAAAAGATGTGGCCATCTAGATAATAAAGAACTTATTTCAAAAGAAAAAATGATAAAAAAAATTAAAGAATGTACAAAAGCTAAAAAGGACAAGAACTTTAAAATTATTGCTAGATCTGATGCTAAAGGTGTTGAAGGAATAGATAAAATGATAGATCGATGCAAAGCTTATGTAGATTCTGGGGCTGAAATTATTTTTCCTGAGGCGCTTGCTGATGAAAAAGATTTTGAAAAAGTTAGAAAATCGCTAGATTGCTATCTGTTGGCTAATATGACGGAATTTGGAAAATCAAAGCTTTTAAGTTACAAAAAATTAGAAAATCTAGGTTACAATATTGTTATTTACCCAATTACAACTCAAAGATTAGCTATGAAAAATGTTGAAGATGGATTGAGGGACATTTATGTAAATGGACATCAGAATAATATTATTGATAAAATGCAGACCAGAAAACGATTATATGAGCTTGTCGATTATGAAAAATATAATAGTTTAGACGAAAAAATTTATAATTTTAACACAGAGGGTCATGAGTAATGAGTGAAGATATAAAAAAAGGTTTACTTGGAATAGTTGTTGACGAGACAGAAGTTTCAAAAGTTATGCCAGAAATTAATTCTCTTACTTATAGGGGTTATGCAGCTCAAGACCTATGTGAATATTGCAGATTTGAAGAAGTTGCATACTTAATTTTAAATAAAGATCTTCCAAATACTATTCAACTTAGAAAATTTGAAAAAGAAGAGAAAAATAATAGAGAATTATCTAAAGACCTATATTCAATTTTAAAAAAGATGCCTAAAAAGGCTCATCCAATGGATGTAGCAAGAACAGCTGTTAGTATAATGGGATTAGAAGATAAGGAAACGACAGACTCTTCACTAGAGGCAAACATGCGAAAAGCTATCAGAATTTTAGCTAAAACACCTACTGCTTTAGCTGCCTTTTATAGATTGAGAAAAGGAAAAACAATTATCAAACCTAAAAAAGACTTAAATATTGCAGAAAATTTTTTCTATATGTGTTTTGGTAAAGTGCCACAAAAGGAAATTGTTAAAGCTTTTGATGTTTCTCTAATTTTATACGCTGAACATAGTTTTAATGTATCAACATTCACAGCAAGAACTATTACAAGCAGCTTATCCGATATTCATGGAGCTATAACAGGAGCTATAGCGAGCTTAAAAGGACCTCTTCATGGAGGTGCAAATGAGGAAGTAATGCATATGATGAATAAAATTAAGACACCTGAAAATGCACTTAAATGGATTAATAACGCCTTAGATAAAAAAGAAGTTGTAATGGGCTTTGGTCATAGAGTTTATAAGTCTGGCGACTCAAGAGTTCCAACGATGAGAAAATATTTTGCAAAAGTTGCTAAAATTAAAAAAGACAAAAAGTTTGAAAAAATTTACGACATTGTTGAAAAAGTAATGATTGATAGAAAAAATATACATCCAAACGTAGATTATCCAACAGGGCCTACTTATCACTTAATGGGTTTTGATACAGATTTTTTTACACCAATATTTGTAATTTCCAGAATTACAGGTTGGTCTGCACACATAATGGAACAACACGCTGCGAATAAACTAATCAGACCCTTAGCTAGTTACAAAGGTAACCAGCACAGAAAAGTTGTTCAATTAAATCAGAGATAATTAACTAAACGCTTCAGTCCAGTTTCCTCTGGTTGATGCTTTTGAATATTCTGTTGCTCTTCCTTCAAAGAAGTTCATGTGTTCAACAGCATTCAACATGGTATCTAACCAAGTTAGAGGATTTTTATCAACTTTATAAATCGGTTCAAGACCAAGCTGGGTTAATCTTCTATTACCAATAAATCTTATATAGTCTTTTACTTCCTGAGCAGTTAAACCTTGCATTGGACCCATTTCAAAAGCTAGATCAATAAAAGCATCTTCATGCTCAATAATTGTTCTGCACGCTTCATAAAGCTCTTTTTTAAGTTTAGGAGTCCAAACTTCTGGATTCTCTTTAATAAACTCTTTGAAAATTCTAATCATAGAGTTGCAATGCAAAGTTTCATCACGAACAGACCAAGTTACAATTTGGCCCATGCCTTTCATTTTATTAAATCTTGGAAAATTTAATAGAATTGCAAAACTTGCAAATAACTGAAGCCCTTCCGTAAATGCACTAAAAACTGCAACAGTCTTTGCGATATCTTCCTTAGAATTTACATTAAAGTTTTGCATGTAATCATATTTATCTTTCATCTCTTTGTACTTCATGAAAGCTGAATACTCAGATTCTGGCATTCCAATAGTGTCTAACAAATGTGAATAGGCTGCGATGTGGACTGTTTCCATTGCTGCAAAAGCCGTCATCATCATTAAAACTTCTGTTGGTTTAAACACAGTTGTATAGTGTCTTAAATAGCAATTATTTACTTCTACGTCTGCTTGAGTAAAAAATCTAAAAATTTGTGTTAATAGATTTTTTTCAGCTTGCGTCAGATTTTTTTGCCAATCTCTAACATCATCACCTAAAGGAACCTCTTCAGGAAGCCAATGAATTCTTTGTTGAGTTAACCATGCATCGTAGCACCATGGATATCTAAAAGGCTTGTAAACAGGGTTTTCAACTAATAAACCCATTTTATTTGGTTGAATAATTTCTTTTTTTTCTTGCTTTATTACTGACATGATAAACACTCCTCGTATTCTGGTTGGTTGTCTTGTTGTTTTTTTGATTTGTAAACGTTTGCTGTAATGTCTGTTGAATTTGCATCATTAACATTTTCAGCTCGTTGAATTGATTTCGACCTACAGTAATACAAGCTTTTCAAGCCTTTTTTCCATGCCTGAAAGTGTATTTGATGCAATTCTTTTTTATGTACATCTGCAGGTAAAAATATGTTTATTGATTGTGCTTGAGAAATGTGTGGGGTTCTATCAGCACTCAATTCTATAATCCATTTTTGATCAAGTTCAAAAGCAGTTTTAAATACATCTTTTTCATTTTGAGTTAAAAAATCTAAATGAGAAACTGAACCTTGATTTGTAGTTATACTTGACCAAACCTCATCGTTATTTTTTCCGTATTTTTCTAATAATTGTTTAAGGTGTCTATTTCTTACATTAAAAGAGCCTGAAAGTGTTTTGTGTGTATAGCTGTTAGCAGCTATTGGCTCAACACCTGGAGAAGTTCCACCACAAATTATTGAGATTGATGCGGTAGGAGCTATAGCAGTTTTATTTGAAAACCTTTCATTAATTCCATACTCAGCAGCATCTGGACATGGTCCTCTCTCTTCGGCTAAATCTTTAGAAGCCTTATCAACATGTTTATGTATATGTTCGAATATTTTTTTATTCCATGCTTTACTCATAACCGACTCTAATGGAATCATTTTCTTCTGAAAGAATGAATGTAAACCCATAACACCTAAACCAACGCTTCTTTCTTTAATTGCTGAATATGTTGCATCACTAAATTGTTCTGGAGCATTTTCTATAAAATCAGTTAGTACATTATCTAAAAACCTCATTACATCACCAATAAAGTTTTCATCATCTTTCCATTCATCATATTTTTCAACATTTAAAGACGATAAACAACATACTGCTGTTCTATCTCTTCCATCTTTATCAATACCAGTTGGTAAAGTAATCTCACTGCATAAATTAGATGTCTTAACTGTAAGGCCAGCAAGTTTGTGGTGTTGTGGTATCATTCTATTTACTGTATCTATGTAAATGATGTAAGGTTCACCTGTTTCTATTCTAGCAGTTAAAAGTCTAATCCATAAATTTCTAGCTGAAACTGTTGCTTGAACTGCTCCATCCTTCGGACTTTTTAGAGCCCATTGCTCATCTAGTTCAACAGCTCTCATAAAAGCGTCTGATACCAAAACCCCATGATGTAAATTTAAAGCTTTTCTGTTTGGATCTCCGCCAGTTGGTCTTCTCATTTCTATAAATTCTTCTATCTCTGGATGGTCGATTGGTAGATAGCAAGCAGCAGAACCTCTTCTTAAAGATCCTTGACTGATTGCCATAGTTAAAGAGTCCATAACTTTTATGAAAGGTATAATTCCAGAAGTTTTTCCAACTCTTCCAATTTTTTCTCCTATTGACCTAAGATTGCCCCAGTAACTTCCAATACCTCCGCCTCTTGCAGCTAACCAAACATTCTCACTCCATAGATCTAAAATTCCGTTTAAACTATCGCCAGCTTCATTTAAGAAACATGAAATTGGAAGTCCTCTCTTAGTTCCACCATTTGATAAAACCGGTGTTGCTGGCATGAACCAGAGATTGCTTATATAATTATAGATTCTTTGTGCATGTAAATTATCATCAGCATAATGACTAGCGACTCTTGCAAAAAGATCTTGGAAAGACTCATTCTCACCAAGGTATCTATCGCTTAGTGTCGCTCTACCGAAATCAGTCAAATTATTATCTCTACCTCTATCGATCTTTATTGTTATCCCTCTCGAATTTTGGAATAACTCTGTATTCGTATTTAACGAGAATAGGTCTGGTCTTTTATCTTTGGTTAAATCTTGGAATTTCTCGGTATTTTTGTATTCAGAGACAGCTTTCTTGATTGCCTGAGACACTAATTTATTCATAATTCCCTTAATTTTATGTTAAACAACTATATGTTGTATGTAGATTTCTTTACTATACTATATAAATTAAAAATCAACAGAACATATATAGAACATAAGAATTTTTTTGCAATCAAAAAATAAAAAAAATATAGAAATATCAACATGGACAATCTCGTAAAAATAGATCCTTTTGGTTTTAGGGAATATGACGCACGATGGCTTTATCCAGAAAACATAAATCTTAAGGGAATCGTTAATTTAGGAAAAGGTCTTGGAAGTCAAATAATTCACCACACAAAAAAGAATAATCCAAGAGTTGTAGTGGGTCATGATTATAGATCCTATAGTGAAGAGATAAAAGAAAATTTAAAAAAGGGTTTAATCTCCACAGGATGTTTCGTAGAGGACTTGGGTTTATCTCTCTCACCAATGGTTTATTTCGCGCAATTTAATTTAGATAGTGATGCTGTTGCAATGGTAACAGCAAGTCATAATGAAAATGGTTGGACAGGTGTAAAAATGGGTATCAAAAAAGGCTTAACTCATGCACCTGAAGAAATGAAAGAACTTAAAGAAATCACATTAAAAAGTAAATTTTTAGAAGGAAAAGGAAAAGAAAAGAAAATAGAAAATTTTCAAGATGTCTATAAAGATGATCTAATTAAAAAAAATAAGCTAAATAAAAAAATAAAAGTAATAGCAGCTTGTGGTAACGGTACAGCTGGTATATTTGCTCCAGATATTTTAAGAGGAATTGGCTGTGAGGTTGTAGAATTGGATTGTAAATTAGATTGGACATTTCCAAAGTATAATCCAAATCCTGAAGACATGGAAATGTTGCATGCTATAAGTAAAGCTGTGATAGATAATAATGCTGACATAGGTTTTGGTTTTGATGGTGATGGCGATAGATGTGGTGTAATAGACAATAAAGGTAAAGAAATTTTTTCAGACAAAATTGGATTACTGATTGCTAGAAATTTATCAAAAGATCATAAAAAATCTAAATTTGTGGTTGATGTAAAATCAACTGGTTTGTTTAATACTGACCAAATACTAGCTTCAAATAATTGTGAAACTATTTATTGGAAAACGGGTCATTCTCATATTAAAAGAAAAGTAAATACCGAAAACGCTTTAGCTGGGTTTGAGAAAAGTGGTCACTTCTTTTTTAATCAACCTTTAGGCTACGGTTATGATGATGGAATAAATTCTGCAATTCAAGTTTGTCATCTATTAGATAATGAAAATAAAAATATGAGTGAGATAATCAAATCAATACCAAATACATTTCAATCACCAACTATGGCACCTTTTTGTAAAGATGATGAAAAATATAATGTCGTTGATGAAATAGTTAAACAAATAACAGAAATTAAAAACAAAAAAATTAAAATTGATAGTCAAGAGATCAAAGATATACTTACTGTAAATGGAATTAGGTTTTCTTTTGAAGATGGTTCTTGGGGTTTAATAAGGGCTTCCTCTAATAAGCCATCTTTAGTTGTTGTCACAGAAAGTCCATCATCCGAAGAGAGAAAGAAAAAAATTTTTGATTTTATTGATGGCTTGCTTCAAAAAACTGGCAAAATTGGTGAATACGACCAAAAGATTTAATCAGTTTAATGTCAAAATTTAAGAGTTTACTTTTAAAATTAAAAAAAAATAAGTATTCAAAATTTTTTATTTTTAGTGGTTTTATTTTTTTCTTCGTTAAAGGATTAATTTGGTTAATCGTTATATTTTTTGCATATGCTGGATTAGAAAATTTTTTTTAAAAAAGGATGTAAATCAGAATAAATAATTGAAGAAAATTTATCAAAACTGATAATGCGTGCGAATATTTAAATTTTTTTTCTTGATTACTGTCCCTAAATTTATTGATTAATGGCATTAATATAAAATTTGAAATTATAAATAATAAAGAAATTACAAGAATTAAAAAGAAATCAGTCGTTATTTGTTGAATGAGATAAAAGCATATAACGCATGTTAAGCTTAATGTTAGATTTGTTAGATAATAATATGGAAATATTTTTCTTATAAATTTTCTTGAGGCATTTTCGTCTAAGACTGTGAAAGTAATAGGCGCAACAATAAATGAGAAAAACAGCATGATACCGAGAATTCCAGACGCCAAATAATAAGGTATATTGTCAATTATCATTAAATAACAACTTCAAAACCTTCAAAGTTAGGAGCTCCTATATAAAGATCTTTATGTTGACCAGCATTTTTATGTGCCAATCTAAAAGCCTCTGATTTGGTCCAATTTATAAAATGTTCTTTAGTTTCCCAAATACTGTGAGAAGCATACAATGTGTGATCTTTAAACTTATTACCTTTTATTAAATTAAAATTTTTAAAGCCAGGAACTCCTTTAAGGTGAGTATCTCTATCTCTCCAAACTTTCTCAAAGTTTTCTTCTTTTCCCAAAACAATTTTAAATCTATTCATTGCTATAAACATGCTTATTACTAGCATCTGAAACAAAAAGTTTTTTTTCTAATTTGTCGCATCATAAAATCAAAAAGTTTCACTATTTAAAACATAGAAAGGAAATTTATGAAAAAATTAATAATTATATTATCTTTAATTTGTTTTACAGGGTCTGCATTTGCAGGATCTTGTCCGATGATGGCAAAACAAATTGATGAAAAAATTGCAGAAGCGCAAAAACTTAGAGATGAAGGTATGAAAGCTCATGACTCTGGTAACCATGAAAAGTCTGAAGAATTATTAAATAGTGCTTTAGAGCTTTTTAAAGGTTAATGAATTGAAAAAGGGGATAATATAATTTATATGTCCCCTTATTCTAAAAATGAAAATTTCTGAAAATAAAAAAGCTCCAAACTTTAAGCTTCCCTCCACAAATGGTTCGATATTTGAATTAAGTAAGATTAAAAATAAAAATATAATTTTATATTTTTATCCTAAAGATGATACTCCTGGATGTACTTTAGAGTCTCGAGACTTTAGTAAACTTAATGGTTTAATATTAAAAAATAATACGGTCGTTTATGGTATATCGGCTGACAATATAGAAACCCATTTAAAATTTAAAAAAAAATATAAACTTAAGTTTGATTTATTATCCGATGAAAAAAAAATAGTATTAAAAAAATATGGTGTGTGGGGCAAAAAAAAATTTCTTGGAAAAGAATATATGGGTATTATTAGAACTACTATAATTATAAAAGCTAATGGAAAAGTTCACAAAGTTTGGCATAATGTTCGAGTCAAAGATCATGCTAAAGAAGTTTTTCAGGAAATTAAAAATATTTAATTTTTCAAATGAAAAAAGATAGATCTAAACCACTTATGCTTTATGTGGCTGAAAAGATCTACACTAGTGTAACTAAAATAAAAAAAGATAATCCTGGTATCACTTTAATAGAGGCAATTGAAATGTTTTCAACTTCGAAAGAATATATAGAAATTAAATGTGGAAATTTTCATAACCAATTGTTTGATGACATAAAAGAAAATAATTATATTAATAAAGAAACAAAACTCAAGATTCCTGAAGAAACAATCAATCTGTTAAAAGTTCAAAAAGACTCGGTAATGGAAAAACTTAATTTTTCAAATAATACATATTTTGCAAAAAGTTCATTTCCTTTGTCGAATACTCAAAATTCTTTTGATCTGTTATGGCGTATGTGTGAAAGTTATGAGCTATGGTGTAAAGAAGTAGACAAAAAAGATCTGATTAAACTAAATATAACTGCTGAAAATTAATTCTTAAAGGTTCAAAAATCTATATATAAAAATTGTTCCAATAATATAAAGAAATATTCCGAAAAATCTTTGGACTTTTATTTTATCCATAGCATGTACTGTATTGGCTCCTACTCTAGCCATTATAGTTGTAATTGGAACAAAAATTAGAAAAGCTGGAATATTTATAAAACCGATACTAAATGGAAGATTTGTTCTCAATAAAGTTCCTGATGTAAAGAATCCAATCGCTCCAAATAAAGAAATTATAAATCCTATTGATGCTGCAGTGCCAATAGCTTTTTTTATAGAATAGCCAAAATACTTTAGTATTGGTACATTAATCATTGCCCCTGTAATTCCCATTGGTGCAGAAACAAATCCAGAAAAGAAACCTAATATTATTTTGGGTAATATATTAAATTTTGCTTTAAACTTTTTTGAGTTTTCTTGAATTAATAGTAAATAGGCCCCAAAAAAATAAACAATGACTGAAAAAAGTAGAACTAAGGTTTTTGTATTTAAAAATGAGGCTAATAATGTTCCAAATATAACCCCTATACCTACAAATAAGCCAAATATTTTTAATAAATTAAAATCTACTGCTCCATGTTTTCTATGTGTCATGACAGAAGCTGACGACGTCATAATAGTTATTGAAAATGCAGTACCAACAGATAGATGCATTATGTATTGTTTATCAATAATTAATGTATCAAAAATAAAAAAAAGAAATGGTACAGATATTAAACCTCCTCCTATTCCGAATAATCCAGCACAAAAACCAACTGGAATTGCAGCAATAATCATCAAAACGATGAAAAAAATATAATTATTGGATGAAATTATATCAATCAAAAGGACCTACAAATATTTTGGTCTTTAAGATTATAAATATTTTTTAAGTTTATCTGAAACATTTATTTTTTTATTGTTAACGTAATTTTCGTGATTTTGTTCAATATCTTTTAGTTCATATAGGTAGTTCACCATAATTCCAAATGATCTTTGAAATCCAACCTCTGAAACATTAGCATTAATATTTATATCATCTATTATTGCTCCATTACCTAGGTGAAATCTACTTACATCATTAATAGGAAAGCCTTTTTTGTTTTTTTCATTTGTTAGATAATGCATTACTAATTTAATCATTGACTCTTTATTTTCTAAAATTCTAGTATCACCTATTTTTAAACCTGTTGATTTAAGAAAATTAATACTCTCTGACGGAAAACCAGTAATTGTTTTAATTTTTTCATCTTCTAAATATGAAAACCAGTCTCTAAAGCCAGGTATTGGTGATAAAGTTCCAAAGTTTTTAATGTGTGGAAGTTCTTCCTGAATTTCATAAACAACTCTCTTAATTAAAAAATTTCCAAGTGTAACCCTTGATAAACCCTCTTGGCAATTGCTAATAGAGTAAAAAGTTGCAGTATCGTTTTTTTTATCACCTGCAGTTGTTGGTTTTAGTAATTCCTGTATAGACTTGCCTAAGCCTTTTGTTAAAGCGACCTGCACAAATATAATTGGTTCGTCATCGAGTGCTGGATGAAAATAGGAAAAAAATCTTCTATCCTCACCCAATCTTATTTTTAGATCATTCATATCTTTAATATGATGAACTCTCTCATACTTAATAATTTTTTCTAATATTGCAGCTTTTGTTTCCCAAGTTATTTTTTCTAACTTTAAAAATCCTGGATTAAACCATGATTTAAATAAATGCCTTAAATCATTATCTAATGGGGTAAGCTCTTGATTATCTTTAAGAAAACTTATTAGATCCTCTCTTATACTTAAAATCACAGGTGTTCCATTAGGCGCCATATTCATTCTTGTAAATAATTCTCTTCTTTGACCTTCAGCAATTCTAAATAACTCAAATAAATTTTTATCGTCTTGTTTTTTCTTATATATATTTATAGCTGCCTCTACCTTACTATGACTTGGTTTATATTTTTCGTTAATCTTTTTAAAAAATAACAATTTATTTTCATGAGACAAAGTTTGATATAAATCTGTTACGTCTCTTGCAACCGTAATACCAAATGCAGCTCCTTTATTTGAAAGCAAATCATCGCAAAGTGTAATTATAGTTTCGACATCATTTTTTTTTACAACTGTGCTTTTTTTAAATAATTTTTTTCCAGCATCAGCAATTGATGAAATTATATCTTTTAAATTAAACATTTTATTATCTATATATTAATTAACTTATATTTAAATATTCAATAAATGATCTTACTGAAACAGCTATTAGAAATGTTCCAAAAATCTTACTTAATAATTTTTTATCTATTCTATAGACAGCTTTAGCACCTAAGCGTGCCATTATCATTGTCACAGGAACAAATACCAAAAATCCTAACAAGTTTATATAGCCAAAACTAAAAGGTGTTGTTATATTATTAACAATTTTTCCTCCAGTAATCATTGTAATTGTGCCACTTACAGCGATTAAAAATCCTACTGCAGCTGCAGTTCCAATAGATTTTCGGATATCGTAACCAAAAGTTCTCATAAAAGGAACCATTAAAGAACCGCCTCCAATTCCTAATGGAACAGATATAAAGCCAATTATTACGCCAGATATTTTTTTTACAAAGTTTGATATAGTTTTTGGATTATCAACCAACTTTTCTCTTAAAAAAATAAAAAATAGTCCAACCATAAAAGCAAAAATTGAGAAAAATAAAACTAAAGCAGGTGTTTTCATATTTACAGCCAAAAAAGTTCCAGCAATTACACCTGCAACTATAAATAAACCAAAAGACTTAACCATTTTAAAATCAACGGCATCATATTCCATATGAGTTTTGGTAGAAATAATTGAAGTTGGAATTATTATTGCTAACGAAGTTCCAACTGATAAATGCATTCTTGTAACAATATCGAAATCCAAAACTGTAAAAGCATAATACAAAGCTGGAACCATAATTATTCCACCACCCACACCTAAAAGTCCAGCCACAAAACCAGCAACAGCTGCTGCTAATGCAAGAACTGATAATAAATTAATTATCTCATTTAAATTTAAAGCTTCCATTAAGTGTTTGCCTGATTAGCCTTTTCGTTATTTTGCACAATTGTCATTATGTGTTTAGATTTTTGGAAATCTGAGTCTCTTGCCATCATATTATCACTTAAATACTTCTTCCATTCTTTAGAACCAGGTTGACCAAAATAAAGTCCTACAGTATGTCTCATGACCTGGTTTACTTTTGTTCCAAGTTTAATTTCTTCCTCCAGATATTTTAGAATTTGTTTAACAATTTCCTCGCGTGATGAAATATTTGAGTTTTTAAAAATAACATTTTCAATATCTTTAAGGAAATAAGGATTTTGATAAATTGCTCTACCAATCATTACTCCATCACAAAAATTTAAATGTTTTTGTATTTGATCGGTGTCAGTGATTCCACCATTAATAATAATTTCTAGATCAGGATTTGATTTTTTAATATCATAAACCATCTGATAATTTAGTTTAGGAATATTTAAATTTTGTTTTGGAGTTAACCCTTTTAGTATTGCTTTTCTTGCATGAAGAATAATTGTTTTACAGCCTGAACTCTTCATTTTATTAATAAACATATTTAGATAATCAAATTCTTCAGTATCATCAAAGCCTATTCTGGTTTTTGCAGTCACTGGAATATTGCAAGAGTTTTTCATTTCCGCTAAACACTCGGATACAAGATCTGGTTCTTTCATTAAACAAGCCCCAAATGAATTTTTTTGAACCTTTTTACTTGGACAGCCTAAATTAATATTCACTTCGTCATAACCATAATCCTCTGCTATCTTTGCTACCTCTGCTAATTCCTTTTTGTCAGAACCTCCAACTTGTAAAGCTAATGGTTTCTCTAAATTATTGAATTTTAAAAGTTTATGTTTATCTCCACGTAAAACAGCTTTGGTTACAACCATCTCTGTATACAGCATCACATTTTTACTAATTAATCTTAAAAAGTAACGATCATGACGGTCGGTGCAGTCCATCATAGGTGCCACCGAAACTTTTCTATTTATATTTTTTTTAGTATCCAAGTGCTTTACCCATAATTTTATCAGGTAACCAAGTAACGATCTCAGGAAATATACATAAAATTACTATAGCTAAAGCCATTATTATCATAAATGGTATAGATCCTTTTAAAATTTCTGACAAACTAACGTCTGGAGTAATTCCTTTTATAATATAAAGATTTAAACCTACGGGTGGTGTTATTAATCCAATTTCCATATTTATAGTAAATACTATTGCAAACCAATAAGGATCAAAACCTAATGTTGTAATAACAGGCAGTAATATTGCTGAAGTCATAACAATAACTGCAACTGGTGGTAAAAAGAAACCAGCTATCAAAAGAAATATATTTATTAGAATGAATACTACCCATTTGTTAGAGCTTAAATCAACCATGCTCTGTGCTAAAGATTGAGTTACATAAAGTTGTGAAAGAGTAAATGCAAAAAGATAAGAGGCAGCAATAATGAACATTATCATTACGCTTTCCTTCATTGAAACTTTAACTATGTTCCAAATCTTTTTTGGCTGATAAATTTTATAAACAACAGCAATTAATACAAAAACTAAAAATGCTCCTACACCAGATGCCTCCGATGGTGTAGCCACTCCTCCATAAAGAACATACAAAACACCCGCTATGATCGCTAGGAAAGGAAGAATTCTTGGTAATACTTCAAGTTTTTCTTTTAAAGTTGGTTTTACTCTATTTCTTAATGCTTTTGCTGCATCTTTATCAATAAAATAACTGTGTATCAAAGCCCAGATAGCGAACATACCTGCCAACATAAATCCAGGAATAAGACCACATAAAAACAACCTACCAATAGATGTACCCGTTGCAATTCCGTAAACAATTAAAACAATGCTTGGAGGAATTAAAACTCCTAAAGTTCCACCCGCTGCTATTGTTCCCGTTGCGATTTGATCTGAATATCCTCTTTTTCTCATTTCTGGTATTCCCATTGTTCCAATCGCTGCACAAGTTGCGGGGCTTGATCCACTTAAAGCAGCAAAAATTGAACAAGCTCCAATATTAGAAATTACTAGTCCTCCTGGTACTCTCCAGAGCCACCTATCTAATCCTGTATATAAATCTTTTCCAGCTGGAGAATTGGCTACAGCCATTCCCATCAAAATGAACATTGGTATAGAAAGCAAAACAAATGAGTTAAGTCCCGCAAAAAATGTTTCTGCAAAAACATCGAGCATTTGAAAACCTTCGAATGATACTAACAATGCAATCGAAACAAAACTCAAACCAAAAGCAATTGGAATCCCAGAAAAAAGTACCAATAAAGTAAAAACTGCAACAATTAAAGCTATTATCAATGGATCCATTTAATTATAATCCTCATCATCAATTAATTTAATAATTTCTGCTATGTACTGTAATATCATCAATAAAGCACCTAGCATCATTGATGAGTATGGTATCCATAATGGTGGATCCCAAACTGTACCTGTAGAGTAATTTTTGGTAAATGCCTCCTCTACCATTAAAAATCCAAAATAAAATAAAATTAAGAAAAATAACAAACTTATAGAAGATGTAAAAATTTTTAATCTAATAATATTTTTCTTTGATAAAAAATCGTAAATCCATTCCATGCTAACATGAGCTTTCTCACTAAGCACATAAACACTTCCTATAAAAGTTGAGGCAACTAATAACATAGTGACAAGTTCTGTTTGCCATGTGATTGCTCTTTGAAAAAAATATCTTTCAAAAACAAGCTCAACTATTACCAAGATTGATAAGAGTAATGCTAATACAGCAAAAGCACCACATGCTTTAGCTATCAAATCACAAAACTGAAGATATTTTTTTTTCATAAAAAAACCCCTATCTAAATGTTTAAATAGGGGTTTTTTATATATTATTTTATTTAACCGATAAAGCCATTTCCATTAGCTTGTCGCCACCTGGAACTTTGTCAGCAAATGCTTTGTGTGAAGATTGCTTAGCAATCTCTACCCATGCAGCATGGTCTTTTGCATCCATATATACTAACTTAACACCTGCAGCTTTATAAGCCTCTTCAAACTTTTTATCTAAGTTTTCTACCTGTGCTGTCATATATTTTTCAGCTTTTTTTCCAGCTTTCATCAAAGCTTTTTGTTGCTTTGAGTTTAAAGCATCAAAAGATTTTTTTGACATAAGGATTGGTTCATACATAAACCATAAACCAAATTTTCCTGGAGGAGTTGCACATGAAACTTGCTCGTAAATTTTATAACTTACAAAACTTCCTGAACTTGTGTTAGCTCCAGTTAATACACCTGTTTGAAGGCCAGTATAAATTTCAGATGAAGGCATACTTTGAATACCTGCTCCTGCTGCTTCTAACATTTGGTTAAATGCTTTTCCTGCAGCTCTCATCACTTGTCCTTTGGCATCACTAGGATTTTTTATACATTTAGTTTTTGAAGCAAAACCACCGCCTAACCAAGCATCAGATAAAACAACTACACCAGCATCATTTATAATTTTTTTAATTTCAGTCATCATTGGACCTTTATTAAATCTTAATGCATGCTTATGGTTTTTAACTGTTCCTGGCATTAAAGTAGCATCAAATTCTGGATGGAATTTCGATGCGTAAGCTAATGGGAATGCAGAAATATCCAATTGACCAGTAGTCATTGGCTTCCATTGTTCTTTTGGTTTATATAATGATTTAGCTGGATAAATTCTTATATCTATTCCAACGTTTGCTTTTTTAACTTCGTCAGCAATGATTTGAACCATTTCATGACGAGGGTCATATGATCCATCAGCTCTTGGAGTACCTGGCCATTGGTGACTAGCTTTTAAAGTTACAGCAAAAGCAGAACCAATAGTAGTTAAAACAAAAACTAATGAAGTTAAAAATAATGATATTTTTTTAAACATTATTATCTCCTCTATTATTATTTAATTAATGCATTAAAATGAAGATATTGATAAGAGTCAAGGCTACAAAGTAAGCACATATATTATGGATGGACCTTTAAAAAACCTTTTAGTTATAGATTTAACAAGAGTATTGGTTGGACCTTATTGCACAATGATATTGTCAGACTTGGGGGCAAGAGTTATTAAAATTGAGGCTCCCGAGATCGGAGATGATTCAAGAAAATTTGGACCATTTGTAAAAGATTATTCTGCATACTTCATGTCGTTAAACAGAGGTAAAGAAAGTATAGCTTTAAATTTAAAAAATGAAGATGATAAAAAAATTTTTGAAAAAATTTTAGCAAAAGCAGATATCCTTGTTGAAAATTTTAAACCAGGCACCCTAGAAAAATGGGGGTATGGTTGGAAAGATGTAAGTAAAAAATATCCAAAATTAATTTATGCGTCAGCATCTGGATTTGGTCAGACTGGTCCGTTAAAGGAATTGCCTGCTTATGATATGGTTGTTCAAGGAATGGGTGGTTTAATGAGTGTTACAGGTCAGCCAAACTCCGAACCCACAAGAGTTGGAACTTCTATAGGAGATATAACAGCTGGTTTATTTACAGCTATCGGAATTAATGCGGCTCTTTATGATAGACAAAAAACTGGTAAAGGAATGTTTATTGATGTTTCAATGTTAGATTGTCAAATTGCAATTTTAGAAAATGCTATTGCAAGATATTTATCAAACAATGAAATTCCAAAACCATTGGGATCTAGGCACCCTTCTATCGCTCCATTTGAAGCTTTTAAAACTAAAGACAGTTACATAATTATAGCTGCTGGAAATGATAAATTGTTCGAAAAATTATGTAATGTTTTAAATATTTCAGAAATATCACAAGATGAAAAATTCAATTCAAATTCATCACGATCAAAAAATATTGATCAACTTAAGAAAATACTTGAAAAAAAACTTATAAATAAAAAAACATCCGAATGGGTTAAAGAAATGGAGAAAGATAAAATTCCGTGTGGACCTATTTACAATATCAAAGAAGCGGTTGAAAACCCTCAAATTGAGTCAAGAAATATGATCGTTAAAGCATTTCACAAAGTTGTTGGCGACTTTAGATTGGCAGGGAATCCAATTAAAATGTCAACTTATAAGGATGAGACAACTAGAGGTGACATTCCCGATTTAGACGAGCACAGGGAAAGAATTATTAAAGAGTTTGTTAAATAATTTAAGAATTATTCTCAGTATCTTGAGAACTTTGTTCTTGAGTTTGCTCCTCAGCTTCAGAAACTTGATCTAAAGAGACATCGTCATTTTCAGTGTTATCAGCTTGAGCTGTATCAACATTCACTTCAGTCTGAGCTCCACCTGATATCTCTGCTAAATCGTCTTTTGATACTTGGATTTTTTCTGGAATTTTTCTAGCTCTTTTAGATGGCAATATTGGAGCACCACTTTTTGAAATTTCGCCTTTATAAAGATTTTCAAAATCATCTCCTACTTCTTCATCCTCTAATGAAGTATCATCTACCTGCTCTACATGTTTTCTGAGTTTATATACAGCGCTATCTTTTAAGTCTGAAACTTTTATATTTTCTTTAGCAATTTCTCTTAGTGAAATTACAGTGTTTTTATCATTATCAATGCTTACTGTTGGTTCTACACCTGAATTAAGTTGGGTTGTTCTCTCTTTTGCAACTAATACTAATTCGTAAGGACTTTCTACTTTATCTATGCAATCTTCTACTGTCACTCTAGCCATGCGAGGTATTTATACTCAAGAATTCAATAAATCAAGATATTTATTATTATAATTTCACTGGATTTAGTTTGTTTTTAACTAAAAAAAGTAAAACCAAAGACAAAGAAATATAAACACCAGATATTACTGCTATTCCCTCAATTGAAAATCCTCTATCAATTAAAAAACCAAACAAAGCAGTTCCAAAAGCAGTCGCAAAAACCATTAAAGCAGTTGTTAAGGCTTTAACTGAACCAATATACTTTACTCCATATATTTCAGCCCATGTGGAAGATCCTAAAACGTTCGCTAACCCATTGGTAATTCCAATTAGTCCTAGGAAAACAAAAGATGTCAACGGATGATTAAAAAATATAATTACAAAGATTGATAATAAGAGAGGTAAATTCATAAATATCAATATTTTTCTACTTGTAAATTTATCAATTAAAAAGCCAGCAATAAAAAGTGTGATAACGGACAGAACCGAGTAAACCATAAATGATTGTGCTATTACATATGGGCCCCAATCTTTAGATGAGAGAATAAAAGATTGATAAACAAATGTTCCTGTTGCAATCCAAGGCATTGCAAGCATGTTTGCACATAAAATATAAAACCTATAATCTTTTAATACCTCTATTCTTTTCCAATTTTTGATTTTCTTACTATTAAGATTTTCTTTATCAGGTTCTCTAGAGTCAAAATTTAGGTTTCTAATTAAAGAAAAAGATATAACTGGTAAAAACAAAATTATTATAATTGATGTGTATATCCAAATATTCCTCCAATCATAAATTGTTAAAAGATAAACAATTAAAACAGGTAAGATAAATTCAGCAGTTGAAAGTCCAAACCATCCAGTGCTTAAAGCTTTGCCTCTAGATTTTGTAAAATATCTAGAAATTGTTGTAGTGGCTGTATGAGACATCATTCCCTGACCAGAAAATCTCATTAAAAAAATTGCTATAAATAAAATACTGATGGATGAAATTTTAGAAAAGAAAAAACATGAAAAAGATAGTGCAATAATTACAAGAAAAGCAAATTTAAAAATATTAATATCGTCAATTTTTTTTCCAACCCAAATTAAAATAAAACTACTTAGGAGTGTTGCAGATGCATAAATTGAGCCAAATTGTCCATGAGTTATTGAAAGTGCATCACGTATACTAGAATTAAATAATCCAAGAAAAAAACTCTGTCCAAAACTAGAAAAAAATGTAAAAATGAATCCAAATAGTATTACTTTTAAACTTAAACTTTTAAACATGTAAATAAGATATGAGTTGTAATGTTGCTTTTATAGGTCTAGGTGTCATGGGTTATCCAATGGCAGGTTATATATCAAAAGGTGGACACAATGTAACTGTTTTTAATAGAACTAAGTCAAAAGCAGAGAAATGGATTAAACAACACAAAGGTAAAATGGCAGAAACACCTGCTGAAGCAGCAAAAGATGCTGAATACATTTTTACTTGTGTTGGAAATGACAATGATTTACGTGAAGTAACGTTTGGTGATAAAGGTGCTTTTACAACAATAAAAAAAGGTTCAATCTATATAGATAACACCACAGCCTCAGCAACAATTGCTAGAGAAATTTATAATCACGCAAAAAAAAATGGATTTGGCGCATTAGATGCTCCTGTATCTGGGGGACAAGCTGGTGCTGAAAACGGTGCGCTAACTGTTATGATTGGTGGTGATCAAGCTGACTTTGATAAAGCAAAAGATAAAATTGATTGTTACAGTAAAAAAATGAAATTACTTGGCAAAGCTGGAAGCGGACAACTTGCTAAAATGGTTAATCAAATTTGCATAGCAGGATTAGTTCAAGGATTATCTGAAGGAATAAATTTTGGAATGAAAGCTGGATTGAATATGGAGGATGTTATTGAAGTTATTTCAAAAGGTGCAGCTCAATCTTGGCAAATGGAAAATAGATATAAAACGATGATTAATGATAAATTTGATTTTGGTTTTGCAGTTGATTGGATGAGAAAAGATTTAAAAATTGCAATGGAGGAAGCTAAAAACAACGGTTCATTATTACCTGTTACAGAGCTTGTTGACAATTATTATGCTGAAGTTCAAGAGATGAATGGTAATCGTTGGGACACATCTAGCTTAATTAAAAGGTTTAGAAAGTAAAAAGGTATGCAGCCAGCATACTATGATAATTTAGGAGAAATTCAGAATAAGTACTGGTCTATGCTAGAGGATGCTGTGACCAACAGAACTTCATCTTTTAGAATTCCCGTCTTTATTTGTTCGTATCAAAATGAAGTTGAAGGAAGAATTGTTGTTTTAAGAAAATCTGATAAAAAAAATCATTTATTACAGTTCCATACAGATTTTCGATCTCCAAAAATAGAAATACTTAAAAAAAATAACAAAGCATCGTTGCTTTTTTATGATAAAGAAGAAAAAATACAATTAAGAGTAAAAGCAATTTGTGAAATTAATAATCAAAACTCTATAACCGAAGAATCTTGGAAAAAAACACAACATATTAGTAGAAGGTGCTATCTTACTGACAGTGCACCAGGAACAATCTCAAATAACCCAACATCTGGAATGATATCTCAATTAGAAAATTTTGATTATACAATGAAGCAAAGTGAGGATGGATATAAAAATTTTACTGTAATTAAATGTAAAATTAAGTCTGTTGAATGGTTATATCTTGCGGCCAAAGGACATCGTAGGGCAAAATTTGATTTCGAAAATAATAAAGAAATGTGGTTAGTGCCATAATGAAAAAATATAAAGCAATGGTCTTGTCATGTATTGACCCAAGATTTCAACCAAAAGTTTTTAATTACTTAAAGAAAAAAAATTTGACTGGAAAATATAGCTCATTCACCATAGCTGGAGGATCAATAGGAGTGACAGCAAAAAAATTTAAAAAATGGCATTCTACTTTCTGGGAAAATTTAGCGACTTCAATTAAATTACATAAAATTAGTAATTTAATTGTTATTAACCATAACGATTGTGGTGCAGCTAAAATTGTTAATGGTAATAATAAATTTAGTACATTTATAGAAAATAAAATTCACAAACAATCATTTAAAATCATTAAAAAAAAACTTAAAAAAAAACACCCTAACATTAAAGTTAGCTTCAAAATAATGAAAATTTAAAACTATATTCTAAACAATATTAATTTTTTTAATGTATTTAGCACAAATAATAAAAGCGTATATAGTTTATAAAAGATTTTGTATTTAACAAAATATTGTAATTTTTTTCCTGTTCTTTCAGATTTTTCTAAAAATTTCATATCTTCGTAAGAATGTTTAATCACTTCTCGACTTGGCTTATTGTTATTACCTTTTCTTACAAAGACCATATTATGATAAAATGAAATATTTGTAATTTTTCCATCATATTTTTTTTCAATGTAAAAAGGATTCGCAATTTCTTGATAATTTAAACTATCTGTTAATTGTTTAAAAAAATTCATGTGCGAATTCGAATATTTTAAATCAAATGGGTTTCCGCCAAAAAAATGATTATAGCTAGTCTGTATATCCTCAATAATATAAAGACCATTTTCTTTTAAAGAAGGAAATAGTAATTCAAAACTTTTCTTAACATCTTTTGCTAAGTGACTCCCATCATCTATTATAATGTCAAATTCAGTATATTCCTTTATTATTTCATCAATAAATTTTTTATCGCTTTGTGATCCTTGATGAATAAATATATTTTTTCTATTTAGTTTTTTCTCTTCTAAATTAATTTTATGAATATCAATACCAATTATTTTTGAGTTCTTAAAATAATCCGACCACATTAAGAGTGATTTACCGTCAGCGATACCTATTTCAAGTATTGTGAGATTTTTATTTTGAAGTTTATTAAAATAATTCTCATAGATCTCTAAATAGCCATGATCAATTTTATCTGTTTGGTATAGGTGACCAATTTTTTTTAAATCACTGTGTTCAGACATTAAAATTAAAATATAGACTCTGAATATTTTTTCCAATTATCTTGATAATGTTTAGTATTTTCCCAAACTGCTTTTTTTTCTTCGTCTGTTACTTCCCTTATCACTTTGCCAGGGGATCCAACAACTAAAGAGTTATCAGGTATTACTTTGTTTTCAGTGATTAATGCTTTAGCCCCAATAATACAATTTTTTCCAATCTTTGCTTTATTTAGAATTACAGCACCAATGCCGATTAGACTATTGTTACCTATTGTACAACCGTGAAGCATAACTAAATGACCAACTGTAACATCTTTTCCAACTTTAAGAGGGCAACCTGGATCTGTATGCAAAACACATCCATCTTGTACGTTTGATCCCTCACCTATATGAATATTTTCTATATCTCCTCTAAGGGTTGCATTAAACCATATGCTTGTATTTTTTTCTAAAGTAACATCACCAATAATAACAGCATTTGGCGCTACCCAATTTTCGCCAGAGTTTTTTGGTTTTTTGTCTTTTAAATCATAAAACATAAATTATATATTAACCTATCATGGCTCTTACAAAAACTCCAATATGTGATTTTGGAAAAAAAGCACAAGAATTCAAACTTAAATCCACTGAAAATAAAATACTTTCTTTAAAAGATATTCAAGGTGAAAAAGGAACATTGGTTATGTTTATTTGTAATCATTGTCCATATGTGAAGGCAATTATAAATGATTTAGTTAAAGATTGTAATGAAGTTAAAAACTTTGGAGTCAACTCAGTTGCAATATGCTCCAATGATGTAAAAAATTATCCAGAAGACTCATTTGAAAAAATGATCGAATTTGCAAAAGAAAATAGTTTTAGTTTTCCATATCTTCATGACGATACTCAAAATGTAGCAAAAAAATATGGTGCCGTATGTACCCCTGATTTTTTTGCTTATAATAATAAATTAGAACTTCAATACAGAGGAAGAATTAGAGAACTAAAAGATTTAAAACCAGTGAGGGATGGTAATAGTGATTTATATAATGCGCTTAAACAAATTTCAGAAACAGGTAATGGACCACAAAATCAAATTCCAAGTATGGGCTGCAATATAAAGTGGAAAAGATAAAATGTTTTTAGTTTTAACAAGGAATTTTCCTCCTGAAGTTGGCGGAATGCAGAATTTAATGTGGGGCCTTACTACTTCATTATCAAAACTTGATATGGTTAAAGTTTTTACTGATTACCATGAAAATTCAAATATATTTGATGAAAAGGTCTCTTTCTCAATTGAAAGAGTAAAAGGACCAAAGATAATCAGAAAATTTAGAAAATCATTTTTAATTAATGATTTTTTAACAAAAAATAAGAAAGTAAGATGTATTATAGCTGATCACTGGAAGAGCTTAGAAAATATAAAAACTGAAGTAAAAAAAATTTGTTTAATACATTCAAAAGAAATTAACCATAACAAAGGGTCTTGGTTAAATAAAAGAGTTCTAAATATTTTAAATAATGTTGATTATGTAATAGCTAATTCAAATTTTACAAAAAATTTAGCTATTGAGTTAGGTGTAAAATCAGAAAAAATAATCATAATAAATCCAGGCATTGAGCCTGTAGATAATATTCCTGAAAAAAATTTAAAAGAAGCAGAGGATATATTTGGTGAAAAAAAAAATAGATTAATTACAGTTTCTCGCTTTGATAAAAGAAAAAATCACGAAAAGATCATCATGGCGTTAAGAAATTTAAAAGAAATCTATCCCGATATAATTTACGTTTGTATAGGATATGGTGATGAAGAAAAAAATGTAAAAAAATTAGTTGATCAATTGGGATTATCAAAACAAGTAATCTTTATGAAAAATATCTCTAATGACTTAAAAAATGCGCTTGTTTCATCTTCAAACATTTTTGTTATGCCATCAATAATTGATAAAAAATCTGTTGAAGGTTTTGGGATTGCTTTTGTAGAGGCTGCGCAGTTTGGTGTCCCATCTCTAGGTGGCAAAGATGGCGGAGCATCTGATGCAATTATCCATGAAAAAACTGGTTTAATTTGTGATGGGAATAGTTTAGATGAAATTTACTCCTCTATAGATAAACTTCTTAAAGATAGAAAATATAAAGATTTTGGAAAATTAGCCAAAGAAAATTCTAAAAAATTTCACTGGGACAACATTATTGAAGATTATAAAAGAATCTTATAAATTGTAAGTGTGATTGAAAAATTTAACAATATTTTTTATTTAATAATCTTTTTAGTACATTTTTTGGGTGTTGGTATTTACGCATTTCAAACAATTGTAGGAACAAAAAGTTTTATGGAAAAATTCAGCATCGATCCAACCGGTGCTATTATGATAAGATTAGCAGGTGGTTTTATGTTGGCGGTTTTTTTAATGTCAATTTATATCGGTTTTATAAGACCTGCCGGATTAGAGGGTACATGGGCTTTCTTTAATTTAGTTTTTGCAAACAATTTGTGTATTTTTTTATGTAATTTTTACTCTGTAAAAATTAATAAAATGGGTGTTAATGAAAAAACTGGTAATGAACCTGTAATAGCGCCACTTGTGTTCACAATTTTGAGTGCTTTACTTTGTTATGGTTTAGCAAATAAAATTTATTATTAAATTTTTTCCTGAAGTCTTTCAAAAACTTTTTCAGGACTTAACTTACTTAAATCATTAACCTGGATAGCTTTAAAATTTTCTCTTTCGATACTAACTTTGAATGCGGTTGTATGAGGTCCAAATAAACTAATACCATTTGCATTTAAATGAGCTGCCATATGTGCTGGGCCAGTATCATTTGCTACTACAAAACAACTTTCTTTTATCAACGATGATAACTGAGAAATATTTATAGGCTTTCCATTATCTAAAATGCAATCGGCATTAATTTGTTTAGCTTGGTCAATCTCATTAGGACCAGGTGCAACAATAATTTTATAGGTGTTATTTAAATTAATTTTAATTAAATCAATTAACTCATTATAATATGGCCACTTTTTTTGAGTTAGATGTGGAGAGCAAAATGGAAATAATAAAATATATTTATCTAAATTGAATTCTGACTTTAATTTTGAAATATTTTCACAACTCCATGAAAAATCAGGTTTCAATGTATGTTGAGTCTTTAGTCCAGATATTTTAAGTTGATGTGTGAATCTATCTAAAACTGGATTTTTATCAAATTCCGCTTTAGATTTATCCTTTGGTATTGTTGTTTCAGATGATGACCAAACATTAAAATTTGATTGAGGAAATAAAATTTTTTTATAAAAATTTGTTCTTGATGAATTTTGTAAATCATAAACTTTTGAAAAATTATATTTTTTTATTTTTTTCATTAAAAGATAAAGGTAGATCAAATTAAATCTGGATGCTCTCTTATCTAAAATTACATCAGTTAAATATGGATTTTTTTTAAGTAAATCAAAATATGGTTTGGTTGTTAATAAATAGATTTTATCTTCTTTATGATTTTCAAATATATCTTGAATTACCCCACTTGCTTGCGCTATATCACCTAAAGAACCATGTTTGATTACTAAAATATTAGACATATTTTTAACAATTTAACATAGAATAATGTTTTATGAATAAAATATTAGTTGAAGTATCTGTGGGTGAACTATTAGATAAATTATCCATATTAGAAATTAAAAAAATTAGAATTAAAGATCCTATTAAACTAAATTTTATAAATGAAGAATATGACATTTTAAAGAATCAGTTTGAAAAGAATGTAAAAATTGACAATAAATTAAACAATCTTTTTAAGGAACTTAAGGACATAAATAATAAATTGTGGGACATAGAAAATGAAAAAAGACTTTGCGAAAAAAATTCTGATTTTGGCGATGTTTTTATAAAGACTTCAAGAGATATACATTTTTTAAATGACAAAAGGGGAAATATTAAATTGGAAATAAATAATCATACTGGGTCAAAAATTAAGGAAATTAAAGAGTATACTGGATATTAAAAACTATATTTTTTCTCTAAAAGTTTAATTAGATTGTGAATTAAAAAAGTCAAAAATAAATATATTCCACCAGCTACAATAAAAACTTCAATTGGCTTAAAGGTTGTCGAGATAATATATTTTGCTACACCAGTAAGATCCATTAGTGTAACTGTGCTAGCTAAAGATGTTCCTTTTAACATTAAAATTATTTCATTTCCATATGCTGGTAATGATTGTCTAATCGCAATTGGTATCTGAATTTTAAAAAAAATAATTTTTGATTGAATCCCCAAACTTTTACCTGCTTCTATTAAACCTGGTTTAATTGTCTCAAATGCAGATCGTAAAATTTCAGATGTGTATGCCCCTGTGTTTAAAGAAAAAGCTATAATTGCACACCAATAAGGTTCTTTTAAAAATATCCATAAAAATGATGATCTTATAAATTCTAATTGTCCTAATCCAAAATAAATTATGAATATTTGAACTAATAACGGAGTACCCCTAAAAAAATAAGAATATCCATAAGCAAATTTATTAATAATAGGATTTTTGTTGATTCTCATAATAGAAAATAAAATTCCTAAATTTAAACCAACAACTAAAGAAACAGATAAAAGTTTCAAAGTTATTAAAGTTGCATTAAGTAACTTTGGGAAACTACTTATCATTAAATCAAAATCCATTAATATCCTTTGCTATATTTAATTTCTAATCTGTTAATAAGTTTCATGCTTAAGAAAGTTAATAGTAAGTATAAGACTGCCGCAAATGAATAAAAAAATAATGGATCTCTTGTAGATCCTGCAGCAATGTATGACTGTCTCATAATTTCAACTAGTCCTGTTACAGATATTAATGATGTATCTTTAAGTGTTATTTGCCAAACATTACTTAAATTAGGAAGGGCTAATCTTAACATTTGAGGCATGATTACTTTAAAAAAATGAATTGGTTTCTTTAAACCTAAAACCTTTGAAGCTTCAAACTGACCTTTATCAATTGACTGAATAGCTCCTCTAAAAACCTCAGTTGAATATGCTCCAGAAATTATACCTATTGCACATGATCCTGTGATAAATGCATTTATTTCTATATAATCATTGTAACCAAAAATAGATGCAACAAACATAACCGCACCACTTCCACCGAAAAAGAAAAGATAAATTACTAATAATTCAGGAACACCTCTGATCACAGTTGTATAGCAATTAGCAATAAGATTTAAAAATTTATTTTTTGATAACTTTAAAGGAGTAAAAATTAGGGCGAAAAGAAAACCAATTAACATTGCTGTTATTGAAACAGCTAGAGTCATTAAAGTAGCAATGAATAACTCATCGCCCCAACCAGTTTTTCCAAATGCTAAAAGTTCCATAAAGACTGGCGACTATATATTATAGTCGCCAGATCTGAAATTGATTACATAGAGGCGTCGAAGCCAAACCATTTAGTAGCAATCCTACTAATGTCTCCATTTTTTCTTGCTTTATCTATGGCTTTATTAAATGCTTTTAAAAGTTCTGTGTCGTCTTTTCTGATTCCTACACCTACTCCGTTTCCAAACGCACCACCAGAAAAAGTTGGTCCAACAAGTACCACTGGTTTACCTGATTTTTCTGCATAATCTGTAAATGCAACTGCTGCTGCTAATGCAACATCACATCGACCTGAAGCTAAATCTAGGTTTACTTCATCTTGTGTCTTATATGTTCTTACATTTATTTTTCCTACATCACCAGACTCTAAAAAGTTTTGGTGAATTGTAGCAGTTTGTGTGCAAACTGTTTTTCCAGCTAATGCAGATGTCAAAGTTTTAAGATCTTTTTTTACTGCACCTGTTTTTTTTGTAAGATTAATTCCCTCAGATGTACTAATTCCTTCAAGATCTGAACCTTTCATAACAGCAAGTGACGCTACTTCATCAGCATATCCTTGTGAAAAACTAATTGCTTTTTGTCTCTCTGCGGTAATTGACATTCCAGCCATAATGGCATCAAATTTTCTCATTATAAGAGCTGGTATCATTCCATCCCAATCTTGCTCAACGATTTCACATTGTTGCCCAATGTATCTGCAAAGTGTCCAAGCTAATTCTACCTCAAAACCAATTAATTTGCCTGAGGCATCTTTCGAATTCCAGGGTGGATACGCCCCTTCTGTTCCTATTCTAATTTTATCAGCATTAGCAGATATTGTTAAAAATAAACTTACCAATAATCCTAAGCTGAATTTTTTAATTATATTCATTTAACCTCCAAATTTATATTCAAAAGTATTTCACAAAAATTAAAATTTAAAAAGAAATTATTTATTTATTGAAGATGCAAAATTCCAAGAACAATCAAAACTTGGTATATAAATTCTATCTAAGGATGTATTGCCAAAGCTTTTTTGAAATAGATTTAACCATTTTTCAACTTGCTTAGGTTTTTTATCTTGACTACCAACTTGTGCTGTAATTGTTCCGTCAGATTTTAAAATTCTTTTTAAAGATTTTATATTTTTTGCCGCAAGATCAATGCAATATTGATCATCATTTAAATCAACAAAAATTTTATCATATTTATTATCCTCAATTTTTTTAATACTCTCAAAAGCATCACCCCAAACACATTTAACAGAATTTTTAGTTGTAGCTTTTTCTCCAATTTTAGATAGATGTTTTTCGCAAACTTTTACAACTTCTGGATCAAGCTCATACCAATCAATTAAATTAAAACCTTTTGAAATCAATTCCCTTGCTACACCGCCATCTCCGCCACCAATAATTGCTGATTTATCTTTGTTTGGATTAAGTTTAATACCAGAATTTACAAAAGTTGAACTATATAAATGCTCGTCTTTTTCAGCTACTTGCAATTCATTATCAATAAACAAAGATTTTCCAAACTGCTCTAATTCTAGGATTTCAATATGTTGTCCTACTTTTGAGGTAAAATCCTCTAATACATTTTTAACCATATAATACTTTCTCAATCCTGGTGAACTATAAATATCATCATAATAACTGACAGTATCTCTATTGAATTCTTTTTTGACTATACGTTTATGTTTAATATCTTTTTTTAATATATCTAATGCAACAATCGGATTTATTTTTCCACAAGTGAAAAAATCGAAGCTGATTATACCCTTTTCTGGAAAGGTATGAAAACTAATATGACTTTCTGCGAGTAATGCTACTAAAGTAAATCCTTGAGGTTCAAATTTATACTTTGAAATTTCTAAAACAGTTACTTTTGCTTTTTTAGCAATTTTATAAACAAGTTTTTCAAAAAATTTTGGTTCATACTCTTTTTCAGTACCGATTATATCAAGAGTGATATGCTCACCTACTTTTTTGCCCATAAAAACTTTTTTAATTTTTTTTGTAGTTTTTAGTTTTTTCTAAAATTTTATTCATTTCTTCAAACGAAAGAATCTTAGGGTTTCCTAATTTTATTGTATTTATATACTGATGACAAATATTTTCTATCTCTTGTGCTAGTTCAAATGCTTGATCTAGGTTTTTTCCAAATGCAACCTGACCGTGGTTAGACATTAAACAACCTTTTCTATCATCTAAAGCTTTAATTATATTTTGAGAAAGTTCTTTGGTTCCAAAAGTAGCATACTTAGCACATTTTATGTCGTTACCCCCGGCCAAAGCTATCATATAATGAAATGCAGGAATATCTTTGCCATGAGCCGAAACTGCAGTTGCATGAGGGGAATGAGCATGAACAATTGCAAAAGCATCTGGCTTATTTAAATAAATATCTTGATGAAATCTCCACTCAGAGGAAGGATTTAGTTTTTCTTTTTGTATTTTTCGATCATTTAAGCTTTCATCCATTTCTAGAAAGACAATTTGACTCTCTTTTAAATTATTATATTTGACTCCAGAAGGTGTTATGAGGAAACCAAATTTATTATCTGAATTATACCTAACTGAAATATTTCCAGATCTAAGTGGAGAAAGGTTTGAGTTGTTTAGTTTTTTTGCGTACTTAATTAATTCACGTTTTAAAGACTCCATTACTTGCTAAGATTTTTATTTATCTCTTTTTTACAAAAGATTTTAATATCTTCAATATTTTTATTTTTATTAATTTTTTTTTGAGCGATTATGCAAGCTTTCATGGACTTATCAAGACTAAAGGACCCATATTCTGTTCTTGAAATATAAAGCATTATAAATGCAATTAATAAAAACAAAATAATATAGATATTTTTTTTTATCATTAAATTAAACTATATATTAAATTTTCAAATTTTTTAGTAGGTTTCCATTTCAATTTTTTAATTTTTTTTATATCTGCAATTAAAGAAGTGCTAGCTTTACTTTTATCTTTAATAATATAGTTTTTTTTTAGTTTTTTTGAAATTAGATTAATTATATATGTAATTGAAATTTTTTTTCCGGAACCTATATTATATACACCGATAGATTTATTTTTATACAAAGTAAGTATAGCTTTTGAAATATCTTTTGTATCTAGGAAATCTCTAAAATGATTAGTATTATCAAAAACATAATTTTTATTTTTACCTTTTATTTTTTTTATGATCGATGGAATTACAAAATCACTTGACTGTTTTTTGTGAGTAAAACTAAAAATTCTAGCTATGCAATATGGTATCTTTTTTGACAGTTTTTTTTGAATATATTGCTCAGCTTTTAATTTAGTAAACCCATATTTGGAAATAGGATTCGGCTTAGCTTTTTCAGTTATTTTTTTTTTGGAAAAATTATAAACATGTGAGGTCGATGAATAAAAAAACCATTTAACTTTATTTGATTTTAGAATTTCATCTACTAAATATTTTGTACCAATATAGTTTACCTTGTAAGCATAATTGAACTTTTCTTTGACTATTCTTGTTGGTACAATTGCTGCAAAATGAAAAATGTAACTTATTTCGTTTTTATTAATCCAATTTTTTATATCATGTCTTTTTGTGATATCGCCATTAAATTTTATAAACTTTACTTTAGGAAAATTTTTAATTATTTCAGAGCCTAAAATACCAGTGTGACCAGTAATTCCACAATTAAATTTCATTTATTTTTAAAAGTTTGTTTTCTAAAAAATTTAATTCCTTATTGCTTATTGGATTAACATGAACTCCAATAAAAAATCCTCTATCATCAATATTTTGAGCGTTTGGAAATTTTTCTTTTGATTGATTTAATTTATATAAGTTTATGGATTTTTGATTTATAAAATTTCCACTTATTATAGGTCTTGTTTCTATAAAATTTTTATTCAAATAATTAAGAAACTTCCTCTTTTTTTTTATGTAAGGTTTATTAATTAAAATTGGCAGCCCAAACCAGCTTGGATCGAGGTTTTTTGCTGGATAAATAAAAGTAAATTGTTCTCGCCATTTTTTTGATGATTGTAGTTTTTTTATAATTTTATTTCTATTAGAAGACCTTATTTTTTTAAATTTATTTAGTTTTTTTAGCTGCGAATAGCCTATTGCGGCTGAGGTTTCAGTTGGTCTTAAATTAAAACCAGAATTTATAAAGTTGAAACTTTTTTGATTTTTTTTATTAAGACCTCTGTCCCAACCATGTGCTCTTAATGAATGAAGTATTTCATAATTTTTTTTGTCATTACACACTATCATTCCACCTTCACCTGATGTAATTTGATGAGAATAATAAAAAGAAAAAGTTCCAAAATCTCCAAAAGTTCCTAATTTTTTTTTTTTGTAACTTGACCCAAGTGATTCACATGTATCTTCAATAAGATAAAGGTTTTTCCTTTTTATTATTTTATTTAACTCAATCATATTTGTTGAGTTGCCTAAAATATGTACTGCCATTATTGCTCTAGTTTTTTTTGTTATTTTTTTTTTTAGTTGGTCTATAGATAAATTTAGTGATCCTCTATCAATATCGACAAATTTTGGTTTTAAGCCAGACTGGACTATAGGCCATAATGATGTTGACCAACATAGCGAAGGAATGATGCACTCGTCTCCAGGTCTTAATCTTTTTTTTTTCATTGGATTTATTAAAGCAAAAAAAGCTAATAAATTTGCTGATGAGCCAGAATTTACCATAAGTGCATATTTTGCTCCGACCACTTTAGCAAATTTTTTTTCAAATTTTTTTGTAACATCAGACATTGTAATTTTTTTTTTAAGAAGAGTGCTAATACCCTGAATAATATCGTCGTTTGAAAAAGAATCTGGTGTTAATAAATATTTTCCTCGGGGTTCTTTGGAATATTTATTAATTAATTTATTTAAAAAAATTTTTTCTTTATTGTTCATTTTACTTTTTAAATGTTTTTTTTAGACTATTTTCAGATGGCTCACAAATTCCTTTTTCTGTAATTAAGCCTGTTATATATTTTGCTGGTGTAATATCAAAAGCTATATTCATTGCTTTGCTTCTTTTAGGATAAATTTGGACTTTGACAATTTTCCCATATTCATCTAATCCCTCAATTTTTGATAATTCTTCTGATGCTCTTTCCTCAATAATAATTTCTTTTGAACTTTTTGTCTTCCAATCAATTGTTGAGCTTGGAAGTGCAACATAAAATGGTATATTATTATCTTTAGCTGCTAAAGCTTTTAAGTAAGTTCCAACTTTGTTGCAAACATCACCATTTGCTAATGTTCTATCTGTACCTACTATACAAATATCTACCTCCCCCCTATTCATTAAAATTCCTCCGGTATTATCTGCTATAATTGTATTTTCAATACCCTCTTCATTTAATTCGTAGGAAGTTAAGTTTGCCCCTTGATTTCTTGGCCTTGTTTCATCAACCCATACATGTATTGGTATACCGTTTTGATGAGCATGATAAATTGGTGACGTTGCAGTTCCCCAATTTATTGTTGCTAACCAACCTGCATTACAATGTGTTAAAATGTTAACAGTTTTATTTTTTTTTTTATAAATCTTCTTGATAATTTCTAATCCATTTAAAC
>CACNFE010000004.1 GCA_902619595.1 uncultured Pelagibacteraceae bacterium
GAGGAGATTCTAAATCAAGTGTTGGTCTTGGGATGTCAATAGCATCAGACATGATACAATCACATGGCGGAAGTATTAAGTTGGAAAACTCAAGTTTGGGTGGGCTAAGAGTTAAGATTTTTTTACCTTTTTAATTTTAGCCGATTTGTTTTTTTTATTTAATTTCTTTTCAAGTATTTCTAATCTTTTTTTTACTATTTCTAATTCCTCTTTGGTGGATAAATCTAACTTAAAAATAATCTCATCTTTTTTTGACTTTATAATATTGAGTATTTCGTTACTAAGATCTTTGTATGATATCAAACCTTGCTCTAATAATTTAGCAATTTTATCAATTACGAATTTTGATTTTGTCATATTATTATGCTTAAAAAAATTAATATATCCTTATAATATAATTTTAAATAATGTTTATAAATAATTTTGACCCAGTTGCATTTACCGTGTTTTCAATAGAAATAAGATGGTATTCGTTAGCATATATTTTTGGAATTTTATTTGGATGGCTGATAATTAAAAAATTTTTAGATAAAGATCAAAAATATTTCAAAAATTTAGATGACCTCTTGACCTATATAATTTTAGGTATAATTCTTGGGGGACGATTGGGTTATGTAATTTTCTATAACCCACAATACTATCTAAGTAATTTTTCAGAAGTTTTTATGATATGGAAAGGTGGTATGTCTTTTCATGGGGGGCTAATTGGAGTTATTATAGGAACTTATATATTTTCAAAAAAAAATCATTTCAATCCTTATATATTTTTAGACTTGATTTCTTTAGTTGCGCCTATTGGTATTTTCTTTGGAAGAGTTGCCAATTTTTTAAACTCTGAATTGTATGGAAAAGAGACAACTGTTTCATGGGGTGTAACTTTTACAAAGGTTGATAACGTGTCTCGTCATCCCTCGCAACTTTATGAAGCTGGTTTTGAGGGTATTATACTTTTTTTGATTTTAACTATTTTAGTAAAAAATAATTTTTTAGAAAGAAAAGGTTTTATATCTGCATTATTTTTAGTGTTTTACTCAACTTTTAGATTTTTTATTGAATTTTTTAGAGAACCAGATCTACAAATTGGATATTTATTGTTCAATCTAACGCTTGGGCAAATTTTGTGTATAATTTTTTTTTCAATTGGATTTTTTTTACTAAAGAAAAATGAAAGATTATAAAAATAAGACAATCGGTCTAGATAAATTTATCGAAAATTCATTATATGATAAAAGAGATGGGTATTATATGTCAAAAGATCCTTTTGGTAAGAAAGGTGATTTTATAACATCCTCAAATATATCAATTTTCTTTTCAGAAATGCTAGCAATATGGATTTTAAGTTTTTGGGAAAAGTTAAATAAACCAAAAAAAATTAATATTATTGATATGGGTGGAGGTAATGGAGAAATGTCTTTTAATATCTTAAATACTTTAAATAAGTTTTCACAATTTAAAAAAAATTATTGTTTTTATATTCATGAGAAAAGTCCGTATCTCAAAAGAAAACAGAAATTTAAAATTAAAAATAGTAGTATAATTTGGATTAATAATTTGGAAAAAATTAAAGACGGTCCATGTTTATTTTTAGCCAACGAATTTTTTGACTCGTTTCCTATTAAGCAATTTTTAAAGAAAGATAAAGCTTGGTTTGAGAGAAAAGTAAAATTTTCTAGAAACAAAAGTTTAGTTTATGTCGACCAAAAAACTAATATAAAGTCTTTAGATAAAAAAATAGGAGTCAAGTTAAGTAACAATCAAACGTTTATAGAAATTTCTGAGAATACGATCAAATATTTAAAGTCTATTTATAAAATAATTGCAAAAAAAAATGGTGGTCTTCTGATTATTGATTATGGTTATTTTGACAAAAAGATGAAAAATACATTACGAGGTTTTTCAAATCATAAAATTGTCAATATTTTAGAGCATTATAAAAAATGTGATATTACACATAGTTTACCCTTTGATTTTTTAAAAAAAATTGCAAAAAAAGTTGGATTTAATATTTCTGGAATTACAACACAGGGCAGTTTTTTGAAAAAGTTAGGTATTGTTGAAAGAGCAGAAATGGTATCAAAAAAAATGAATTTTTCGGATAAGGCGAACATTTATTATAGGTTAGAAAAGTTGATTGGAAAACAATTTATGGGTGATGTTTTTAAAGTGATGCTTCTAACAAATAACAAAACTAAATTTAAAATTGGTTTTTAAAATTGATTAAGACAAAAAAATTATCGTCCCAAAGAAGTGTTACATATGGGTTTTTTGGATCGAAAGGAGGTGTCTCAAAAGGAATTTATAAAAGTTTAAATTGTGGAGTCGGATCAAACGATAAACAAAAAAATATAAAAAAAAATTTAAATATTGTATTAAAAAAACTAAAATCAAATATAAAAAAAATTCACTTACCAAAACAAATTCATAGCAATAAATTTTATTTTATTAAGAATAAATCAATCAAAAGTAGATTTAAGTGTGATGCATTAATAACCAAACAAATTAATACCCCTATAGGAGTGTTAACGGCCGATTGTGCACCAATAGTTTTATTTGATCCAAATAAAGAGATAATTTCAGTAATACATGCTGGCTGGAGGGGAGCGCTTAGTGGAATAGTTAAGAATGTGACCAATTTTTTTATTAAAGAAGGATCAAAAGTTGAAAGTCTTGAAATTATAATTGGACCCTGCATATCGCAAAATAGTTATGAAGTAAAAGATGATTTTTTAAAAAAATTTCTTAAAAAAGATAAAAAAAATAAAATTTTTTTTAAATCTAAAAATAAAAAATATTTTTTTAATCTCAAACAGTACATTATATTAGAGATGAAAAAGCTTGGGATAAAAAAAATTAAACTTATTAATAAAGACACCTTTTCAGGGGTAAATACTTATTTTAGTGCAAGAAGATCACTGAAAAAAAAAGAAAATGATTATGGTAGAAATCTCTCATTAATTATGATTAATTAGGTTATCTCAATGAAATTATTAACTGGAAATAGTAATAAACATTTAAGCGTTAAGTTATCAAAATATCTTAAAACAAAACTTGTTAATTCAAATATAAGAAAATTTTCTGATGGTGAGATATATGTAGAGATTAATGAAAATATTAGAGGTAATAATATTTTTTTAGTTCAATCTATATCATCACCTGCTAACGATAATCTGCTTGAAATGTTATTATGTATCGATGCTTTAAAAAGATCATCAGCAAAAAATATTACTGCGGTAATTCCCTATTTTGGTTATGCAAGGCAGGATCGAAAAGTAGTTCCAAGAACTTCTATATCCGCAAAGCTTATATCGAACCTTATAACCAAGGCTGGTGCAGATAGAGTTGTGACTGTTGATTTGCATGCAGGACAAATTCAAGGATTTTTTGATATTCCAGTAGACAACTTATATGCTACGCCAATATTTTTTAGACATATTAAAAAGAAATTAAAATTAAATAATATTGTTTGTGTTTCACCTGATGTTGGAGGGGTAGCAAGAACAAGAGGATTGAGTAAACTTTTAAATGTTAATTTAGCCATTGTGGATAAGAGAAGACCTGCTCCTGGAAAATCAGAGGTTATGAATATCATTGGAGATGTGAAAAATAAAATATGTATCATGGTTGATGACATAATTGACTCTGGAGGAACAATTGTAAACGCTGCAAAAATGTTAAAAAGTAAGGGTGCCAAAGAAATTCATGTTTACATTACCCATGGAGTACTTAGTGGAGATGCGGTCAAAAAAATTAGAAATTCTCCAATAAAAAATTTAGTAATAACAGATACAATTGATAATTCTAAAAAATTAAAAAATGCAAAAAACATTGAAGTATTGAGTATATCTAATTTACTTGGAGAGGCTTTAAAAAGAATTTCAAATTCTACATCGGTCTCGGATTTGTTCAAATAATTTACTTGAGTTATTAAATGAGTTGGGTTAAAACGCGTTTATTTTTATGAATTCAATTGAAGCAAACTTAAGAGTAACAAAAACAAAAGGTGACCTTAATTCATTAAGGGCTAAGGGTGAAATTCCTGCTGTTATTTATGGCGGAAAAGAGAAAAATCAAAATATATCTTTTTCAAAAAAAATTCTTAAAACATTTATAGACAAAGAGAATTTCTTATCAAATATAATTAATATTAAGATTGAGGGAAAAGATTTAAATGTTTTACCAAGAGAAGTAGTTTTTGACACGGTTACCGATGAGCCAATACATGTTGATTTTTTGAGAATTGTCAAAGGAGGAAAAGTTAAACTTGAAATTCCAGTTAAATTTATTAATTCAGAAAATTCACCTGGTTTAAAAAGAGGTGGTGTTCTTAATATAGTAAGAAGAAAAGTAGAATTAAATTGCCCCACAGAAAATATTCCATCAGAGTTAATTGTCGATCTAGATGGTGTGGATATTGGTCAAAGTTTCAAAATTTCCTCAATTAAACTTCCAGAAAATGTTGAACCGACAATTAGAGGAAGAGATTTTGTAGTGGCAACACTTGCTGCACCAACTGTAATTAAAGAACCCGAAAAGCCTGCAGAGGCTGCAGAAGGAGCCGAGGGTGCTGAAGGAGAAGCTGCAGCAGCAGAGGGCACTGACGGAGAAGCTAAGGCAGCATCACCAGGCTCAGATAAGGGCGAGAAAAAAGACGATACAAAAAAAGTTGATGATAAAAAAGCTCCTGCTGATAAAAAAGCTGCAGACAAGAAATAACTTAATTGAAAACTCTAAATAACTCATAATATGCTTTTATTTGTAGGCTTAGGTAACCCCACGCCAAATTCTGAGAATAATCGACATAACATTGGTTTTAAAATTATTGATGCAATAAATCAAAAGTTTGGATTATCAAAACAAAAACCAAAATTTAAGGGTTTATTAACTACAGGTACTATAAGTGGTAAAAAAGTTTATGCTATAAAACCTCTTACATTTATGAATAACTCAGGTGTTTGCATCAGAGAATTAATTGAATATTTTAAAATTGATGCTGAGGATGTAATTGTTTTTCACGATGATCTAGATATAGACTTCGGAAAAATTAAAACAAAATTTGGAGGATCCAGTGCTGGGCATAATGGTATTGAATCAATAGATAAATTTATCGGAAAAGAATATTCTAGAGTAAGAATTGGTATTGGTCAGCCAAAAAATAACATTCAAGTTGCAGAACACGTTCTTCAAGATTTCAATGATGAAGAAAAAGAGGAAATTGGAACCATCACAAAAAATATAACAGAATCACTTCCAATTTTGTTAGATAAAAAGTTGGATCTATTTTCAAGCACTGTTAATAATAAATAATGGGATTTAAGTGTGGTATAGTTGGGTTACCAAATGTTGGTAAGTCTACTTTATTTAATGCTTTGACTAATTCTAATAAAGCTCAAGCGGAGAATTTCCCGTTTTGTACAATTGATCCAAATATTGGAATAGTTCCGGTACCAGACGAGAGACTTGATAAGTTAGCGGAAATATCGTCATCAAAAAAAAAAATTAATACTACAATTTCTTTCGTTGATATAGCCGGCTTAGTAAAAGGTGCATCCAAAGGTGAAGGCCTAGGGAATAAATTTTTATCTCATATACGAGAGGTGGATGCAATATTGCACATGATAAGATGTTTTGACTCCTCAAATGTTCAAAATGTCAATCAAACAGTTGATCCAGTTAGAGATTTAGAAATAATTGAGACAGAAATGATGTTGGCTGATCTTGAGTCAATACAAAAAAGATTAGATAAAAAAAATAAAAAAAACTTAGATAAGGAACAGCAAGATATTTTAGAGACTACCGCAGACTGTTTAAATAATAATAAACACCTCATCAAAATAAATGAAAAATTTGATCTTGCTACCATTAATAAATCTGGCCTTCTATCGCTTAAACCTAAAATATACGTATGTAATGTAGACGAGAAAAGTATTAAAAACGGAAATAAATATACTAATTTATTCACTGAAAAATTTGGTAAAAAAAATACATTAATAATTTCAGCAGATATTGAAAATCAAATTAATCAATTAAGCAACGAGGAAAAAGTAAACTACATGAAAATGATTGGTTCGGATGAAACAGGCCTAAAATTAATGATCAAAAAAGGTTATGATATATTAGAATTAGACACATTTTTTACATCTGGTCCTGAAGAAACAAGAGCATGGACCATTAAAAAGAATAGTACTGCACCTAATGCTGCTGGCAAAATACACTCAGATTTTGAGAAAGGATTTATTAAAGCAGAGACTGTTTCTTATTTAGATTTCATAAACAATCAAGGTTGGACACAATCTAGAAGTAGTGGAAAAATGAGGTTAGAGGGTAAAGACTATATCGTAAAAGATGGCGATGTATTAAACTTCAGATTCAACACGTGACCAAATTTTTTTCATACTGAAATAAACTAGTATAGTCAAAATAATCAAATATATAATTGCTCTAAAGCCCATTTTATGTCTTGCCTCTAAATGTGGCTCTGCTGACCACATCAAAAACGTAACAACATCCTTCGCCATTTGTTCTTCTGTAGCTAAAGTACCATCTCCATACTCTATTAAGTCATCCTCAAGAACTTTTGGCATTTTAATTTTGTTTCCATACATAAACTTATTGTAATAAACGCCTTCATCCAAAGTAACTCCAGCTGGAGGCTCTGTATAACCTAATAAGACTGAATAAAGATAATCCACGCCTCCTTTTCTAGCTTTAGCCAAAACAGACATGTCTGGTGGGTAAGCACCTCCATTAGCTGCTTGGGCTGCCTTCTCGTTTGGATATGGCATTGGAAATTTATCAGATAATCTTGCGGGTCTTGAAAACATTTCTCCATCAGCATTTGGACCATCAGTGACCTCAAAACTTGCTGCTATAGATTTTGCTTGAGCCTCTGAAAATTCAGGCCCACCCTTTTCCATTAAATTTCTATAACTTAAATATTTCATTGAATGGCAGGCTGCACACACCTCGGTGTAAACTTGATATCCTCTTTGTAATGATGATCTATCAAACTTGCCTAGAGGTCCTTTAAAAGACCAATCTGTCTTTAATAATTCAACTTTTTCAGCGCTATTTATTTTAAGAGGTACGGTAAAAAATATAAAAGTGATTAATAGAATTTTAAAAGTTCTCACTCCTCAACCCTCTTTTTTATCACTTTTTGCCATAGATAAATTGGCTGATCCTCCTAAAACTGGATCTGATATACTAAATGGTAAAGGCAGAGTTTTCTCTTTAAATCCAAGTAATGGAAGAATTATCAAGAAGTGCGCAAAATAATAAGCGGTAGCAACTCTTGCGATTAGTAAATATAATCCCTCAGCTGGCATTGCTCCCACGTATCCTAAAACTAGTACGTCTAAAACTAAAATCCAATAAAATTGTCTATACAAAGGTCTAAATACAGCAGATCTTATTTTAGATGTGTCTAACCAAGGCAACGCAGCGAGTATTAAAATCGCAGATAACATCGCTATCACCCCTAAGAGCTTATCTGGTACAGATCTTAAAATTGCATAAAAAGGTAATAAGTACCACTCCGGTACAATATGCGCTGGTGTTACCATTGGATTGGCCTCAATATAATTATCTGCGTGCCCTAAAACGTTTGGAGAATAAAAAACAAAAAAAGCAAAAATTATCATAAACATCAATAATGCGAATGTATCCTTGATTACAATATACGGATGAAATGGAACCGTATCTTTAGATGGTTTCTTTATATCAATACCAACTGGGTTATTATTTCCAGGAACGTGTAATGCCCAAATATGTAATACAACTAAACCTAATATTAAAAATGGAATTAAATAATGTAATGTAAAAAATCTTGTAAGCGTAGGATTATCAACAGAATAGCCGCCCCATAACCATGTGACTATACCTTCTCCAACTAGTGGAATAGCACTAAAAAGATTTGTTATAACTGTTGCTCCCCAAAAACTCATTTGTCCCCATGGAAGAACATATCCCATAAATGCAGCAGCCATCATAAGTAAATAAATTATAATTCCTAAGATCCAGATTATCTCTCTTGGAGCTTTATAAGATCCATAAAATAGAGATCTAAATATATGAATGTAAACGGCTAAAAAAAACATAGAGGCTCCATTGGAATGAATGTATCTAATTAACCAACCGTAATTTACATCTCTCATGATATGCTCAACACTATCAAAGGCCATATCAGCATGAGCAATATAATGCATGGCTAATGTTAAGCCTGTAACAATCTGTGTAATTAAACAAAAAGTTAAAATGCCTCCAAATGTCCACCAATAATTTAGATTTTTTGGTGTTGGGTAATCAGTAAGATGGTTTGCTAATGACAATAGAGGTAATCTATCGTTAAACCACTTTCCGAATTTAGATTTTGGTGTGTAATTATGATCACTCATTAGTTTTATCCAATTTTAATTATGTTATTTTCTAAAAATTCATAGTTCGGGATTGACATATTCGTTGGTGCAGGTCCTTTTCTAATTCTTCCAGATGTATCGTAATGTGATCCGTGACATGGACAAAACCAACCATTGTAGTCTCCTTTATCATTTAAAGGTACACAGCCAAGATGAGTACAAACTCCTAACATCACAAGCCACTCTGGATTTTTCGCTCTATCCTCATCTTTTTCTGGATCTGGTAAATCTTCCATCCTTACAGACCTTGCTTCATCAATTTCATTTTGAGTTCTTCTTTTAATAAAAACTGGTTTGCCTCTCCATAAAACAGTTATGGTTTTGCCAGGTTCAACTGAACTCACGTCTACTTCTGTGCTAGCTAAAGCTTTTACAGATGCATCAGGGTTCATTTGATCTACTAAGGGCCATACTGTAACTGCAACACCCACCGCACCAACAGCATATGTTGCTGTGAATATAAAATCTCTTCTTTTAACTTTTTTCTCGGACATTTTTAAATATAGTTTAAGGTACCTAATATATGATTTCATATAATATAAAAATGAATAATTTCTACTGAAACAATGACACATAAAGCCATTTCAGCGTTCAAAATAGCACTATATGAGCCTGATATTCCTCAAAATACTGCGTCTATCATCAGAACTTGCTCTTGTCTCGGGGCGAGTCTTGAAATTATTGAGCCTTGTGGTTTCTTATTAAGCGATAAAAGATTTAAAAGAGTTGTATTAGATTATATGAATTTAGATAAAATAAAATTTTATGAGAGTGCAGAAGATTTTCTTCAAGCAAAAAATAAGCAAAGAGTTATTTTAATGACTACAAAAGGAAAAGAAAATTATACAGACTTTAAATTTAAAAAAAATGATACTATTTTATTTGGTAAAGAAAGTGCAGGAGTGCCTGAAAAAATACACAAATTAGTAAATCATAGGTTAAAAATCCCAATGGTAGACAAAAAAAGATCTTTAAATTTATCAACATCGGTTTCTATTGTTGTGGCAGAATGTTTAAGACAACTTAATTAAAATGAACGAAAAGCTCAAAAAAAAACTTACGTCTAATTGGTTTAAAATTTTACAAGATTCAATTTGTGATGACATTGAAAAAATTGAGGGAAAAAAAAATATATTTAATTCAAATAGCTGGAAAAGAAATAAAAATAGAGATGAAGGTGGTGGTGAATTTAGAATATTTGAAAATGGAAAAGTTTTTGACAAAGTTGGAGTAAATTTTTCTGAAGTCTATGGAAAATTATCAAAACAATTTAAGAATAAGATTCCTGGAACTAACAAGAGTGCAAAATTTTGGGCCTCAGGCATCTCGGTTGTGATGCACATGAAAAATCCGCATGTTCCAGCAATGCATTTCAATACGAGATATATTCACACATCATCTGGATGGTTTGGTGGAGGGATGGATATAACACCGTGTATTAAAAATAATAATTTAAAGAAAAAATTTCATCAAACACTTAAGAAAGCTTGTGATCAACATAATAAAAATTATTACAAAAAATATAAAAAATGGTGTGATGAATATTTTTTTTTGAAACATAGAAATGAACCCAGGGGAATAGGTGGGATTTTTTTCGATTATAAAAAAAAAAATTGGGAAAAAGATTTTGAATTTGTAAGGGATGTTGGTTTAACTTTTCAAATGATTTATAATGAAATTATTTTTAAGTATAAAAATAAAAAATGGACAAAAAAAGATAAGGAAAAACAATTTTTGAAACGTGGAAGATATGTAGAATTTAATTTAATATATGATAGAGGAACTAAATTCGGACTACAAACAGGTGGAAACGTAGAAGGAATATTAATGTCGTTACCGCCTATTGCTAAATGGAAATAAGAATGGATAAAGAGCCAATAACAATTAAAGGTTTAGAGAAACTAAAAGAAGAGCTAGTTTTTAGAAAAGAAAAAAAACGTCCGGAAATAGTTTCGGCTATATCTGAGGCAAGATCTCATGGTGACCTTAAAGAAAATGCGGAGTACCACGCAGCCAAAGAACAACAATCCCATAATGAAGGAAGAATTGAGGAAATTAATGATTTAATTGCAAGAGCAAATGTAATTGATGTGACTAAACTTGCGAATGAAGGCAAGGTTATATTTGGATCAACTGTTTTTTTAGTAAACTTAGATAATGATGAAAAAGTAAATTATAAAATAGTTGGTAAAGATGAGGCTGATATAAAAAATAAATTAATTTATTTTAAATCTCCAATAGGTAAAGGATTGATTGGCAAAAATAAAGGCGACCTAGTTGAAATTAAAACTCCTGCAGGAGATAAAAATTTTGAAATAAAAGACGTAAAATATATTTAATTTTTAACAATTCTTTCTAAGTCTTTCTCTGTAATAGAAAAATTATTTTTAATCCAAAAATCCTCTAAAAGTTTTAAGTATTCACCAATTTTTTTTCCCTCAGTTAAATTAAATTTTTTCATTAAATCTTCTGCTTTAATAGGAAAGACTGGTAACTCTTGATTTTTAAAGTACTCAATAAACTCTAAAAATTTTTTTTCAGCTTTTTTTGAGGTTAATACTTTATAATTTAAAATATCTAATAAACTTTCTTTACCATGCAAATAATAATATTTCCAAAGTGATTTGGAGTCTATTTTGACTGTAGTTTTAACATTATAAAAAAAATCTTTAATATTTTTAATTCGTTTTTGATCCTTTTTGGAAATATTAAATTTAAATAGGAAATATTCTAAATTATCTGTTTCATCTATACTTATCACGGCTAACAAAACAGGAAAATCAATATTTTTTAAATTTTCTTTAGCCTTAGGATTTAAATTTTTTATAATTTCTAGTTTTTTAAATTGTGGAAATATAAATTTCAGTATCTCTAAAGAATAATTATTTAAACATAGTTTTTCTAATGAACCTGAAATAGTAATTTTTTTAAATTCATCTAATAGTCGTTCGGATGATATTTTAGAAATACCACTTAAATTTTTTTTAATACTTTTTAAAGTATTTAAATCGTGGTCTGTTTTGCTATACATGGAGAAAAATCTTAAATACCTAAGAATTCTTAAATAATCCTCTTGAATTCTTTGGTCTGCTTTGCCAATAAAAATAACTTTACCGGCCTCAAGGTCTCTTTTTCCATCAAAGGGATCAAACAGGTTTCCATTTATGTCTGAATAAATAGCGTTTATTGTAAAGTCTCTTCTTTCAGCATCTTTTTTCCAATCTTTGGTAAATTCAACTTTTGAATGTCTTCCATCAGGCAGTACATCGCTTCTCAAGGATGTAATTTCAAATTTTTCATTATCAATTTGTGCAGTAATTGTTCCATGTTGGATACCTGTTTCATAAAACTTGATATTATTCTCATTTAGTGCTTTTTGAATATCATATGGTTCAAGGTTGGTTGCAAGATCAATATCATCGACTTTTTCATTCATGAGAATTTTTCTAACACAACCACCAACATATCTAACTTCAGAGTCTGCTGAAAAATCTTGAATTGAATTAAATATTTTTTTTACATTTGAATTATTTTGTAGATCAATAAATTTGGACTCAATTTTATTTGAATTACTTAAAATTTTATTTAAAAAGTTTAACATATTTGGCTGGGGCGCTAGGATTCGAACCTAGGAATGGCGGTACCAAAAACCGCTGCCTTACCACTTGGCTACGCCCCAAAGTTTATTTATTTTCTATCAAAAATAAATTTTTATATAACTTTTGATAAAATGCACCAACAATTATTTAATTTTCTTTTGGACATTTTCAACGCATTTTTTGCAGATACTTCTTTATTAAAATACATCACTAAAGTTGAACCAGATCCTGTCATTCTTACAAATTCAGCTTTTTTCCAACTTAATAGCTTATTTTTTAATTTAAAAAGGTTTGGATAAAGTCGGAAAGCACTATTTTCAAGATCATTTTCACTATTTATTATCATAGTTTTACTAACATTTTTTAATTTGCCTAATTTACTTTTAGAAAATACTTTATTTGCAGAAAAAACTTTTCTTGTTGAGCAGCCAAAATTGGGTTTTACTAATAATAGATAGTATTTAATTCTAGTTTTGAGTACACGTATTTTTCCACTAGGTAGGTAAACTTTTGGAAATTTATTAAGACCCAAAATTACATCTGATCCAATTTTTTTAGCAAATTTTTCACTTAGTTTTTTTGTTAATATTTTTTTTTTTAAAAAAAAACTCAAAATTGAAGCTGCATTCATAGATCCACCACCCATGCCTGATTTTTGAGGAATATTTTTTTTTACTAATATTTGATATTTTTTTTTTATAATTTTTTCTTTTTCTAATAATGCCAATAAGTGGGTGATTGTATTAAATTTTGGTATACCTTTAGAATATTTTCCTCTAAAAATTACCTTATGTTTTTTACTTCTAATTTCACTAATTTTAATCTCATCAGCCAAATCAATTAAAGCAACTAAACTTTCAATTTGATGTAAATTATTTATCTTTCTTTTGCTGACAATATTTAAATTTAAATTGATCTTAGCGTATGACTTAATTGTATGAGTTGTTGTTATCAATATTTGGGCCCACTAATAATTTTTTTTTTACTTTTTCTAACATATCTTTTTCTGTATCTTTAAATCCAATAACACTATTCCAATAATACTTTGCTTGTATTTTTTTATTAAGTCTCCATAAAATATCACCATAATGGTCATTTACGATTGGATCATTGGGCATTAGCGTTATCGCTTTTCTCATGAATTTTTCTGCTTCTGTATATCTTCCTGTTAAATAATAACCCCAACCAACTGAGTCAGTGATATATGGATCATCCTCATTATTCTTATATGCAATCTCCAACATTTTTACAGCTTTCGAAATATTAATTTTTCTCTCAAGCCAGGAATAGGCTAAATAATTTAAAGTATAAGAATTATCTGGAACAATTTTTAATGCCGTTAATAAATCTTTATCGCTCCTTTCAAAATTTGATAATCTTTCATAACTACCACCTCTTCTAAATAATAAATCAGCATAGGTATCAGAGTTAGTGTCATAATTTTTCATTAACTTAGAATAAAGTTCGATTGCTTCTTTATATTTTTTATAATTTTTATAAATATTTGCCATATCAAAGATAATCTTATCTGTTTTGTTTTCTATTTTATTAAACTTCGTTTTAATATAATTCAACGCTTGTTGATCATCATGTTTCTCTGCAATTATTTTGGTTTTAATTTTCACTTTGAACCAATAAAATAGCTTATCTTGCTTACTAAAATTTTTTAATATTTTTTCAGCCTCTTTGTACTTTTTAGAATTAAAATAGTTTTCAACTGTTAATAGCTTATTTGCTTTAAATTTTTCATTTAAAAAATTAGAAACACTTAAGTAAAAGTTAGATCTTTCAAAATCTTCATCAGATGAATACAAATTTGAAATTAAGAAAAAAAATTCAGCTAAAAGATCAGTTTCGGATTTGCATGAAAATATATCGGTGATTTTTTTTGTTTGATTATTTTTTAACCAGTCATTTGTTTGAAGAATAAGCAGCCCACTTGTGAGTTTATCTTGTTTCAAAAAAAGTTTTTTTGCCTCTTCGACCTTATTTTGATTGATCAAATAATTAGAATAAAAGAATAAGTATCTAGAATAATCTACATTTGAAGAATTAACCAAAGTATAGAATGACTTAGACGTGGTATCATCTTCTAAATAACATTTTAAAAATGTAATATTCAGAAGATCTAAATTATCAAAATTAGATTTTTGAAAAATCAGTTTTTTGTTTTTAAAAGTCGATAAGTATAACGTTAATGTATCATAGATTGCATTTTCATAAACGCTTGAACTTTTTAGTTCATTTAAATATTCAAGATAATTTTCGCTTTCTTCATATTTCTCTTTTAAAATTGAGTCCAGTGTTAAAAGCACCTGAGACTCAAAAAAATCAAAATTTTTTTTATTTTCTAAAATTTTTATTTCTTGAATTGCTTTTTTTACTTTCTGATTTATAGCTAGTGAGAAGATATATTTTCTTAAGTAATTATCACGTTTTTTTACTAATGCTTTTGACGAATTAAAATAACTTAACGAATCTTGGTTTTGTTGGTTATTATAAGAAATTATAGCTGAGAGATAATTGGTTAGTTCGTTCTCATTTAAATCATTATTTGTTACTTTAGAATTCGCCTGTTTGGCGAAAAAAAAGATCATTAGAATGAAGGAAAATTTAATAAATTTTGATATCATTTGTTTTTATGAATAATGAAGTTTTAAATGATGAGTTTCTAAAATCAATAGACTCAAATTACGAATTTAGTAATAAACCAATAAGACGCCTGAAAAAGTCACAACAATCAGGTGAAATTAAATTACAACTAGAAAATCTTAAAAAACAAATTGCTGAAATTGATGCTTGTGATCTTAAAAATCATGCTAACCAGTTAGTTTTTAGTGATGGAAATTTTAGAAGTAAAATAATGCTTGTAGGTGAAGGCCCGGGTCAAAAAGAGGATGAAATAGGAAAACCTTTTATGGGCGATGCAGGAAAATTATTAAATAAAATGTTAGCAGCCATAGATATTAAAAGAGAAAGTATCTACATCACAAATGTTGTCAATTACAGGCCACCAAATAATAGAAAGCCAACAACTACTGAGATAAATAAATATTCAAAATTTCTATATGAACATATTTCTATAATTAATCCTAAAATACTAATAATTATGGGTGGTACAGCAATGGAAGCATTGATTGGTAATAATTTTAAAATTTCTAAAGAGAGAGGAATATGGAAAGATGTTATTATAAAGGGTAAAACTTACTTATCCATTGTAACATTTCATCCTGCATATCTTTTAAGGCAACCAGATCAAAAAAAATATTCATGGATAGATTTAAAGGAAATAAGAAAAAAAATTAATGAATTGAATATCATTTTGTAAAATGAAAAAAACTTTAGCTGGTGTAGATGAAGCTGGAAGAGGAAGTTTAATTGGTCCAGTCTTTGCTGCTGCTGTAATTCTTAATAATGACATCAATAAGAAAATACTTAAAGACTCAAAAAGTTTATCAAAAAATAAGCGTGAAAATTTAGAAAAATATATAAAGAAAAATTCAAAATGGTCAGTTGGTTCAGCGTCCGTAAAGGAAATAGAAAAATATAATATTTTAAATGCAAGTCTGCTTGCAATGGAAAGAGCTATAAAAAAATTAAAAATAAAACCAAAAATTATATTAGTTGATGGTAACATAATTCCTGATATGAGGAGTTATAATTTAAAGTACGTAATTAAGGGTGACCAAAAGATACCTGAAATATCTGCTGCATCTATAATTGCAAAAGTATCACGAGATAGATTAATCAAAAAATTAGCAAAGATACATCATAGGTATTTCTGGCACAAAAACGCTGGCTACGGAACAAAAGACCATCTTAGGGCTCTTAAAAAATTTGGAGTTACGAAATATCATAGAAAAAAATTTAAACCTATACACAACATATTGAGTCTCGAAAAATAACCACCACAAAAAGACTCAAAATAATTCAATCACAAGTTGACGAGGACTCTAGCCTAGAGTCTAATAAGTTTTTAAAAATGATCGATAATAAATTAAAAAATAAAATTATTAATGGAAACAGTATTAAAGAACTAAAAAAAATTCCAAGCGAAAGTTTTGATTTAATTTTTGCGGATCCACCTTACAATTTACAATTACGAAATAATTTAATTAGACCAGATAGATCAAAAGTAAATGCTGTAAACGATAAATGGGATCAATTTGAAAGTTTCAAAACATACGATGATTTTACTTATGCTTGGCTTAGTGAGTGTAAAAGAGTTTTAAAAAAAAATGGAGCAATTTGGGTGATTGGTAGTTACCATAATATATACAGAGTTGGTACAGCAATTCAAAACCTAGGTTTTTGGATTTTAAATGATGTTATATGGAATAAAAAAAATCCAATGCCAAACTTTAGAGGCACACGTTTTACCAATGCGCATGAAACTTTGATTTGGGCTTCAAAATCTGAAAAATCAAAATATACTTTTAATTATCAGTCTTTAAAATGTTTAAATGATGATATTCAAATGAGATCTAATTGGGATTTACCCATTTGTAGTGGTACTGAAAGACTAAAAAAAAATGGAAAGAAAATACACTCAACACAAAAACCTGAAGCTTTATTACATAGAATTTTATTAGCAACCTCAAATAAAAACGATTATATCTTAGATCCTTTTTTAGGCTCTGGAACAACAGCTGCAGTTTCAAAAAAATTAGGAAGGAATTATTTTGGCATAGAAAAAGATAAAAATTACTGCAAGGCTGCAGAACAAAGATTAAGTGAAACAAAACCTATTGAAGATGATTATTTAGATACACTCCAAAATAATAGATCTAAACCGAGAATACCTTTTGGCTCGTTAGTTGAATTGGGAATAATTAAACCGGGAACTACTATTTTTGATAATAAAAAGAAAATTAGCGCAAAAATCATGGTCGATGGTAGTATAAAACACGCTCAAACTGAGGGATCAATCCATAAAGTAGCAGCAACAATTTTAGGTGCTGAAAGTTGTAATGGTTGGACATTTTGGCACTACAATAGAAACGGATCCATTTTTCCTATTGATAATTTAAGAGATAGATTTTTAAAAAACAAAATTTAATTTCAAAATTTATCTGTAAATTTTACCGAGATAGTTTTCTAAAAACTTTTTATTTTTAACTAATTTTTTTAAAAAAATATTTCTTAAGAAAATTGTTAAAGGGTTAGATAAATGAAATATAAATTGGTTGATTTTTGATCTTTTATTCACCATTTTTATTTTTTTTACTCTCTCCTCAAAAAAACTATTTTCTGTATTGCTATCTATTTTTTTAAATAATTCATAAGCTCCCTCTATCGATTGAGAGGCACCTTGTGCAAATGATGGGGAAAAAGCAAAAAAAGCATCTCCAATTGGGTAAATGTTATTTTTCTTAATTTCAAAAAAATGATCGGTTACGAATACTGGAAATATTTTTAGTTGTTTAATTTCATCAAAAAATTTCTTACTTTCTTGAGGTATATTTTTTAAAACTTTTTTTATAAAAGCGTTATCATTAAATAATGAATAATTCTTAAGCTCTTCGTCTGAAAGCTTGTATTTCATAATAGCTATAAAATTTAAATCACCATCTGGATTTAGTGGATAAATAACGTGGTGAAAATCAGAACCAAAGAATAAGGAAATATTTTTTTTATCAATAATATTTGAGGAATTAGGGATCATCCCTCTTATAGCTAAAGTATTATTATATCTTGGTTTGGTATTATTATTTGAAATAAGATTTTTACTCTTTGAAAAAACTCCGTCTGAAATTATCAAATAATCGCACTCAAAAGTTTCATTATTTTCAAAAGTTAAATGAATTTTTTCATTTTGTTGGTCTACCTTTGAAATACTGTGGTTAGTTTTTATTAAATCCTGAATTTTATCTTTTAGAAAACTTACTAAATCTGATCGTTTAAGTGTTGTATATTTACAATCATGTGAATTGAAATCAGAAATATATAGATCACAAAACTTATCCTGGCTTTTATTTGAATAAAAAATTATTTTATCAGGATTAAACTTTTTATCATTTTGAAATTTATGAAATTCGATTTTATTTAAAAGTCTAACACTATTGACTGATAATTGAATTCCATACCCCTCATCTAAATTAATTAATTTGTCTTTTTCAAAAATTTTAATTTCATAATTTGAATTATTTTTAAAAAGATTTGCAATAAATAATCCTGAAATCCCTGCTCCAATAATTGCAACTTTTTTCATTAGTTGCTCTCTAAATATTGAACTATTTTTTTTGTAAAGGTTGGCAGCAGATAGTTATCAAGTTTTTTTTGATCTATCCAATTAGAAGATGGAAAGTCCTCATGATTTTTTTTATATTGAATTTTAATATTCATGTTCATATTCGAAATTTTAAAATTTAGATTTTCATTAAAATTTTTTGGTTTAGCAACCTCCTCCATAGGAAATATATTAAGATTCTTTAAAAAATTAAATTTTGTATTCTTTATAAGAAGATATTTTTTATCCCTCTTGTAAACTTTTAAAATAAAATATTTGTTTACATTTTTTTTATTTTTCTTTGTTAATCCAAAATCCTGTTTTTTAAAAGATTTACATTTTTTTTGGATAGGGCATTGATTACATAAAGGATTACTTGGTTTACAAATAAGTGCACCTATTTCCATAAGAGCCTGTGCATAATCACTAGATCTATTGGACTTGCCAAAAATAGATTTTTTTTGCGCGAGGTTTTCTTTCTTAATTTCACTTTCTTTTTTTAAATATAGATATCTTTTCAAAACTCTTTCTATATTTCCATCTAGTGGTATGTACGGTTCATTAAAAGCAATGGCAAGTATTGCGCTAGCAGTGTAATTACCAATACCTGGCAAGGCTTTTAAATCTTCAAAATTATTAGGTATCTCTCCTTTATGCTTCTTAAGTATAATTTGTGCAGTTTTTTTAAGATTTCTGGCTCTTGAATAGTAACCTAGGCCTTGCCAACATTTCATTAACCTTTTGTTATTTACTTTTGCTAGTTTTTCTAAATTAGGAATTAATCTTACAAAATTATTAAAGTAAGGAATCACAGTCTTAACCTGTGTTTGTTGCAACATAAACTCACTAACAATTATAAAATATTGTTTTTGTTTTTTTGAAAGATGGCTTCTCCATGGTAACTTTCTCTTATTATTATCGTACCAATATAGAATTTTTTTTGATAAGCTATCTTTTTTCATATGAAATTAAAATCTTATAGTAAGCAACGAACGAGGTCCGTTCAAGGATTAAGATCTTTCAAAGATACATTGCCACTAAAAGTTAGAGGAATTTTAAAAAAAAAAGGACGCATATACTCTGAGTTGTTAGATAACTGGAGGCATATTGTAGGAAACGACTTATTTAAAATTTGTTATCCAAAATCATTTAAAAGTGAAAATAAATTCAGAGGAAGTCTTTTAGAAATAATGGTTAAAAGAGGACATGAGGTAGATTTGGAATATTCCAAAAAAATAATAATCGAAAAGGTAAATAAATATTTTGAACAAAATATTCTTAAAAATATAAAGCTCATTACATTTGAGGGTGTGAATGATAAATTTAAAATAAAACATAACGACAATGTGACAAAAAGTGAGTATACAAAAAAAATATCAAATATTAAAAATGATAAGATTAAAAATTCTTTATTAGAGATGAGTAAATATTTTAAAAAAATATGAAAAAATTTATTTTTAAACTTTTTATAATATTATTTTTATCACCTATTGCTAATTCGTCTGAAATAAAAAAAATAGTTGAAGGTGATTTAAATGCTAAAATAAAAATAATTGTTTACGAATCTCTAACTTGTAGTCATTGCGCAAACTTTCACAAAGATGTCTACCCTGAATTAAAATATGAATTTATTGATACTGGGTTAGCATCAATAGAATTTAGAAATTTTCCACTTGATATGGCTGCTTTCAACGCGGCAAAGATTGCACACTGTAAGAATGATGGAAATTCAGAAATTCTTCATTTCTTATATGCTAATCAAAGTAAATGGGTTAAAGGTAAAGATCTTAGTGAGTTTAATCAGAATTTACGTGATTTAGTTAAAGATCAAAATTTTAATATTAATATTGATAAATGTTTGAATAATAAAGAAATGGAAGATCATATTCTTTCAGATCGAATCGAGGGGGTTAAGGAATTTCAAATAAATTCAACTCCTACTATTATTATTAATAATAAAAAATTTGAAAAAAGCCTTACATTTAAAAATTTAAAAAAATACTTACAAAAAATGATATAAGCATTTAATGGAGTTTAAAAAAATTCAATTAAATGGTTTTAAATCGTTTGCCGAAAAAACAACCTTTATTATTGAAGATGGTTTAACTGGAATTGTGGGACCAAACGGATGTGGAAAATCTAATATCGTTGAGTCATTAAGATGGTGCATGGGTGAAACCTCAGCAAAAAGTATGAGGGGATCAGGAATGGAAGACGTAATTTTTTCTGGAACATCAAATAAACCATCAAAGAATATTGCAGAAGTTACAATTAATATTTCAAACGAAAATAAAGATGGTCCAATACAATATAAAAATTTAGAAAATATAGAAATTAGAAGAAAAATAGAGAAAGATAAGGGATCAAAGTTTTACATTAATGGTAAGGAGGTAAGAGCAAAAGATGCCCAGATGTTTTTTGCAGATCTGTCCACAGGTGCACATTCTCCTTCAATTATTAGCCAAGGCAGAATTGGGGCTTTAGTAACTGCTAAGCCAACTGATAGACGAGCGGTTTTAGAGGAAGCAGCAGGTATTGCAGGTCTACATGTAAGAAGACATGAAGCAGAATTAAGACTTGGTGCAGCAGAAAATAATTTAAAACGTGCAGATGAAATAAGAAGGCAGCAAGAAAGACAATTACTAAATCTTAAAAAGCAAGCTGAGGAGGCCACAAAATATAAAACTATATCTGAAGAAATTAAAAAGATTGAAGCTGGACTATATTATTTAAGACTAAAGGATATTGATCATGAAATAAAACTAGAAAATGAAATCAATGAAGAAGCAGACAGTGAAGTACAAAAGTTTAATGATAAAATAAATGAATTAGAAAATAAAATCCAGGAAGAAACCAATAGAGTTAATCCAGTAAGAGATAAAAATTATGAGATTTTATCAAAAGTTCAAAGACTTAACTTGGAGCTTAAAAGCTTGGATGATGAGAATGATAGAATTGAAAAAGAAATTGAAAATATAAAAAGTTCTCTAAAAACTATTGAGGAAGATACAGATAGAGAAAAAAGTATAATTATTGATGCCAATTCAAACGAGAAAAGACTAAAAGAGGAAAAGCAAGAATTAATAGAAATTGACTCAAAATATTATGATACTGAAAAACAATCTAATGCTGACCTAGAAGTTGCCAAAAACGATCTAAAGAATGAACAAGAAAAAGTTGATAATCTTTTAAAAAATTTTAGCTCTGAAAGCTTAAAAAAAAATCTTCATACGATAAATGAGGTGAAATCTAATATCGATAAAATTATTCAATTATTAAACTCTAACAATAGTTCTGAAGCATTAGTTGTGCTTGAAACATGCAAAACAACTTTAAATTTTCTAGTACAAACTATTAATGAAAATGACGACCATAAAAAAATATCAGATATAAGCTCAAAAAACGAAACAATAAAAAAACTTCAAGAAGTTTACGCAGATATTTATAGTAAAAATCAAAATCTTAAAAAAGAATCCATCAAGAGAAGTGAAAGAGTTAAAACTATTGATAAAGAAATTGATAGCTGGAGAAATCTTTTAAAAAATTCGGAAAAAATGGTTCAAGAATTGAGAGAGAGAAAAAATAAATTAAATTTTAAATTTACTGAACTAGAAAAACAACCCCAAACACAAGCAGAAAAAAAGGGACAAATTTCTGAAAACCTAAGATTATCCGAAAATGAAAAAAGTGAGAATGAAACTTTAATTGAGGAAATTGATAAAAAAATTAATGATCTCAGAGAGGAATTGGATAAAGTTAAAGAAAGCTCAATTGAAATAAGAGAAAGAAAAGCAAGTTCTGGTGCAACAATTGAAGGACTAAATAAAAGAAGAAATGATTTATTAGAAAGAATAGATACTGAGCTAAACTTAAACGAAAATAATATTCTTGAATATTCTAATTTAGATAAAGAGGAAGAATTTCCTGATGCCGTTTCTCAGGAAGAAATGCTCGATGAAAAAAAACGGGAAAGGGAAAAACTTGGATCAGTAAATTTAAGAGCAGATGAGGAAACAACAAAATATGAGACTGAAATTAAAAAAATGGAAACAGATAGACAAGACCTTGTTCAAGCAATTACAAAGCTGAAAGAAAGCATAAATGAACTTAATCAAAAAGGTCGAGAACGACTTCTTGAGGCATTTGAGAGAGTGAATAGAAAATTTAATGAAGTTTACACAAAACTTTTTAACGGAGGCAATGCGAAGCTTGAGCTAGTAGACTCTGATGATCCGTTAGATGCAGGTTTGGAAATGCTAGTTAGTCCTCCTGGAAAAAGGCTTCAATCGATAACACTTTTATCAGGAGGTGAGCAAGCATTGACCGCACTATCTCTAATATTCGCAGTTTTTTTATCTAACCCTTCCCCTATATGTGTCTTGGACGAAGTTGATGCTCCACTTGATGATGCCAATGTAACAAGATTCTGCAATTTATTAGATGAATTAACAAAAATAACTCAGACACGGTTTATAATAGTAACACACCATGCATTAACAATGTCAAAGATGAATAAGCTATATGGAGTTACTATGCCTGAAAAAGGAATAAGTCAGTTAGTTGCTGTTGATCTTCAAAAAGCAGAGAGCATGGTTGCTTGATTAAGAAAAATGTCTGATAAAAAATTTAAAACTCGCCTTGAAATTGCAAAAAATAAAATAACAAGAAAAAGTGACGAAAATACTGGAAATAAATCCTCAGTTTTAGGTATGGCTTTTAAAATGAGCACCGAATTTGTGGCCGCAGTAGCAGTAGGGACTATTATTGGGTTTATTTTTGACAATTGGTTTGGTACTAAACCTTGGTTAATTTTAATATTTTTTTTTGTTGGTGTTGTGGCGGGAATTATGAACGTGATAAAATCTGCAAAAAACATGCAAATAAAGTAAACTTATGGCAGCAAATCCAATGACACAATTCGAGGTTTATCGAATTGGACCTGAAATAAAAATCAATCAAATAGATATATCTTTTACTAACGCTAGCTTGTTCATGATTATAAGTGCTTTGAGCATATTATTAATTTTTAATTTAGGCTCCTCAAAAAAAAATATTATTCCAACCAAAATTCAACTTCTTGCAGAGCTTAGTTATAGTTTTATATCAAAAATGATAAGTGATACTGCTGGTAATAAAGGAAAACCATATTTTAACCTAATATTCTCTTTATTCATGTTCGTTCTTTTTTGTAATATGTTTGGCATGTTGCCCTACTCGTTTACTGTAACGAGCCATATAATCGTAACTTTTTTTCTTGCAGCATTAATTTTTATTGGGGTCACTGTTATTGGGTTTATAAAACATGGTTTTGGATATTTAAAACTGTTTGTGCCGAGTGGAGTCCCGTTAGTTCTTTTGCCATTAATAGTAGTTATTGAAATTATATCATATCTTAGCAGGCCTATAAGCTTATCGGTTCGTTTATTTGCAAATATGATGGCTGGTCATACAATGATGAAGGTTTTTGGAAGTTTCGTAATAAGCCTTGGAATAGTTGGTGGTTGGCTTCCACTAAGTTTTTCGGTTGCCTTAACAGGTTTGGAGATATTAGTTGCTTTTCTTCAGGCTTATGTTTTTGCAATTTTAACATGCATATATTTAAATGATGCATTAAATTTACACCATTAACAATAGGAGGAATAATGGAACTAGAAGCAGCAAAAATGATTGGCGCAGGATTGGCAGCCATTGCTCTTGCAGGTGCAGGGGTAGGTATAGGAATTATTTTTGGTAATTACCTATCAGGCGCTATGAGAAATCCATCCGCAGCTCAAAAGCAATTTCCTAACTTACTTTTAGGGTTTGCATTAGCTGAAGCTACAGGATTGTTTGGATTAGTAGTTGCGTTGATAATTTTATTTGCATTTTAATTAATGTTAAAAAAAATTATTTTTTTTAATTTACTATTTAGCACTTTTATTATTCAGATTTCTAAAAGTGCTGAGAGTGAAGGTATGCCTCAGCTAAATCCTGAATTTTGGATTTCTCAAATTTTTTGGTTGATCATTTCGTTTGGAATTTTATTCATAGTACTATCAAAATTTATTCTTCCAAAAATAAGAAACAATATTGAGCTTAGAAAGTCTGAGATACTAGATAATATTGAGACTGCTGAAAAAAAGAAAACTGAGGCTGAAAATACATTAAAAAACTATGATGAGCTAATAAGAAAAAGTAAAAATGAGGCCAAAAATTATTTTAATGATGCAAGAAAAAAAATAATTGAAGATATAGAAAAAAAAAAGCAGGCATTAGATAAAGAAATAAATATCGAGATTAAAAAAGCTGAGGCTGAAGTTGCCGAATTAGTAAATAAAGCTCCAGAAAAAATCCAGAAAATTGCAATCGAAACATCCTCTGATCTTATTCGCCAATTAATTGGTGAAGAGGTTAACAATAGTAGCATATCTGCCATTGTCGATGATCTATATAAGAAAAATAAAGGTAAGTATTATGGCAATTGATGCAACATTTTGGGTAGCAGTATCGTTTATAATTTTCATTCTAGCTTTAGTTTATTTAAAAGTTCCAAGTAAAATAAATGAAACTTTAAGCAAAATGATTTTGGATATTAAGAATGAAATCGACGAGAGTGAAAAACTTCGTAATGAATCAAAGTTATTATTAAATAACGCTCAGAGTAAACTTGAGCAAGCAAAAATAGAAACTAAAAAAATTCAAGAACAAGCTAAAAAGGATAGTGAAAATTTAATTTTAGAAATGAATGATAAATTTCATAAATCAGCTGAAATCAAAAAAAATTTAGCGCAAACAAAAATCTCGCAAATGAAAAATCAAGCTTTAAAAGATATTAAAAATACATCAGTAAAAATAGCTGTGGACTCAGTAAAAAAAATTCTTTCAACTTCTGTTGACCAGTCCAAGTTAGACAATTTATTTGATAAAAATTTAGAGGAAAGCAAGGAACTTCTAAAAAAAATTAATTCTTAAAGATAATTTCGTTACTTTTTTAAAAAATAATATAAATTACAATAATGAATTCAATTGTAATTGGTTCTGGTTTTGGTGGTTTAGCTGCTGCTCTCCGCCTTAAAGCTAAAGACCATAAAGTAACTTTAGTTGAAAAACACCAAGATCTTGGAGGAAGAGCAAGGGTTTTCAAAAGAAATGGATTTACTTACGACGGCGGCCCTACTGTAATTACTGCTCCATATTTAATAAATGAATTATTTGAATTATTCAAAAAAGACCCAAAAAATTATATTGAATTATCTCCTCTCAATACTTGGTATCAATTTGTTTTTGAAGACAATTCAAAGTTTAATTACTCAGGTAATGAAACTGAAATGAAGAGTCAAATTGAGAAAATTAGTAAACAGGATGTTAGGGGATACGAAAACTTGGTTAGTTTTACAAAAAAGATTTTTGATAAAGGATTTACAGAACTTGCAGATGTACCTTTTGATAAACCTTTTGTTATGATGAAGCAACTACCTGCTCTACTAAAACTTAAAAGTTATAAATCAGTTTATTCTCTAGTCTCCTCGTATATTAAAAATGAAAAATTGAGGAGAATGCTAAGTATGCATCCTCTTTTAGTTGGAGGAAATCCTTTCACGACAACATCTATTTATGGATTAATTTTATATTTAGAAAAAAAATGGGGGATACATTACTCTATGGGTGGTACTGGAAATATAGTAAAGGGTTTGGAAAAGTTAATGACTGAAGAAGGTATTCAAATAATTAAAGGTCACGAAGTTAAAAAAATTATCTCAAATGGTAATAAAATAACCGGTATAGAGTTAGATGATAAAACTAATATCAAAGCAGATAATGTTATATGCAACGCAGACCCACCAGCAGTTTATGAAAAAATGTTAAATGGAAATGCCAGTAAGTCTATTTTATTTCAATGGAAAAAAAGAAGAATGGAATATTCAATGGGTCTCTTTGTTTACTATTTTGGAACAAAAATAAAATATGAAAACATAGAACATCATACAATAAAATTCGGTAATAAATATAAAGAGCATCTTGATGATATATTTGAAAATAAAAAATTGAATGATGATATTAGTTATTATCTTCATAGACCATCTGCGACTGATAAATCTATGGCTCCTGATGGAAAAGATTGTTTTTATGTCTTGGTCCCTGTGCCTAATAACCAGTCAAAAATTAATTGGTCTACAGAGGGTGAGAAAATGAAAAATTTAGTAATTAATAAAATGGAAAAAGATTTAATGCCAAACTTAAAAAAGAACATTGTTGAAGATTTTTATTTGACACCTGATTACTTCGAGAATGATCTTAATACTAAATATGGCTCCGGTTTTTCAATTCAACCAAAATTTTCGCAATCAGCTTATTTTAGATTTCATAATAAATCTGAGATATATGATGGACTTTATTTTGTAGGAGCGGGAACTCATCCAGGAGCTGGTGTGCCAGGAGTTTTATCTTCGGCTAAAGTTTTAGACAAAATTCTCTGATGTCCCAAAATCTATTATCAATTTATGCAAAATCTTTTAATTGGGCTGGTTTTTTTTTACCTAAAAAAACTTATAGACAATGCTCTGATTTATATGATTTTTGTAGAACCTTAGACGATATAGCTGACAAAAACCAAGATTTACAAATAAAAAGGAAATTATTTAATGATTTTAAACAAGATTTTATAAATAAGAATTTAAACAATAAAAATATTAATAAAATTTATGAACTGAGTAATAATTTTAATATTTCCAGTAAAATAATATTAGATTTATTTGATGGAGTTGAGTCAGATTTAAAAGATAGTGTAAAATTAAAAACAAATAATGAATTAATTATATATTCATATCAAGTTGCGGGCACTGTAGGTCTAATGATGGCTAAAATACTAAATGTTAAATCAAAGGATTCACTTAGATCAGCAATAGATCTAGGTATTGCAATGCAGCTAACAAATATTGCAAGAGATGTAATTGAAGATGGCAATCGAAACAGAAAGTATATAAACCTCGATTTTGATAATATTAGGGAAACATTAAAACTCGCTGATATTTTTTATGAAAGTTCATTCAAATCTATAAATAAAATTCCATTGAATTGTAGATTTGCAATTATTGTTGCAAGAAGAGTATATAGGCAGATAGGAAATGAAATTCTTAAAAAGAAAAATATAGAAAATTATAAAAATTCAGGAAAAATTTATGTATCTAATTTAGGTAAACTAAATCAAACTATTTTGAGTATTTTAGACTTTATTAGACTACTATTTATTAAATCAGACGAGCATTTACGAAAAAGTGAACATAATATAATTAATGATAAAATAAATTTAGATGAAAGATTTTGATTACATAATAATTGGTGGGGGTTGTGCCGGTTTATCGTTAGCCCATGAGCTCAATTTATATAAAAAATTTGAAAATAGGACATTGGCAATTATTGAACCAAGAGAGGAATATAAGAGGGATAAAACTTGGTCTTTTTGGAAAGTTATAGATCATAATTTTGACGATTGTGTTAAAAGGAGTTGGGACAATTTTACCATAAATTCCAAATACGAAACACAACATTTGCAATGTAATGATTTTCCGTATCAAAGTATAGATAGTGGTTTATTTTACTCTAAAATCATTAATGAATTAAAAAAAAATAAAAATATAAGTTTTTTTAAAGATATTAAGGAAATAAATATAAACAACTCTTTTATTTTTAATAGTGTTCCAACAATTAATAAAAGTATAGAAAATCTTTGGCAACATTTTTGTGGTGTAGAGATACAAACAAAAAATGATATTTTTGATAATAAGATTATAAATTTGATGGATTTTAATTGCGATCAAAGAAATAGTGTACATTTCTTCTATACACTTCCATTTGAAAAAAATAAAGCACTTATAGAGACTACTTGGTTATCAAATATGACTGACGACTCAATCATGGATTATGACGAACAAATAAAAGAATATATAGAGCAAAATTTAAAAATAAAAAATTATGATATTATTTTTAAAGAACAAGGTGCAATTCCATTATTTACACCAAAAAATATAAATGAAAAAAATAAAATTAATATCGGTACTGCTGGTGGTATGACACGATTAAGTACTGGCTATACATTCCTTAATATACAAGAGCATAGTAAGTATATAAGAGAAAACTTTGATAATTTAAAAAAACTTAAAAATTTTAAAATTCAAAGTAAATACAAATTTTTAGATCAGGTTTTTTTAAAAGTTTTAGAGAGAAATCCCAAAATAATGCCAAAGATATTTTGTGATATGTTTAAGGTTAAAGCTAATACTGTGATAAAATTTTTATCCAATAAAAGTAATTTTATTGAGGATATATCAATTATTTTAAAAATGCCAAAATCAACTTTTATAAAAGCGTTATTCTACTAAATGAATTTATTAAAACTTAACAGACAATATTCTATCATTATTTTTTTCTTCAACATATTGGTCATATTCTCAGTTTCAAAGTTTTTAGAAATAAAAAATATTACAATACCTTATCAAACTGTTATTTGTTTTTTTTTAATATCTATTATTGGAGTTTCTCATGGTGCCCTAGACCATATCAAAGGCTCTCAGCTAATGAAAATTTATAAAGTAAAAAATAATTTTTATTTTTATTTAGTATATATTTTTCTTTCTCTGTTAGTTATTCTTTGTTGGACAATACTACCTTTATTCACTTTGATTATATTTTTATTAGTTGCATCATACCATTTTGGTAAAGAAGATAGTTCAGTCGGACTTATTAATAACAGAAGATTTAATAATATTTTATATTTGTTTAAAGGATCTTTAATAGTAGTTGCTCCTTTATTTTTTCACCAAGAAGAGACTTTAAAGATTTTTCAATCTCTTGATGTGGATATTATAACTACTAATGAAAATTTAATAATTTTTTTTCTTATAATTAGTTTCTCTGCAAATATAATTTTAATGAGTCAACTAAACTATAATGGTTTTTTATTAGCAGATTGGTTAACTATTTTATTACTTAATATATTTTTATCTCCACTAGTTGCTTTTACTTTATACTTCTGTTTCTTGCACTCAGTAAGGCACTCTTTTTCATTAATTTATGAAATTGATAAAAAAAACTTTAAAAATGGAGTTGTGAAATTTATAAAGAAAGCACTGCCCCTAACTGTAATTACCGCAATATTATTTATTATCGCTATTTATTTTTTAACTAATTATTATGTTTTAGACGAAGCAATATTAAAAGTAATATTTATTGGTTTGGCGTCCTTGACCTTTCCGCATATATTGCTCGAATATTTAATTGAAAAAAATGAAAAATAAAGAAATAAAAATTTTATTAGCAGCTCCAAGAGGTTTTTGCGCAGGAGTAGATCGTGCGATTGAGATAGTAAAAAAAAGTATAGAAAAATATGGAGCTCCAGTTTATGTAAGACATGAAATAGTTCATAATAAACATGTCGTTGAAAGTTTAAAAAAGATTGGTGCAGTTTTCGTAGAGGAATTAAACGAAATAAAGGATAAAACGAGACCAGTCATTTTTTCAGCACACGGAGTTCCAAAAGTTGTTCCTGCGGAGGCAAAAGAATTAAAAATGGATTATATTGATGCAACATGTCCATTAGTTTCTAAGGTTCACAGAGAGGCTGAAAATTTAAATAAAAGTGGATTTCATGTTTTGTTAATTGGTCATAAAAATCATCCAGAAGTGATTGGTACAATGGGTCAAATTCCAAATGGATCAATAGATTTAATAGAAAATATTGAAGATGTTAATAAATTTGAAATCAAAGGAAATGGAAAGTTAGCTTATGTTACACAAACTACTTTGTCAGTAGATGACACAAAAGATATAATTAATGCTCTTAAAAAAAAATTTTCAAACATTAAAGAACCAAAAAAAGAGGATATTTGTTACGCAACAACTAATAGACAAGCTGCAGTAAAAAAAATTGCAAAACTCTGTGATATGTTTTTTGTAATTGGTAGTAGAAACTCATCTAATTCATTAAGATTAGTTGAGGTTGCAAATAATTCTGGGTGTTCTGATGCAGTTTTAATTCACTCTGAAAGTAGCATACCTTTAGAAAAAATAACAAAATGCAAAACAATAGGAATTTCATCGGGTGCATCTGCCCCTGAAATTTTAGTTGAAAATTTTATTAAAAAATTAAAAGAACAATTCAGTGTCAATATCGAAGAAGTAGAGATTATAAAAGAAGATATAACTTTTAAAATTCCCGGAAGATTAAACTAATGGCGGTTTTCACTAAAGTTACGAAACTAGATATATTAAATATTGAAAACCAATTTAATCTTGGAAAAATTAAAAAATTTAAAGGGATTAAAAAAGGTATTGAAAACACAAACTATCTTATAACTATAAAAAATAAAAAATATATACTTACAATCTTTGAGAAAAGAGTAAATTCTCGTGATCTTCCATATTTTATGAATTTAATGTCGAGATTGTCAAAATTGAAAGTGAAATGTCCAAATCCAGTCAAAAGTAAAAATGGAAAATTTATTTTTAAAATAAAAAAAAAGAATGCATGTATTGTTTCTTTCCTTGAAGGCAAAGATAAAAAGGAATTAAATTATAACGATTGTTTTGTAGTGGGAAAAAATGTAGCCAAACTTCATTTAGCATCAAAAAAAATAAATCTTTATCGAAGAAATTCTTTATCTATTTCATCTTGGCCAAATTTGCTATCAAAAATAAATATTAAAATAAATAAAATATCAAAGAACTTAAAAAGTCTTATGAAAAATGAATTAATTCAGATTAAAAAAAATTGGCCTAGAAACTTACCAAAAGGAATTATACATTCAGATTTATTTGTAGATAATATTATTTTTTATAAAAAAAAATTTCATGGTTTTATTGATTTTTATTTTTCATGCAATGACTATTTATCATATGAACTTGCTACATGTGTTAATGCTCTATGTTTTGAAAAAAAAAATAGTAAATATATTCTAAATAAAAGAAAGTCCTCAAATCTTCTTAAAGGTTATGAAAGTATTAGAAAATTAAAAAAAATTGAAAAAAAAAATTTCAATACAATGTGTAAAGGATCAGCTTTAAGATATCTTTTAACTAGAGCTTATGATTATTTAAATACACCAAGAAATGCTATTATAAAAATTAAAGACCCAAAAGAATATATTCAAAAATTAAATTTTCATCGTGGAATAAATTCTTACAAAACTTATACAAATAATGATTAAAATATATACAGACGGTTCATGTTTAATTAATCCAGGAAATGGTGGATGGGCAGCAATAATTATTGTTGATGGAAAAAAATCTTTCATAAAAGGAAGTAAAAAAAATACTACAAATAATCAAATGGAACTACTTGCTCCAATTGAAGCTTTAAAAAAAATTCCAAAGGGTAGTAATGTTCAAATTTTTACAGACTCTAAATACGTAAAGTCTGGAATAACAGAATGGATACATAATTGGAAAAAAAATGGATGGAAAACTGCGAACAAACAAGAAGTTAGAAATAAAGAACTTTGGGCAGAACTAGACAATTTAAATAATCAATTTGAAATTAATTGGAATTGGGTGAAAGCACACTCGTTAGATGAATTAAATAATGAAGTAGATTTACTTGCTAGAAATGCTGCAAATTCAAAACGATGATAAGAGTTTTTTTAAAGTTTTTTTTATTTTAATATTACAAGTTATCTAATAAACTTTCTGCTGAAGTTAATCCACATTCTTTAGTCTCTTTTTCAACATGAATTTTAATTACTGTGAAATTCTCTATAACCATTAAATAACGATTTGATCTGATACCCATTCCTTTTGAATTTCTATCAACTTCAGCACCAATTGCTTTTGTGAACAATAAATATGGGTCTGATAACATTTTTATTTTATCTCCAGTATTATTAATTTCTCCCCAGCCGCTCATTACATAAGGATCATTTACTGACAAACAAAATATATTTTCTATTCCTTTTGCTTTTATTTTATCTGCATTAGCTACAAAACCTGGAAGATGAAGTTTGGAGCAAGTTGATGTGAATGCACCAGGTAAACCAAATAAAACAATTTTTTCATTACCTACAATTTCCCTTATTTTACTTTTTTGAGGCTCTCCATCAATGAGTTGAAAAATCTCCGTATTTGGTATTTGATCTTTTATTTTCAGTTTCATATCGAATTCATTACATATTTTTTAACTTTTTGAATATCATTTGAAAGAAGTTCAAATTTTTCTTTTCTCTTATTAACGTATTTAAGACTATTTGGTAAATTTTCAGTTTTAGAAATTGCATCCTCTATTGCTTTTGGAAATTTACATGGGTGAGCAGTTGATAATACAACACAATTTTTTTCTATTCCTAATTTTTTTACAGCACCAATCCCCACTGCGGTATGTGGATCAACGACCGTTTGATGTTCATCATTAATTTTTTTTATCATTTCAATAGTTTCATTTTCATCAAGCATCTCAGATATAAAATTCTTTTGTATTTTGCCTAAATCCTTAGTATCAATTTTATAAGTATTATTTTTAATTTTACTCATTAAATCTTTTGTAACTTCTGAGTTACAATCTTTTACATCAAACAAGAGCCTCTCAAAATTACTTGCTATCTGAATATCCATACTTGGTGTATTTGTTTCCATAACTTTCTTTTGAGAATAATCGCCCCCAGATATTGCTCTATGTAGTATGTCATTTTTATTTGTAGCAACAACCAGTTTGTCAATGGGAAGACCAAGTTTTTTTGCTAAGTAACCAGCATAGATATCTCCAAAATTTCCAGTTGGAACAGAAAAAGATAAAGGCTGACCATTTCCAACCTTAAAGTAAGCATAAAAATAATAGACAGCTTGAGCAATAATTCTTGCCCAATTGATTGAGTTTACACCTGACATGTTAATTGATTTAGAAAACTTTTCGTCATTAAACATTGCTTTTACTAAATTTTGACAATCATCAAAGTTTCCCTGTATTGCAATATTAAATACATTACTCGTCTCGCTAGTTGTCATTAATTTTCTCTGAACAGGGGAAATTCTATTATTCGGATGTAATACAAAAACATTCAAATTTTTTTTTCCTTTTAAGGCGTCTATAGCAGCTGCACCAGTATCACCTGAGGTTGCCACTACAATATTAATTTTTTTTTGCTCAAATTTTAAATGATATTCATAAAAATTACCTATCAGTTGCATTGCAATATCTTTGAAAGCAAGTGTTGGACCGTGGAAAAGTTCTAAAACTTTTAAATTTCCTAATTTATTTATGTTAACAACATTTTTAGTTCTGAAATTTGAGTATGATTTAGATATTAGAGAGATTAAATCATCTTTAGACATAAAATCTCCAATAAATGGATTAATTATTTCTGCAGCCAAATCATTATAGCTAAGATTTTTAAAGTTGTTTATTTCCTCTTTGCTAAATGGTTTTACTAATTTTGGAATAAATAGACCTCCATCATCTGCTAAACCTTTTAAAAAAATGTCCTTAAAAGTAAAAATTTTTTGATTATTTCGTGTGCTGATATATTCCATTAGTAATTTTTTTTTCTAAAATATAAATATATTAAAAAAATTGAAATCGCTAATGAAAACCATGTAAGCGAGTATTTTAAATGATTATTTGAAATATTTGCAGTAATTTTTTTTGGATTTGGAAAATTTAATCTACTGTTTGTTTCATAAATTATAAAATTTGAAAATTTTCTTCCAGTATACTCGAAAAGATCATTATCATTTAGTGTGAACCAATAATTATTTTGTATATCATTTTTTGGCTTAAAATAATTTTTGTTTGATTTTTTTTTTAAAATACCTTGAAAATTTGTACTTGATATTCCAAAACTTTTATTTTTTAAGTCTCTTGGTATCCATCCTCTGTTTAAAAGATAATAACTATTTTCTATGCTAATTGTATTTACAATATCGAAGCCAGGTTCTCCTTTTTCATTCAGACTATATAAATAAATTAATTTTGAATCTTCAAAATTTGCTTCAAACTGGATTTTTTTAAAATTATGTGGATTGTTTCCTGAAAAAAAAACTGGTTTAGAGTTAATATTTTCCTCGATTTCAGAGATTAAATTTAATTTCCAATTTAGTCTTACAATTTGCCAAACGCCAAGACTTAGAAAAATTAAAATAAAAAAATATACAAAAACCGAAAAAAGAAATTTGTTCTTCAATTATTTTTTAACTACCCCAAATATAAATTGCTGCGAATAAGAATAGCCAAACTACATCAACAAAATGCCAATACCAAGCAGCAGCTTCAAATCCAAAATGATGATCTTTGTTAAAATGTCCTAATTTTCCTCTCCACAAACACACTGCTAAAAAAATTGTTCCTACAACAACATGAAAGCCATGAAATCCTGTTGCCATGTAAAAAGTTGCTCCATAGATATGTCCTGAGAAGCTAAATGTTGCATGGTGATATTCGTAAGCTTGAAGTGCGGTAAAACATAATCCTAAAAAAACAGTTAAGCTTAAACCTTGAATAAAGCTTTTCCTATCGTCCTCAAGTAAAGCATGATGAGCCCATGTTACTGTTGTGCCTGATAAAAGTAAAACTAGTGTATTTATTAAAGGGATGTCCCAAGGATCAAAAACTTCAATATCTTTAGGCGGCCATACATTTCCAACAAATTCTGATGGAAACAAACTTGCATCAAAATATGCCCAGAACCAAGCAACAAAAAACATAACTTCTGAGGCAATAAATAGAGTCATTCCATATCTATGATGTATTTGAACTACAGGTGTATGATGACCTTGATGCTCTGCCTCGATCACCACATCTCTAAACCACATGTAAGCTCCATAGATAAGTAAGACAAAACCTAAAATCATCGCCCACATCACTTTGCTATGAAAATAATAAACTGAACCAATGGCGGTTATTAATGTTGCAAAAGATGTATAAATTGGCCAAGGACTTGGGTCAACTAAGTGATAATCGTGTTTTTGCTCTCCGCTGGACATAATATCAATTTATATTCTTTGATTGTTTATAATAATCAGACGAAAAAAAAGTATATGACATAGTTACATCTTCAACATTTGCAGTTTTTGGATCGTTTACAAGCTCAGGATCTAAATAAAAAACTAGTTTATAAACGGCCTTTTCACCTGGTTTTAATATCTGTTTTTCAAAACAAAAACAACCTAACTTATTAAAATATTGACCAAAGGACGAAGGTGAAACATTATAACTGGCAACCCCTGCGGAAGGTTCATTTCCAACATTTTGAACCTCGAAATCGATGTTGTAAACTTTGCCTGGCTTTACATCTAAAAGATTTTTTTTAGCCTTAAAGTCCCAAGAAAGATTACTATTAACATTTGTATCAAGTCTTACACTAATCACATTATCTAAAACAATTTTTGGAGCTTCTTTTGATACTTGTGTAGTACCGCCAAAACCAGTTACTCTACAAAAAAGATCGTATAATGGGACCGCTGCAAATGAGAGACCTAGCATAAAGAAAAAAATTCCGCCAAGTATTAAAGGTGTTAAAGTTTTTTTTTTCATAATCTATAAAGGTCTATCAAATACTCCAATGTTAAATAGCGTAAATATAAATAAAAAAACTATAAATAATAACAACCCAAGTGCTGTCCATATATTTCGTTTTTTTAATTTTTTATCAGGTATCATTAAATTAATTTATCAATCAAAAATAATACGAAAATTAGAAATAAATATATTATTGAATAACTGAAAATGTGTTTCGCTATATTTGTATCAAATTTATTTTTTTTAAAACTGTAAAGATTAAAACAAATATAGTTGTAGTATAAGGTCAGTGCTAAAGATGGGATTAAAAATGTCAATCCAGCAAACCCAATATAATATGGTATTAAAATAGTTGGTATCATTAGCAAAGAGTAAATTAAAATATTTTTTTTTGTATTTTGAATTCCGTCTGTTATTGGGAGCATTGGAATTTTTGCTCTTTTATAATCATTTGCTTTGTAAAGGCTAAGTGCCCAAAAATGTGACGGTGTCCAAATAAATATAATTAGAAATAATGTTAGTGGTTCCATAGATAAAGAGTTAGTTGCAATAGTCCATCCTATAACAGGAGGTAATGCTCCTGAAGCTCCTCCAATAACAATGTTTTGTGAAGTCTTTCTTTTCAGCCAAATGGTATAAACAATAACGTAAAAGAAAATAGTAAAGAATAATAAGAACGCTGATAAAAAATTACTAAAATAATAAAGGCTAACGACAGATATAATGGACAATAGAAGGCCAAAAATTAATGCTTGGTCTTTATTTACTTTACCTCTTGGAATAGGTCTCAAACAAGTTCTAGACATTAGCTTGTCCAAATCAGCCTCATACCACATGTTAAGTGTTCCTGCTGCCCCTGCTCCCATCGCAACAAATAAAATTCCTATCATCGCGTCTTTTACTGAAAGAGCTATTGGTGAAGATAATAAGCCAACTGCGCAAGTAAAAATAACTAATGACATTACTCTTGGTTTCATTAGCTTTATAAGCTCGTTAAAAACTTTTATGTCTGAAACACTTTGTTTTTTGGCTCTTATATTAGTTGTAGACATCTTTAAATTATATATGCGTAAAAAAATCTAGCTACTAGATTTTTCTGCACCTTCGTAATCCTCAAATTTTGGTAGTTCTTCGAAAGTATGAAAATTTGGAGGTGATGGAACTGTCCACTCAAGAGTTGTAGCGCCTTCCCCCCAAGGATTTTGAGCAGCTTTCTTCTTTTTTGCGAAAGCGTAAATCAAATTAATTAAAAATACTCCTAGTCCGACAATTGAAATGTAGGACCCTACAGATGATATATAATTCCAATCTGCAAAAGCATCTGGGTAATCCGCATATCTTCTAGGCATACCCGCTAATCCTAAAAAGTGTTGTGGAAAGAAAATTAGGTTTACACCTATAAAAGTAAGCCAGAAATGCAACTGTCCTAACCACTCTGAGTATTCATAGCCTGACATTTTTCCAAACCAATAGTAGAAACCTGCAAATATTGCAAAAACTGCTCCAAGAGAAAGAACGTAATGAAAGTGTGCCACCACATAGTAGGTATCATGAAGTGCTGTATCAACGCCAGCATTTGCAAGCACAACGCCCGTTACACCACCTACGGTGAATAAAAAGATAAAGCCTAATGCCCAAACCATTGGGGTTTTAAAAGAAATAGACCCACCCCACATTGTTGCTATCCACGAAAAAATTTTAATGCCAGTCGGCACTGCTATAATCATTGTAGCCGCTAAGAAGTACGCTTTTGTATCTGTATTTAATCCAACAGTGTACATATGATGTGCCCACACAACAAAACCTACAATTCCTATTGCAACCATTGCATAAGCCATTCCTAAATATCCAAAAACTGGTTTTCTTGAGAAAGTAGAAACAATATGGCTAATCATTCCAAAACCAGGAAGAATTAAAATGTAAACTTCAGGGTGCCCAAAAAACCAAAACAAATGTTGAAATAACATTGGATCACCACCAGATTGTGCCTCAAAAAAAGCTGTGCCGAAATTTCTATCAGTCAATAACATTGTAATTGCTCCTGCTAGAACAGGTAAAGATAATAACAATAAAAAAGCTGTTACTAATATTGACCAGGCAAACAATGGCATTTTATGAAGTGTCATACCTGGAGTTCTCATATTTAAAATAGTTGTTATAAAATTTACCGCACCTAAAATTGATGAAGCTCCTGCTATGTGAAGACTTAAAATTGCCAAATCCATCGCTGGTCCAGGTTGTCCAGTTTTAGATGATAAAGGAGGGTAAATGGTCCATCCACCACCCACTCCTTGAGCTCCAGGAGGTCCGTCTACAAAAATAGATGATAATAATAAAATAAAAGAGACTGGTAATAACCAAAATGAAATATTATTCATTCTTGGAAATGCCATATCAGGCGCACCAATCATAATTGGTACAAACCAATTTCCAAACCCACCAATCATAGCCGGCATCACCATAAAAAAAATCATAATTAGTCCGTGTCCAGTAACAAGAACATTGTAAAGATGATAATCGCCACCTAAAATACCATCGCCTGGATGCATTAATTCCATTCTCATCAGCACTGAAAAAGCTGTTCCAATTAATCCAGCAATGATTGCGAAGATTAAATACATGGTTCCAATATCTTTATGATTTGTAGAATAGGCCCATCTTTTCCATCCAGTCGGAGTATGATGATCGTGGGCTGCTGTTTGACTATACATAATTATTTACTGGCAATTAATTTATTTTTATCCTCAATTGGCTCTTTCGCAAACTTAATTTTTGCTTCATTTAACCATTCAATATATTCTTCCTCAGATACCACTCTAACAGTTATTGGCATAAATGCGTGTTTTATTCCGCAAAGCTCTGAACATTGTCCATAAAAGGTTCCTGTTCTCTCAGCTTTAAACCAAGTTTCATTTACTCTTCCAGGCATTGCATCTCTTTTGACACCAAAGGCAGGAAGAGCCCATGCATGCAATACATCATTTGCTGTTATTAAAACCTTTACAACTTTGTTTACTGGTACAACTACTTCATTATCTACGGCTAACAATCTAGGTTGACCCTCTTTTAAGTCTTCATCCTCTATCATATAAGAATCAAAAATTATATTTTCGTCTGGATATTCATATCCCCAATACCACTGATACCCTATTGCTTTAATCGTGACTTCAGCTTTTGGGATTTCATCTTGCGAGTATAAAACTTTAAATGATGGGACTGCCATCACTATTAAAATCAAGCATGGTATCAATGTCCATACAACTTCAACCAAAACATTGTGAGTTCTTTTAGATGGATTAGGGTTTCTTGAAGCCCTAAATCTAACCATTGCATATAACATCAAAAACAAAACAAAAGCACTGATAGCTACAATAATTGGAACTAACATATAATCGTGAAACCAAACTATGTCTCTCATTGATTGAGATGCCGGTTCTTGAAAGCCCATCTGCCACTTTTTAGGTTGATCAGCTAAAGCAACTGACTGTGAAAGTATTGCTATAAAAATAATTAGAATTTTTTTCATTATTATGAACTATATAGAACTAAATAATTAAAATTACACTAATGTTTTCGCGACAATTTATCAATTTATTATAAAATTAATCACAGATAACGCCGAAATTGCTGCTGTTTCTGAACGAAGAATATTGTCATTTAATTTAATTGTTTCAACATCTTTAAAATTTAGAATTTTTAACCTTTCCGACTCGGAAAAATCACCCTCTGGTCCAATTAATATGCATAATGGTTTTTTTTCAGACTTTATTAAAGATATTTTTTTTTTATTAGAATTAAGATCAGTAAAGATTAATTTAATTTTATCTTCATAGGTTGATAGAAAATTTTGAAGCTTTACAGGACTTTCTATCTCTGGTGTGCAAATTCTGTTTGATTGCTCAGTTGCCTCTATAATAATTTTTTTTAGTCTGTCATTATTTATCTTTCTAACAACACTTCTTTCAAATATGACAGGAATAAATTTTGTTACTCCAAGCTCTGTTGATTTTTGAATCATAAAATTAAAATAATTCGATTTAATTGGAGAAAAAGCTAACCATATGTCTACTCTGCTCTCTTTTGATCTTAACTGTTTAACAATTTGGAACTCAATGCCTGTTTTATTAATTTTTTTTATTTGTGCAATCCATTCTCCTGACTCGTTAAAAACATTAAACTCATCATTTTCTCTCAATCTCATAACTTTGCTAACATAGTGAGATTGTTTTTTATCCAAATTCCCAATAAGATTATCAGACAATTTTTTTTGATAGAATAGTCTTAAATTATTCATTAATAATTATATTAATCTGATTTATGAAAAATATTAAAGCAATTATTTTTGATGCATATGGTACTTTATTTGATGTTAATTCCGCAGCAGAGAAATGTAAAAATAAAATAGGTGATAAATGGGAAGGTTTTGCTAATTACTGGAGAACAACACAACTTGAATATACTTGGCTACGAAGTTTAATGGATAGACATAAAGATTTCTGGCAAGTAACAGAAGATAGTTTAGATAAATCTATGAAAGTATTCGATATTGATCTTGAAATGAAAAATGAATTATTAAATCTTTACAAAAAACTTTCAACATTTAATGAAGTACCTAAAGTTTTAAAAGACTTAAAGAATAAAAAATTTAAATTATCAATACTTTCAAACGGAACTCCTGGTCTTCTAGATGAATTAGTAAATAGTAATAATTTAGATAATATTTTTGATGATATTTTCTCAATTGAAAATGTTGGTATTTATAAACCTAGCTCAAAAGTTTACGACATGCCAATCAAAAAATATAGTTTCAAAAAAAAAGAAATAGCTTTTTTAAGTGCAAATACTTGGGACGTATCTGCTGGTGGAAATTATGGTTATAATTCTATTTGGGTAAACAGAAATAATAATGTATTTGATAACTTGGATTATCAACCAAATTATGAAATTAAAAATTTAAATGAATTACTCGAAATAATAAATTAAATTAAAATTAAAAAAGAAAGAGGTATTGATGTTAAAGGGTAAAAAAGCTGGGGAAAGCGCTATTGTGGTTGAGGTCGAAAAGAATAAATCTTATTTTTGGTGTTCATGCGGATTAAGTTCTAAGCAACCGTTTTGTGACGGGTCGCATAAAAATACAGAATTTAGCCCAGTTAAATTTATAGCAGATGAGACAAAAAAAATGTTTTTTTGCACTTGCAAACAAACTAACAATCAGCCATTTTGTGATGGTTCGCATAACAAATAATATGAAAATATTTATAAATAAGATAAATGATTTCTTCTCAAATTTTGAGGCATTGGCATCTTTATTTTTAAGATTTGGAATAGCAATAGCTTTTTTAATTTATGGTTTAAATAAATTTCCGTTACCACCACAGGGTCTAATTGAATATTTTGACTTATCTCCTGCTTTAGCATCATTTGTTGCAATTACAGAAGTTTCGGTAGGTGCTGCTTTAATAATCGGAGGATTTATTAAAAATCCATATGGAAATTTTATTACTCGAATAGCTGGTTTTACAATCGTAATTTTGATGATTAATATATTTGTAATTGCTCATTCAGATTGGTTTATAAATACAAAGCTTTTTACTAGTGTACAAATTTTTCTTTTTATTGGTGGTTTATATTTTTTAATCAAAGGCAATAGATCCTAAAATGAAACAGATTGAAGTTGATAGAATAATAGATCCAATTATTTCCTCTGATGGAGCTGGTGTAAAGTTAAAAAGAAGTATTGGTGTTGATCCAGATTATCTAGATCCATTTCTAATGTTAGATGAGTTTGGTTCGGAGAATAAAGATGATTACGTTGGAGGCTTTCCACCACATCCGCATAGAGGAATTGAAACAGTTACTTATATGCTTTCGGGAGATTTTGAGCATAAAGATAGTGCTGGTGGAAAAGGAAGGATGACGGCAGGTGATGTTCAATGGATGAAGACTGGTAGTGGAATAATTCATTCTGAAATGCCAGCTATGAAAGAAGGTAAGCTTCATGGTTTTCAGCTTTGGATAAATATGCCTGCAAAATTAAAGATGAGTAAACCTGAGTATATTTATATAGACTCTAAAAAAATGAGAACTCATAAAGACAGCGAGAAAACCGTAAAAGTTATTGCTGGAAAATTTAATAGTACTGAGGGACCAGTTAACAAGCACAATGTTCAACCGTTATATTTTGATGTAGTTCTTAATAAAGATAAAATTTTTAATTTCAATTTACCTGAGACCCATAATTCTTTTATTTATTTAATAAATGGAGAAATTAAAGTTGGTGAAAAAAAACATGAGAAAATCACAGACTCAAAACTAGTTTTACTTACAAAGGGATCAAAGTTAATGGTAGAGTCGTTAATAAAATCAAATTTTTTACTTATATCTGGTAAGCCAATTGGTGAAAAGATTGCTAGAGGAGGGCCTTTCGTAATGAATACAAAAGCAGAGATCTTAGAAGCAATAAATGATTACCATAATGGCACATTCGTAAAATAACTATGAAAGTAATAGAAATTAAGAAATTTGGTGGACCAGAGGTATTAGAACTTAAAGATGTCGAAATTGGTAAGCCAGGACCCAAAGAAGTTTTGATTAAAAATTTATCAATAGGTCTTAATTATATAGATGTTTATCATCGTACTGGTTTATATCCCATACCATTACCAAGTGGAATTGGTCTAGAAGCATGTGGCGTTATTGAAGAAGTCGGATCTGAGGTAAATTTATTTAAAATCGGAGATAGAGTAAGTCATGCGTCAATGCCTATAGGTGCTTACTCGGAAAAACAAATTATGCCTCAGGAAAAACTTGTAAGTGTGCCAGATGGCATATCTGATGAAGTAGCATCATGTATAGTATTAAAGGGTATGACTGCTGAATATTTGCTTTATAGAAGTTATATGGCAAAAAAAGGTGATAAGGTACTATTTCATGCTGCAGCTGGTGGAGTTGGACAAATTTTATGTCAATGGGCAAATTCCATAGGTTGCGAAGTGATAGGTACAGTTGGATCAAAAGAAAAAGAGGAAATTGCAAAAAAAAATGGTTGTCACCATGTGATTAATTATGCAGAAAAAAATTTTGTTGAAGAAGTCGAGAAATTATTTGGAAAGAATGCAGTGGATGTAGTGTACGATGGTGTAGGACAAAAAACTTTTGAAGGCTCAATTGAATGCTTAAAAATAAGAGGTATGATGGTAGCATTTGGAAACGCCTCAGGATATGTAAATACAATTGATGTCAAAAAGCACATAAATACAAAAGGACTTTTTTTTACTAGACCGTCGATTGCTCACTATACTATAACTAGGAAAGAGTTAGAAGATTCTGCTAAAAAAGTATTCGATGCAGTAATTTCAAAAAAAATAAAAATAGATATTTCAAAAAAATATACTCTTGATCAGGCTAAAAATGCTCATGAAGATTTAGAAGCAAGAAAATTAATTGGTCCTGCAGTAATAATACCTAGCTAATCTATGTGAACGTCCATATCGGACATATGCAAATTTAAGGCACTTGTTGAAATCTGAATTTCTCTAATAAAAAACGCTATAGATATAATCATTGATAGACAACATGATCCAAAAATAACTCTAGCTACAAATAAAGTATCTAAATACAGCGCAAATACAGTTAACATATTAAATAGAAAACCAAAAGCTGCGAACATGATAGTCCACCTTAGAATAGATATTCTTTTACTTAAGTTAATAAATTGTTTTTTCCATTCAGGAGGGATATGTTTTTCATAAACATGTTCGTCATGCAGTTCTCTTATTAGTTTACTTAAAGTATGAAATCTATTGCTATAGACACCCATTAGTAACGGTATCGCGGGAAACATTAATGCAGTCACTGTATAATCAATATTCATAACGAATCAGTTTGATTATGAATCTAGCCTTTGCTATTTACAAGTAAATTCTGATGAAACAAATAAATTATTTTATTGAGTTAACTCGCTTAAAAAAACCGATTGGGTTCATGCTATTATTTTGGCCATGTTTATGGGGACTAACGATAGCATTTGATTTTTCTAGAGATATTCAAATATTCATTAAATATCTTTTATTATTTTTTTTAGGGTCGGTATTAATGAGATCAGCTGGATGTATAATTAACGATGTATTTGATAAAGATTATGATAATAAAGTTGAGAGAACAAAATCTCGTCCAATAGCATCTGGAGCCATATCTGTAAAATTGGCTCTTCTCTACTCAATAATTTTATGTTTAATGGCTTTTTTTGTTCTAATACAGTTTAATTTATTCACAATTTTACTTGCACTTGGTTCAATGCCCTTAGCATTTACCTATCCATTAATGAAAAGATTTACTTACTGGCCACAGCTATTTTTAGGAATTACTTTCAACTATGGTCTTATATTGGGCTGGACATCCATAAATAGTCAAATTGATGCTTTGCCAGTAATATTTTATATAGGAGCCATATTTTGGACATTAGGTTACGACACAATATATGGGTTCCAAGATATTAAAGACGATGAAATTATAGGAGTAAAATCAACATCTATTAAATTTAAAAAAAATCCTAAAATATTTATCTCGGGATGCTTTTTGATTTTTATTTTATGCTTATTTTATTTAGGTTACAAAATGATGTTTAGTTCAATCTACTTTTTTGGAATTTTTATAATCTCTTTGCATTTGCTTATTTATCAAATTAGATTTTTAAATATTAATGATAAATTTAGTTGCTTAAGTAAATTTAAGTCAAATAACCTTATTGGATTTTTAGTTTTTATAAATATTTTAATTGGAAAAATTATTTTATGACAAGTAATTTTCAAATTTTAAAACGTTTATACGTTGATTACTCAAAGAATTATATTGGAAAAATTATTCTTTCAGGAATTTTCTCATTGATTGTAGCTGGATCAACCTCAGCAATTGCATATCTTCTAGATCCTGCAATAAAGAAAATTTTTGTAGAAAAAGATGAAAATTTAATTTTGATAATTCCATTATTTATTATTTTAGCATTTTTTGCAAAAGGCTTATCATTATATGGAGCAAGAGTGCTTATGATCTCTGTTGGTAATGATATTAAAAAAGATATGCAGGATGATATGTTAAAATCACTAATTAGAGCTGATACAAATTTAATACAAGATAAACATAGCGGTAAATATTTAAATCATGTGCTTGGTGATACTTCTCATATCGTGAATTTAGTTAGCACAACAATATTAAATGCTTTTAAAGATAGTTTAACACTTGTTGGTTTATTATGTGTCATGTTTTATCAAAATTGGAAGCTATCACTTATTGCAATATTAATGATACCTGTCGCAACATTAGCAGCTAAAAGCCTAGGAAAAAGAATTGGAAAAGTAACTACCGAAGCTCAGGAAAAAGCTGGTGAGGCATCAAAATATTTAATGGAATTGTTTAAGAATCATAAGTTAATTAAAATTTTTCAAAAAGAGTCTTACGAAACGCAAAGATCAAGCAGATTTCTTAATGATGTGAAAGAAAAAGCAAAAAAAATTGCTATAGTTTTCACTAGAGCAACAGTAATAATGGAACCTTTAACTGGGGTGATGATAGCATTACTTATTTTTGTTACAGGAAAACTTATTATAAGTGGTGAAATAGATATAAATAATTTTTTTTCATTTTTAGCTGCAATGATGCTAGCTTACCAACCAGTAAGATCATTAGCTACTTTAAATGTTGGAATAAATCAAGGTTTATCAGCAGCTAAAAGAATATTACCAATAATTGATATAGAAAATAAAATAAATGATAATAAGTCTAGCAATAATTTAGTTTTAAAAAATTGCGATATAGAATTTGAAAATTGCGATTTTAAATACAACGAGAATCAAAACTTAATTTTAAAAAAAATCAATTTAAAATTCACAGGTAATAAAATGACTGCTCTTGTTGGTCACAGTGGTGCTGGAAAATCCTCGATATTGAATTTGATTCCTAGATTTTATGACAGTATCTCTGGAGATATAAAAATTGATAATCAGTCAATTTATAAAATTAAACTCGAGGATTTAAGAAAAAATATATCAATAGTTACTCAAGATACGACTTTATTTGATGATACAATAAAAAATAATATTCTATATGCAAATTCTCAATCAAGCGAAAAAGAAATAATGGAAGTTGCGGAAAAGTCATTTGCACATAATTTTATAAAAGATCTACCGAATAAATATGAAACCATTATTGGTGAAAATGGTCTTAAATTATCAGGTGGAGAGAAGCAAAGAATTTCAATAGCAAGAGCTATGCTTAAGAAGGCACCAATAATTTTATTGGATGAGGCAACATCTTCATTAGACGCAGAGACAGAAAGCAAAATACAAGAAGCAATGAGCTTGTTAACCAAAAATAAAACAACAATTGTAATAGCACATAGACTTTCAACAATACTAAACTCTCATAAAATTTTCGTTATTGAAAAAGGAGAGGTTGTTGCCGAAGGTACTCATAAAGAATTAATGGATAACTCTGAAATTTATAAGAACTTCTATGATAAACAAGTTAGAAGAGATTGATGATATTAACTATCTATAGAATTTTAATTAACTCAATACTTCTAATTTCACCAATTATAATTTTATTTAGATTATTTAAAGGAAAAGAGGATCTTAAAAGATTTAAAGAAAAGCTTGGTTTTTTTTCAAAAAAAAAAATTGGTAAAAAACTAATATGGTTTCACGGTGCAAGCGTAGGTGAATTATTGAGCATAATCCCACTTATTGAAATTCTTGAAAAAGATAAAAGTGTTAATCAAATATTAATAACAAGTTCAACTATTAGCTCAGCCAGAGTTTTTGGTAAATTTAAATTTAAAAAAACCATACATCAATTTTTTCCAATCGATGCTAATATAATTTCGAAAAAATTTTTAAATTATTGGAAACCATTTAGTGTAATTTTTATAGACTCTGAGATTTGGCCAAATACCATTATTAATCTAAGTAAAAGAAAAATTCCTATAATTCTACTAAATGCTAGAATTACAAAAAAATCTTTTAAAAGATGGTGTTTAATTACAGATTTTGCAAAAAGAGTTTTTCAAAACCTCACATTCACTTATCCATGTAATGAGGAAACTTCAAATTACTTAAAGTTTTTTGGTGTAAGTAATATAAAGTTAATTGGAAATTTAAAATTTTCCCAAAAAAAAATTAGGCATGACAAAATTCCGCTTCAATTAAAAAAATTTTTTAATAAGAAGATACACTGGTGTGCTTCAAGTACACATAGAGGAGAGGAAGAATTTTGTATTGATGTGCATTGTAATCTAAAAAAAAAATATAAAAATATTGTAAGTATAATTATACCCAGACACGTTGATAGAAAAAATGAAATTATTGATATAGCCAAATCAAAAAATCTTAAATTCTTTTGTCACAGTTCGGGTAAAGTGATTCCATTGGATACCGAAATTTATTTAGTTGATACATATGGTGAAACAGAGACTTTTTATAATTTTAGCAAGATTGTTTTTATGGGAGGATCAATTATTAAACATGGTGGCCAAAATCCTTTAGAAGCAGCAAGATATGGTTGCAAAATAATACACGGACCAAATATAGAAAATTTTCAAGATATTTATAAACTTTTAGATAAAAATAATATTGCAAAAAAAATAAAATTTAAAAAAAATTTAATAAGCGAAATTAAAAAATCCCTCAAAATTAAAAAGACCTCTAATTTGATTGTTAGAAAAATCGAGGATATTGGTATAAAGATACTTAAAAATACCTCTGAGGAGATAAAAAAAATTGTTAAATGAAATTTAATAAACCAAAATTTTGGGACATTAAAAAACCAAATTTAGTTGCACTTCTCCTTATTCCTTTAACTTTACCAATATTGATCAATAATTTACTCAGAAAATTTAAAAAAAGAAAAAAATACCCAGATATTTTCTCGATTTGTATAGGAAATATTTATGTCGGTGGCACTGGGAAAACACCATTAGCAATAAAGTCCAATAATCTATTGAATTCCGAAAAACTAAACTCAGTTATTATTAAAAAGTTTTATAAAAATCAGCTTGATGAACAACTCCTTATAAAAAAGTATTCAAATCTAATCTGTAAAAAAAAAAGATTAGATGCAATAAAAGAGGCTAATTTAAAAAAATTTAAATACGCTATATTTGATGACGGATTGCAAGATAAATCATTAGATTATAATTTAAAAATTGTTTGTTTCAATAACTTGCAGTGGATTGGGAATGGTTTAATTATTCCAGCAGGTCCTTTAAGGGAGAAAATTAATTCAATTAAAGAATATGATGCGGTAGTAATCAATGGAGATCCAAAATTAAATGTAAATTTAATTTCAGAATTAAAAAGAATAAAGAATAATTTACAAATTTTTGAGACAAATTACGAAATATCAAATATAAGTGATTTTGACAGAAAATTAAATTATGTTATTTTTTCTGCAATTGGTAATCCAAAAAACTTTTTTAAACTTTTAAAAGAAAATAATTTTAATATTTTAAAGGAATTTATCTTTCCGGATCATTATATTTATTCAGATAAAGATATTGAAAGTATTATTAATTATTCAAAGTTAAATAATCTAAAAATAATTACTACAGAGAAAGATTATTTAAAAATAAATAAAAAGTTTTTTGATGAAATAAATATTTTAAAACTTGAAATTAAAATATTTAATGAAAAAAAATTCAAAAATTTTTTAACAAATCAGCTATGAAAATTATTAATTATTTACTTCAATATATTTTAATAAAATTATTTTTTTTTATTTGTAAAATTATTGGTTATAAAAACGCATCTAATCTTGGAAAGTTAATTGGTGAAAAAGTTGGTCCAAAGTTTAAATCAAAAAATATTATTGAAAGAAATATTAATCTAATATTACCAGATGCTAAAAGCGAAGGGGTAGATGAAATTATTAAAAAGATGTGGGGAAACTATGGGCGTATATTGTCAGAATACGTTTTTTTGAAAGATTTCAGAAACGGAAATTTAAAAGATTATATAAAAATAACAGGATTAGAATATTTAAACGAAATAAAAAATAAAAATATTCCTGTTGTTTTCGTATCTGGGCATTTTAATAATTTTGAGTTGATGGCGATGCAAATTGAGAAATCTGGTATAGAACTTGGAGCAATATATAGACCTCTAAATAATTTTTTCTTGAATAGCACCATGGAAAATATTAGAAAAAAATTTATCTGTAGAAATCAAATCAAAAAAGGATTATCGGGGATAAGAGATATTTTAAATTTATTCAAAAATAATACATCTATAGCATTAATGATTGATCAAAGAGTTACTGAGGGTATTAAGTCTAGTTTTTTTAAAAAAGAAGCGTTCACTACCACGATACCTGCTCAATTAGTCAAAAAATTTAGTTGTCCAGTAGTTAGTATTTATATCGAAAGAATTGATGGGTATAATTTTAAAATGATTATAGATAAACCAATATATTTTTCTAAAGACAAAAGTACTGAAGATATTACCCAATATTTAAATTATTTACTTGAAAAAATGATTTTAAGAAATCCTGAACAATGGATTTTAACTCACAATAGATGGAAAATTTAATAACTTATTTGTTTTCCTTTTTTTTTGATGCCTCCACATAAGAGTAATAAGCCTCCTGATCTTCAACATTCCAATAAGTTAAGTTGTCTAAAGGAATTTTTTTATTTGAAATAGCGCATAATACGTGGTCACCAGGCTCAACAATTTCAAAATTATTAGGCAAATATCTCAATTTAGCTAATTTATTTTCCATACTTAAGTTATATAAAATATATATATATGAATATTGGCATTATTGGAAGTGGTGGACGAGAACATGCGCTGTGCTTGAAATTGAAAGAGTCAGACCTCGTGAACAAAATCTATTGTTTTCCTGGAAACGCTGGAACAGAATTACTAGCAGAAAATATTGATATAAATATTGACGACTTTAACGAGATTAAAAAGAAATCTCTAGAAAAAAATATTAGCTTATTAGTTGTTGGCCCTGAAAAACAACTTGTTAATGGTATAGTAGATTTTTTTAAAAATACTGGTATTCAAGTGTTTGGTCCAAATAAAATTTCGTCTCAACTTGAAGGTTCAAAAATTTTTACAAAAAAACTTTGTAAAAAGTTTAATATCCCAACCTCAAAATTTGAGATATTTATAAAAAAAAGTGATGCTATTAATTATTTGGAAAATTCAAAATACCCTATAGTAATCAAGGCAGATGGCTTGGCGTCAGGAAAGGGCGTTTATATTTGTAAATCAAAAAATAACGCAGAAGAAGCAGTAAATGAAATATTTAACGGAAAATTCGGTAAAGCTGAATCAATTTTAATAGAAGAGTTTTTAGAAGGAGAGGAAATGAGTTATTTTGTAGTATGCGATGGAAAAGATTATAAATTTTTTCAAACTGCACAAGATCATAAGAGAGTTGGCGAAGGAGATACAGGTCCTAATACTGGTGGGATGGGAGCATATTCACCGTCTAGATTAAATAATGATATTCTTCAAGACAAAATCAATAAAAAAATTATAGAACCAACTATGGCTGGATTGAAAGAACTTAATACAAATTATATCGGCTTCTTATATGTTGGACTTATGATATGTAAAAATGAACCATACCTAATTGAATTTAACGTAAGAATGGGAGATCCGGAGTGCCAAACAATTCTCCCACTACTAAAATCGGATTTGGCAAAAATCATTTTATCATGTTGTAAACAAGAGCTAGGAGTGGAAAATATTGAATGGCTAGAAAAAAAAAGTTTGTGTATCGTTTTATGTTCAAATGGATATCCAGGTGATTATAAAAAAAAAGTAATTATAAATAATGTAAAAAATTTAAGAGTTAAGGAGGGTCAATTTATTATTCATGCTGGTACTAAAAGTATTAAAGAGGATTTATATTCTTATGGGGGTAGAGTATTAAATATAGTGGTAACCTCAGATAGCTTTGAGAGTAGTAAAAAAGACGCTCTAAAAATTCTTGAAAGAATTAATTGGAAATACGGTTTTTATAGAAAAGATATTGGATACAAAGTTACATAATGTATGAGAATAATATCAGGAAAATTTAAAGGAAAAAAATTGCATCAACCTTTAGATAATTTAACTAGACCATTGAGAGACATGGTAAAAGAGGCGATCTTTAATTTTCTAGCTCACTCCGAACATATAAAAATCAATATGAAAGAAGCTTGTATTTTAGATCTTTTTTCTGGTTCAGGATCTTTTGGTCTTGAATGTATTTCAAGACAGGCAAAAAAGGTTGTTTTCTGTGAAAATTATGAGCCAGCATTACATGTATTAAAAAAAAATATTAAATCTCTTAACGAAGTAAAAAAAATTGAAATAAATACACAAGATATTTATGAAATGCTGGACTCTCAAAATTTTAAAAATAGATTTAATTTAATTTTTTTAGATCCGCCATTTAAAGAACAAAAAGTCAATGAACTTTTGTCATTGATAAATAAATCAAATATTTTGGAGAAAGATGGTCTAATTATTTTGCATAGAAACAAAAAAAGTAAAGATACATTAAATATGAAATATGATATTTTGTTAGAAAAGATATATGGAATATCAAAGATATATTTTATTAAATTTTAGGTATTTAATATTTTTTTAGTTTCAATTTTTATTAATTCGACTGCTGGCTGATTAAAAGGATCTAGATTTAAAGCCTCTCCTATCAAAATTGTCTCCAACATAAAGAAAGTAAACATCTCTCCTAAAGAACTCTCAGATCTGTCTAATAAATCAAAAGATCTAAACGGTATTTTTTTTCTCTTAAAGATCGTTTTTGTTGCAAATTTTTGTGCTAATTTTATATTTGCAAGACGATTATTTTTTGAGTGATCTAGAACATCAAAAAAAGTGTAAAAATTTGTACTTGGTCCATCTAGGTATAGTTGCATCATACTGTGGTTGTCTCTTGGTAAATTTGAGACAACTGGCAAAAGTCCTTTTGATTTTTTTCCTAAACTTTCTGCTATTAGTTGCTGATACCAATTAAATAAACCTTCCGAATTTTCATCAAAATTAAGAATGATTGAGTTATATTTTTTTTTTCTAATTAAAGCGACAGTTGAAATAACATTATTAATTAATGAATTAATAAATCTTTTATTTTTAATTAAATTATCAAATCTTTTAAATTTTTTTGGATTAAGACCCATTAATAATGCTGGAAGCATACCAACTTCAGACAAAACAGAGTACCTTCCTCCAATGTAATTTCTATGGTCGATTATATCACTTTTAAGTTTTTTTGCTAAATTTCTAATTTGATTGTTTGAATTTTCACAAATAAATAAATTATTCTTTTTATTTTTTAAAGACCTGAAATTAGAAATTGTCTCTAATGTATTTCCTGATTTTGAAATTACTAAATTTAATGATTTTAAGTTTTGGTTGTAGTTTTTTTTTAGATTTATATTATCAACAAAAGTAAATTTTTTTTTTATTTTAGGGCTAAAAAAGTTATAAATTGCTTTAGCACCAAGCGCCGATCCCCCCATTCCGACTAAATTAATATTTTTAAAATTATTATATTTTTTAAAGTTAATATTTTCGTATGAATATTTATATTTTTGAGAGAAACTTTTTATAAGTTTTTCTTGAATACAAATATCAAGTTTTTTTTTAAGCTTTATTTCAAGATTTCTGTTTTTTTTTATGTCTACAAAGTTTTTAAAATTTATAAAATGCTTTTGCATTAATCTTTATTTATTTGATCTATTACGAATTCCTCAGCAGATCTGTTACCTGTCTCGTTACTCTTCGCGCTTTTCGAATTAATAGATTTAATTAAATCATTAATTTCATCATCAACTAACGCAGATTGGTCATTTATTTGTTCTGATTGTGGAACTGGTAGCTCGTCAAAATTTGGTGGAATTTCTAATGGGTTTTTTTTTATTACTAAAAATTCATCACTTCTCTCCTGTTTTTTTCCCGTTAAACCATCTTTAACAGTTTGACAGGAGTATAAAAATAAAAAACAGAAAAAGTAGAGTAAAATTTTTTTATTCATTAGTTTTCTTTTCAACTTTATTAAAAATTATTTCAACAAAAATAAGGCATACAACGCCTAATGTAATAAAAACATCTGCTATATTAAATATAAACCAATGAAAATCATTGTAATTTAAATCAATAAAATCTGGAACTGCAGAATAGTAAAGTCTATCGAATAAGTTGCCAAGTGATCCACCCAAAATGACAAAAAATATAAGTCCTTTAAAATTACTTGACTTTACACCAAGGTATAAGATTACAAAATTAACCAATACAATTATAAATGTTATTAAATTATAAATAAATTGTTTTTCAAATGATAATAATCCAAACCCTATTCCTGTATTCCAAACTAAAATAATATTTATAAACTGATTTAGATAAATATCTACTTTGCCATAAGTTTCTGCAATATTTATAACATAAATTTTTGAAATCCTATCTAAAGTGAAAATTAACAATGTAATAAAAAAATAAAAAAAAATTTTTTTATTTAAAAATTTTGTCATTTAAAATTGCATGTTGGGTGTCTTTCACACTCTGTTTCTCTAATTTTCCAACAAATAGAACATTTTTTTCCGTTTGCTTTTGAAGTTTTTACTTCTATGTTATCTTTTGCATTTTCATCTAAAATAGTATTTGCACGTGAAGTTATACATATTTCTGAAAAATCATATTTTTTTGCAAGATCATATAGATCCTTGGTCAATCTGATATCAATTGCAGTTTCTAAGCTAGATCCTATTGTTTTAGCTGCTCTTTTTTCCTCAATACTGATATTTGCTATATCTCTTATTTTATTTATTTTACTCCAGTTGTTGTTAAGTTCATCATTTTTCCAAGATTTTGGAAATTCTGGAAATTTTTTTAAATGAATACTGTTTTTTTCATCTTTAATTAAAAGACTAAAAATTTCCTCTGTAGTAAAAGATAAAATTGGCGCAAACCATTTTAGTAAGGTGTCTAATATCGTATTTAATATTAAAATACAACTTTGTCTCTTATCTGAATTTTTTTTATCACAATATAAAGTGTCTTTTCTAATATCAAAATAAAATGAAGAAAGATCTACAGTGCAGAAGTTTAATAATTCTTTATACAAAACATGAAAGTTGTACTCTCTAAAATTTGCTTTAAATTTTTCATTTAATACATACAATTTGTGTAACATTAATTTTTCAAGTTCTGGAAGTTTGCTAATATCAATATTGTCATATTCTTGCTCTGAATAATTGTCATTTATATTTCCCATTAAGTATCTAAATGTATTTCTTATCTTTCTATACGCTTCAGCATGTTGCTCTAAAATTGAGTAGTCTATTCTCAAGTCTTCAGAGTAATCGGATGCAGTCACCCAAACCCTAAGAATATCTGCTCCATATTTTTTTAAAATATCCTCAGGAAAGATCTGGTTCCCTAAAGACTTTGACATTTTCAAACCCTTACCATCCATCACAAATCCGTGAGATAAGATACTTTCAAATGGAGCTCTGCCTCTTGTTCCACAAGATTCTAATAATGAGGAGTGAAACCATCCTCTATGTTGATCAGATCCTTCTAGGTACATAGATGCAGGCCATTTTAAATCTCCTCTTTTTTCAAGAACAAATGAATGTGTAGATCCACTATCAAACCAAACCTCAACAATATCTTTTAGTTTAACAAAATCCTCAGCTTTATATTTATTTCCTAAAAACTTCTGAGGGTCATCTGAAAACCAGCAATCTGATCCTTCTTTTTCGTAAATAGACGCAATATTTTCAAACACATCATCATCTACTAAAACCTTGCCATCTGATTTAGAAATAAATATAGGCAATGGTACGCCCCAAACTCTTTGTCTAGAAACACACCAATCTGGTCTTGTTTCGATCATTGATCTCAATCTTTCTTTCCCTTTTGCAGGATAAAATTCTGTATTATCAATAGCTTTTAAAGCTTTATCTCTTAGTTTATGGCTTTCCATAGAAATAAACCATTGAGGTGTAGCTCTGTGGACTAACGGAGCTTTAGATCTCCAAGAATGAGGATATGAGTGATTTAGTTTTCCGTTCGCTAATAAATTTTTTTCATTTTTAAGCTTCTCAATTACAATTGGGTTCGCTTTAAAAATATGAATGCCTTCAAAATTTAAAACATGTTTTGTATACTTTCCATCATCATCTACTGTTTCAACAGCTTTAATATTATTATTTAAACATAAATTAAAATCGTCTGGACCATGGCTTGGAGCACAATGTACTATTCCTGAGCCTTGTTCAGTCGTAACAAACCTTGCTTCAAGCATCGGTATATCATAATTGTAACCCATTCTCTTAAATGGATGGGAGCAAACTACTCCTTCAAAATCGGATCCATTTATTTCACTTATAATTTTGTAATCGTTAATTTTACAATTCTCAACTACACTTTTTAAAAGATCTTTTGCAACTATAATTTTTCTAGTGTTAAAATCACCTTTGTCGTTAACTTGTATTACAACATATTTCAAAGATTTATTGTAAGCTAAAGCTTTATTTGCTGGTATCGTCCATGGTGTAGTTGTCCAGATAACTACTTCGGTACCTATAAGATTTTTAAATTTTGATTTTTGAATAGGAAACGAAACATAAATTGTATCTGATGTATGATCCATATATTCAACTTCTGCATCAGCTAGAGCAGTTTTCTCTACAGTGGACCACAAAACTGGCTTGTATCCTCTATATAAACTACCTTCTTTTAAAAATTTACTTAATTCTCTTACTATTTGAGCTTCAGCATCATAACTCATTGTAGAATAATAATTTTCCCAATCTCCAACAACTCCAAGCCTCTTAAATTGTTCTTTATGAACTTTGATCCATTTATTAGCAAACTCTCTGCATTCTTTTCTAAATTCAACTACTGGTACGTCATTTTTATTTTTTTTATTTTTTTTATATTGTTCCTCTATTTTCCATTCAATCGGCAAACCATGACAATCCCATCCTGGAACATATACAGAGTCTTTGCCATCCATTTGATGAAATTTTGTGATTATATCTTTAAGAATTTTATTAAAAGCTGTTCCCATATGAATATTACCATTTGCATAAGGAGGTCCATCGTGAAGAACAAATTTTTCTTTACCTTTATTATTTTCTCTTAATAAATTGTAAAGATCTATTTTATTCCAATGTTCAACGATCTTAGGTTCTTTCAATGGAAGATTTGCTTTCATTGAAAAAGCTGTTTTTGGAAGATTTATTTGATCTTTGCTCATTTTAATTTTTTAGCTATTTTTATATCTTTTTTTATCTGTTTTTTTAATTTATCTATACCATTAAATTTTTTTTCACTTCTGATAAACTTCAAAAACTCAACTGTTAGCTTTTTATTATAAAGATTTTTTTTAAAATTAAAAATATTTACCTCAAGAAGAATTTTATTTTGGTTAAATGTAGGTCTATACCCCAAGTTTGCGATTCCACTCAGTTTTTTTTTTGTATTATTTATTAAGACTTTAACTGCATAAACTCCTGGTTTAGCTATCACATAATTTCCAATATCTATGTTGCAAGTTGGAAATCCAATAGTTTTGCCCAATCTTCTTCCAAGTTGCACAATTCCCTGAATGGACCAATTTCTATCTAAGTATTTATTGGCAGTAGAGATTTGTCCTTTCTCTAAAAGTTTCCTTATAGATGTTGAAGATATGATCTTTTTCTTTTTTTTTAAAGGGGATGGATTTATTATTCTATAATTAAATTTGTTTTCGAAAAATTTTAATAATTTTACATCTCCCTCGCGCTTATGACCAAATCTAAAATTATTACTTACAAAAATTAATTTAGCAGATAGCTTTTTGTATAGGAATTTTTCAATAAATTGATTACATGTTATCTTAGAAAATTTTAAGTCGAATTTTTTATTAATAACAAAATCAACTTTAAATCTTTTTAAAATTTCTAACTTTTGATTAAAGTTGGATATTCTATAATTTCTTATTTTTTTGAAAAAAAACATTTTAGGAATTGGATCAAATGTCACTACCCCAATTTTATGTTTTTTTCTTTTTTTTAATATTAAAGCTTTTTTAAACAATTTTTGATGCCCTAAATGAACGCCATCAAAATTACCAATTAATATAATTGAGTTTTTGTGTTTTTTTTGAACATCAAAATTTTTGTAATATTTTATTTTACTTACCATTTTAAAAGTGATTGATAATAATTAATCTTTACATTGTATTTTAATTGAACTTTTTCAATATTTTTATTTATTTCTTTTTTATGTATACCCGACGATATAAGCATAGAGTCGAAATTTTGAATATTGGCTCCTTTAATATCCGTATTAAGATTATCTCCAATACACAATATTTTTTTATTTTTTATGTTTACAGCTTGTTGATATACGGGTGGATAAGGTTTTCCAAAATATTCAACCTTTCCTCCTAGATCCTCAAATATTTTTGCTACTGAGCCTGCACAATATTCTGTGATATTGCCTCTATCTACAATCAAATCAGGATTTGTACATATCATTATTTTACCAATTACACTTTTAAATAATTCCTTATAATATTTTAGGTCTTCTTCATATTCTTCGAAAAGTCCTGTGCACAATATAAAATCGGATTGTTCTAAATTATCAATTTTATTTTTTTCAAACAGTTTAAAAAGATCAAAATCTCTTGGGGGTCCGATATGATAAAATTTTTTTTCTTTATAATTTTTTTCTAAATGTTTAAGTGCAGACTCCCCAGATGTATAAACTTTGTTACATTTATTTTCATCTAATCCCATCTTTTTTAAGAATTCAATTACTGTGCTATTTGGTCTTGGTGCATTAGTTAGCAAAATATAATTCTTATTTAATTTTTCTAATTCATTTAAAACATTAACAGAATTTTGATGAAGATTTATTCCGTTGTGAAGTACTCCCCAAATATCTATAAAAAAGACATCGTAGCTGTTCGCTACTGACTTCAGTCCTAAATCATCTAAATTTTTTGGCATTTAGGAGATATAGCTTAAAAATACTGATATTTCTTTGATTTTTTTACCTCATATATTTTTATGAATACCTTGAAAAATTATATTCTTACCTCTATATGACTGTCATATTTAAGGAGAATTATATGAAATTTAAGCCTTTACATGATAGAGTTTTAATAGAAGTTTTAGATAGCAGTGAAAAAACTGCTGGAGGAATAATAATACCAGATACCGCTCAAGAAAAACCTCAAGAGGGAAAAGTTGTTGCCGTAGGTGGAGGAGCAAAAACTGAAGATGGTAAAATAATACCTATGGACGTTAAAGTTGGCGATAAGGTTTTATTTGGTAAATGGTCAGGAACAGAAGTCAAAATTGACGGTAAAGAATACAGCATAATGAAAGAGTCTGACATTATGGGTATTTCAAAAACAAAATAATCTAAGGAGATTTATAATGGCAAAAATAGTTAAATTCGATTCTGATGCAAGAGCATCAATGCTAAAAGGTGTTGATATTTTAGCAAACACAGTAAAAGTAACATTAGGTCCTAAAGGAAGAAATGTAGTTATTGATAAATCTTATGGTGCACCTAGAACTACAAAAGATGGTGTTTCAGTGGCAAAAGAAATTGAGTTAGAAGATAAATTCGAAAATATGGGCGCTCAAATGGTTAAAGAAGTTGCAAGTAAAACTAATGACGAAGCTGGAGATGGCACAACAACTGCAACTATACTCGCACAAGCTATTGTAAAAGAAGGCTGTAAATATGTAACTGCTGGAATGAATCCAATGGATGTTAAAAGAGGTATAGATGCAGCGGTAGATCATGTTAAAGAAAAATTAATCTCATCAGCAAAGAAAGTAAAAGATAGTGATGAAATAGCTCAAGTGGGAACAATTTCTGCAAATGGTGATAAGGAAATTGGGAATATGATTTCAAAAGCAATGCAAAAAGTTGGTAATGAAGGAGTAATTACTGTTGAGGAAGCAAAAGGTATTGAGACTGAACTTGATGTTGTTGAAGGAATGCAATTTGACAGAGGTTATTTGTCTCCATATTTCATAACTAATGGTGATAAGATGACAACAGAGTTAGAAAATCCATTAATTCTGTTGCATGAAAAAAAATTAACGAACTTACAACCGATGGTTCCACTATTGGAAGCCGTGGTACAAGCTGGAAGACCTTTGATGATAATTTCAGAAGATGTTGAGGGTGAAGCTTTAGCTACACTAGTTGTAAATAAATTAAGAGGTGGTTTAAAAGTTGTAGCAGTTAAAGCACCTGGCTTTGGAGATAGAAGAAAAGCAATGTTGGAAGATATTGCTATTTTAACTGGTGGACAAGTTATATCTGAGGACTTAGGGATTAAACTTGAAAATGTAAAATTAAATGATTTAGGATCTGCAAAAAGAGTAAAAGTCGATAAAGAAAATAGCACAATTGTAAGTGGCTCAGGTAAAAAATCAGATATAGAGGCAAGATGTGCTCAGATCAAACAACAGATTGATGAAACTACATCAGACTACGATAAAGAAAAGCTTCAAGAAAGATTAGCTAAACTAGCCGGAGGTGTTGCTGTAATTAAAGTTGGTGGTGCGACTGAAGTTGAAGTTAAAGAAAGAAAAGATAGAGTAGAAGATGCACTTAATGCAACTAGGGCAGCAGTTGAAGAAGGAATAGTCGTCGGTGGTGGATGTGCATTACTTTACGCTTCTCAAGACCTTGATAAAGTAAAAGTAAAAGGTGACGATCAAAAGGCTGGAGTTGAAATTGTAAAAAGTGCGCTTCAGGCACCAATAAGACAAATTACAAAAAATGCTGGCGTAGATGGATCGGTAGTCGTAGGCAAACTTTTAGAAACTAATAAAGTCTCTAACGGTTACGATGCACAATCTGAGCAATATGTTGATATGTTTAAAGAGGGAATTATAGACCCAGTAAAAGTTGTAAGAACAGCACTTCAGGATGCTGCTTCAATATCAGGATTATTAGTAACTACAGAAGCTATGGTTGCGGATAAACCAGAGGAAAAAGACTCAACACCTGCAATGCCTGGTGGCGGTATGGGTGGAATGGGTGGTATGGGTGGAATGGGAATGTAATTCCTTGCCAATCAGAGAACACTCTAAATACATACACTAAACAAAATTAGAACCCTCGGAACGAAAGTTTCGGGGGTTTTTTATAATTTACCTTTTTTATAAAGGTCATAATAATTAATCCCTTTTTCAGATTGATAAATTGTATCATACATTAATCTTTCACGTTCTTCATAATCTATTGATTTGTTTTTTTCCATAAATGCATCCTCCATACCTTCACTATCCTTCATTATTAATTCAAAAAATTTGGACTTAGAGGGTTTTGTATCTAAAACATCCACAACATTATTGTACTCAAGAATATACTCAGATGGTTTTTTAAAATTAATTGGTTTATCTTTTTTATTATCCCATTCCCTTAAAGCAAAGATATGATAAAATTTTTTTTCAATTTTAGAACTTATTAAAGCGTGACTAATATGACACATTTCGAAATATATTTCTAATTTAAAGTTATTGTTTAACTTTGGAAGCAAAGTTCCATCAAACTGATACTTTAATAACTCTCCAGCAAAATCTGTTTTTTTTACAGATAATCTAAATTCCTTTAAAACATTACCTGCATTAAAGGCAAATTCTGCACCTTCATCCTTAAAAGAGCAAGACCAAATTATATATATAATTATTTGTGTTTCTTTGTCTTTCCAATTTAAGTATTTAATTAATTCAAAAATATCTAATTTTTTTTTAAGGTAGGAAAAAGTATATTTTATTTTCTTTTTATCTTTATTTTGGTTAGTTTTATTTTCTCTTGGTTCCAAATAAATTGATGGCAATTCTCCATTTTTAAAAAAACCTGAATACACTTCATTATAATGTTTTAATGTACCTTGACCGTGATATTTGCCATTTTTCCAATTACCAGAATATTTCTGTACTCCTCTTTGCTTAAATTCTCCATATCCATCACACTTACCATTTTTAAATTCACCAATGTATTCTCCTTGTTTTCCTCCATAGTTAAGTTTTCCTTTCCCATGATACTTGCCATTTTTCCATTGACCTTCATATTTTCCACCATTGTCTGGATAAGTTAATTTTCCTTTGCCGTGTGGTTTTCCATTTTTAACTTCGCCAAAATATTTAACTTCATTAGGAAAATTTATTGTTTTCTTCATAACCAATTTTAACTCCACCCCTCAATGAAGTCATCTTTTAACTTGCTTTTAAAAAGGGTACATTATTTTTTTTCTTTAATTTTTTTTTTAATTTTTTCAAATTTATCTTCTACATCTTTCGGGAACTTTCCTGTTTTTTTATACAATTTGCATTCTTCAATAGACAAAGACCAAATTCTACATAGGCTTTCATTTTTTTCTTGTTCATTCTTTAGATCGTTTATTATTGATTTATTAGATTTGTTGTTCAGATAAAATTTACTTGTGTTCTGATAAAAATAAATTGTTAAGCGAATAATTGACCAAAGAATAAGACCCCCAATAAGACCTTGCATGATTTTCTTAGTTTTTAATTTAGGTTTAATGAATTTTATTGGTTCTTTTTTCATTCTGATTTAGTTATTTCTGATGATGTACCTCTTATAACTTTGCCAGAAGTTGGAGCAACTTTTGATACAACTTTAGCAATTACAATTAAACAAACAAGAATTATTAAAAATATTTTCATCTATTTAAATAACTCATTTTCTCTCTTCCATTCACTTAGAGCTTCTTGGAAAAATTTAAAGTTTTGACCATTTTAAAAACCTAACCTAACTCTAGTATCAAGTCACCCTCTGAATTGCTTTGAAATTGCTTTAAATAGTGATGAAGAGTGATGAAGGAATTTTCAAAATGTTAAGTAAATCAAGTATTATTAGAAACCAGTATGAGAATGTAATACGTTTCCATTTAGAGAACATTCTAAATACATACATTAAACAAAATTAGAGCCCTCGAAACAAAAGTTTCGGGGGTTTTTTTTTTTGAGAACTGTAGTAATAATTAACTTAATATGAATTTAAAAATAATATTCAAAAGGGTAATTTTATTAGATTTATTATTATTAATTTTAATATTTATTTCTGCTTTTTTTGAGTCTGAACTGGTTATCGCTTTTAATGAAAGTATAAGTCAATCAAACAATATGAACGATATGCTTATTGTAATTGCTCTAGTTTTTTTCCTATTATACTTAGTAAATTTATATCTATTATACAAATTTAAGAATATTGGAAAACAAATGTATTTATTTCTATTCATTTTGGGATCAATACTTTTGTTGTTAATGGGTATAGGTGCTTATGACCCAATCATTTTATTGCTTGATGGATTAGGTTGGGCAAATAGTGGAGCGATATTAGTTTTCTTATATTTTACCCCAATTAAAAAAGAGTTCGAAAAATAAAACAATCCTCTTTTAACTTGCTTTTAAATTAGAGGGTTTTCTCAATGAAGTTTTCAATGAAGTTCTTAAATAAGTGAGTATTGGCGTACTAAGGTTTTTTGGTAAGTTTTAAGAAACTTAATATTGAATTCAAAGTATGAGATGATACTTTGAGTTATGGATTTTCAAACTTCGATTAGAACATGTTTAAATAAATACGCTGTTTTTTCAGGTAGAGCATCGAGGTCTGAATTTTGGTTTTTTGTTTTATTTGGTACACTTGGAGGAATCATTGCGGCAATAATTGATACTATGATTTTAGGGTATCCATTTGAAGAAGAAGGACCAATTAATTTAATATTTTCAGTTGCGTTAATTATTCCATCAATCTCGGTAACAGCGAGAAGACTGCATGACATAAATAGATCTGGTTGGTGGCAATTGCTTTGGTTTACTATAATAGGTGGAATATTATTAATCATTTGGCACGTAACTAAGGGTGAGAACAAAAAAAACAGATTTGGTCCTCCAATTAAGTTTAAAAAATAATCACCAAAAAAATCAATAATATTGGCAGTTTTTACTGCCCTTTTTTTCTATTTTTATAAAGAACATCTTTATAATGCAATGTGGGATAGTAAAAATTTTTAATTATTTTAAAATTATTTTTTAACAAAAAATTATTAACTAAGCTAAAATTATTATAATACTGATTAAAAGTATGTTTTTCAACAATCACAAATGGAATCTCTTTAATTTTACTCTTTGCACCATACAATACATTAAGTTCGTATCCCTCAACATCAATTTTAAGAAAGCTATTTTTTAAAGAAATATTTTTGAAAACTGTGTCAATTTTTTTTTGATTTACTATTTGATACATATTAAATCTATTTTTATCTCCTACAATTAAATTTTTAATTTTAAACCATTCAGACTTCCGATTAATCTTGGACATAGTAGATAAAGAAGTTAAATTTGATAAATACATTTTTTTCTTACTCTCATTTTCACCAAGTGAATAGTTATATAATTTAACCTTTTTATTATTTTTAAATTTTTTTTTCAGGTTTTTATAAATTTCTTTTTGAGGTTCGAAACAATAAAACTTTTTAAATATTTTTATTTTCAAAAAACTACTTAGAAATTCACCTTTATGACACCCAACATCAATAAGAGTATTACAACCTAATTTTTTTGCATACAGTGAGATTTTATAGTGATGAAGCTTACTTATTATATCAAATATTTTCTCTATTAACATTTTTTAAGAATTTATAAGAAACAAATCATATTTAATTTTTTTATATATTGAAAACAATCAATCATATATAAGTAATAAAATTTTCAAAATGAAAAAAATATTAAAAAATATTTTAAATTTCTTCAACTATGAAATTACTACTAAAGACTCATGGTACAAAAGACAAGAAAATTATATCGCTGAAATTAGCAATGAAGAAAATGAAATTTTAAAAAAGATAAAAGAATTTTCAATGTGCTCGATACCAAACCATTGGGCAATATTGCAATCGATTAAGTACATTGCTTCAAATAAGATTGAGGGTGATTTTGTAGAGGCTGGTGTATTTAAAGGTGGTAATTTAATATTGATGAATTATCTCAATAAAAAACTAATTTTATCAAGAAAGATATTTGCCTATGATACTTTCGAGGGAATGCCTGAGGAAAACAAAGATTTTGACTTTGATATTAAAAATAAATCAGCAACAGATACACGAAAAGCTTACAAAAAAAATCAGTGGTGTTATGCCTCATTAAATGAAGTTCAAAATAATTTGAGTAAATTTGATAAAAATCATCGAGATAATTTGGTTTTTGTTAAAGGTAAAGTTGAACAAACGCTAGAGAACGAAAAGAATATTCCAAAAAAAATATCTTTGCTTAGGTTAGATACTGACTTTTATGAGTCAACAAAGAAGGAAATGGAAGTACTTTACCCCAGATTGCAAAAAAAAGGAGTTTTAATTATTGATGATTATGGTCATTGGAAAGGTTCCAAAAAAGCAGTGGATGATTATTTTAAAAACGATTTGAATTTTAAATTTTTCCACAGAATTGACTATGCTAGTAGGCTTTACATTAAAGAGTAAAGTATTATGGAAAAATTTTTTTAACTAAATAAAGCGCAAGGGCAACCGCTGGACCAATTCCGAAAGCAAATATTAAAGTTCCTGGACCAATAGTTCCTCCTAAATACCAACCTATGCTAACTACTGAAATTTCTAAAAAAGCTCTTACGGATGCAATTGGTAGGTTCGTTTTCTTTTGTAAACCTACCATTAAACCGTCTCTTGGCCCCGCACCAAGATTGGCAACAAGATAAATCCCACCACCTATACCAACAGTCAAAACTGCAACTGTGCCTAAAATAATTTGATGAATATAATTTTCGGGTGTTGGTACAAATTTAATGCAAAGATCAATCATAATTGCAATAATAAAGGCATTTAAAATAGTTCCTATTCCTGGTTTCTGTTTAAGAGGTATCCATAAAATTAAAACTGTAAAACTGATTAAGAAAGTTATTATACCAATTGATAAATTAACATTTATAGAAATTCCTTGAGCCAAAACACTCCATGGAGAAGCCCCTGAACTAGAAACAATAAGAAGTCCTTCTCCGAAGCCGAAAATTACTAGTCCTACACAAAGAAAAAATAATGATGAAAATTTTGGTTTAAGATTTAAAGGTTTTTGCGAACTCCAAAACACTTTGGGAATTTTTTTAATTTTAAGAAACATTTTTAATGTGGTGTTTACTATTTGTTGATATTAAATACCATATCTTTTATGAAAAAATTCTTTCTTTGTTTTATATTGTTGCTCTATCCCCAAGCTTTAAATGGCCATGTATCGCACTACAAAAATATAAAAAAAATTGAAATGGAAATCTTCAAAGATGGTAAGAATATTGGGTACTGCAATTATGAATTTACAAAAAATGGTGACTCTATAAAAATTTATAACGAAACAAATTTTGAAGTTAAATTACTTGGAATTAAAGTTTTTTCAATAAATAGCGTAGGTACAGAGATTTATAAAAATAATAAATTATTTTCATTTAATTCAAATACACTTCAAAATGATAAAAAAAAATTCGTTAATTTAATATTAAATGAAAATGAAGATGTTTTTGATATTAAAGGTTCCTCCTACACTGGTAAGGCTAATAGAAACCATATTATTGGTAATTGGTGGAATCACAAAATTTTAGAAAGTGAAAATCAAATAAGTCCATTGTCAGGAAGTGTTAAAGATCAAGTTGTAAATTTTTTAGGTAAGGAAAAGATTCAAATTTACGGTAAAGAATATTTGGCTCATAAATTTTCTTTAAAATCTAAAGATGAAAATATTAGTGAAAATAAAAAATTAGACTTTGAAATATGGCTTGAACCAAAACAAAATTTAATATTAAAGGTAAAATATAATAGGATGGGTTCCTGGGAGTATATTTTAAAAAACGTTATCGTTAATTAATGTTAACTTGTTTCTTTCTTATTTTAGAAATCAATTGTGTTAAAGAATCTACCATTAAATCTGAAGCTTTAAAAATTTCTGTATGTTTAAATTCATGAGATATATTCCTATCTGGATTGCTTTTATCCTCAATAATAATCCCCTCATCGGGTGAATTATTTTTTATATATATTAATAAAAGCCATTTTTCATCATCGCTCTCATCCCATTTAATAAAAATCTCTCCAGTTTCAAATCTTCTATCTATACATCTTAAAATTGACATATGACGTGTTATATGCCTTTTGTTTAATTGAAACACAAGACTACTTGAACTTCTGTAAAAACTCTCAAGTGCAAACTCTATTTTTTGTCTTGCTAAGGTATAATCCCTCTCTTTTTGTAAAAGAGTCTCCCTATCCTCGTCTCCTAAAGTTTTTATCCCAAGAGCTTCCACTCTTTCTCTAATTTTCTGGTCTCTTATAATTTGATATTTTTGTTTTAACTTGTCTATCCTCTCTTGTAGACTCGCATAGTCCTCTCTTTGTTCCTTCAAAGAAATTTTTTCTAACTGTTCCAACTCTTTAACTTCTCTAACTCTGAATTTTTCAATTTGTTTTTCTATTTTTAATTGTTCTAAAAATTTTCTTTGTTTTTCTGCTTGTTCTTGACGAATAATTGCTTGCTCTTTTCTTAGAAAAATTTTTATATCTTTTGCCCTTTCTTTCTCTAGTTTCATCTCGTCCTTTAAAATTTGTTCTTTTAGTTTAGACTGAAGATTTTTTTCCTCTTTAATTTTTTTTTCTTTTTCTAGTTTTTCTTTTTCAATCTTCTCAAGTTCCTTGATCTTTGAAATTCTTTTTTGTTCTTTCTTAAGTGATTTATATTCAATAATAGTATTAGATATATTTTCAAAAAATCTTTGTAAAAATCTATCAATTGATACGAAAGGGTTAAATGTTATTTTGATATTTGGTTTAATTTTTTCTTGGAAATTAATTATATCTATAAGTATTTTTTTTTTTCCTTTTAATCTAAAATTATTTCTTTTTTTTAAAGGTCTTTTTTTTTTCTTGTGCTTCTTAATTTTTTTTTCTATTGAAAATTTTTTTTTATTTTTTACTAATTTTCTAATATTTTTTTTTTTAGATTTATTGATTTTTTTTTTACGCTTTTTTTTCATTATCAGAGCTCAAAACTTATCAATTTATAAATGATAAATATAGTCTCTTATATTTGGAATGGTGTTATTTTTTTTTGTAAGTTGAAATTGAAATACAACCTGGTCACCCCATTTAAATGCCATTTCACAACCTGCTAGATAAAATTCCCACATTCTTAAAAAACGTTCATCAAACATTTCTAAAACCTCATTTTTTTTACTAAGGAACCTTTCTTTCCAATTTCTTAAAGTATACGCATAATGCATTCTTAAAACTTCGAGATCAGTAATAATCAAACCTGACTTTTCTATTGGAAGAGAAACTTCACTTAAACTGGGTGTATATCCTCCAGGAAAAATATACTTGGTTATCCATGGATGAGGGTTTCTAGGTGGCATGCTTGAACCAATTGTATGTATTAATGCAACACCGTTATCTTTAAGTAGCTTTGAAACAGTATTAAAATACGTTTGATAAAATTTTCTACCTACATGCTCAAACATGCCTACACTTACAATCCGATCAAACTTTTCGTTTAGTTGCCTATAATCAATTAGACGAAAGTCTACCTGATTCTCTAAATTCAATTCTTTAGCTTTTTGCTTGCTATATTTAAGTTGATTTTCTGAAAGAGTAATCCCAACAACCTCACATCTAGATTTTTTTGCTATTTCAATAGCTAGTGTTCCCCACCCACTTCCTATATCTAAAACTCTTTGATTTGGTTTCAAATTAAGTTTTTTTATTATATGATTCATTTTATTTTCTTGAGCTTGTTCTAAAGTCTCTTTTTCATTTTTAAAATATGCACATGAGTATTGTCTATTCTTATCTAAAAAAAGATCATACAATTTTTCAGATATGTCATAGTGGTGAGCAACATTTTTTTTTGATTTTTTAATTAAATTAAAGTTCGTTAAAGATCTATAAAATCCTTTTATTTGATTTAATACTCTGCTGTAAAAATTTATTTCACCTCTACCAACATTTTTTAAAATTATTTCTAAAAACTCAGTTAAACTTCCATTTTCTATTAATACTGATCCATTTGTATAAGCCTCTCCAAAATATAAATCTGGATGCAGTAGTAGTTTATGATGCAAATTTTTATCCAAGATTTTCAATTTTATTGGCTCTTTTTTTTCTGGTTTACCGATAGTGTGCTGATTTTTGTTGGCATCTATTAGCACAAAGCCATCATTTTTAATAAGCTTATTTAAAAAATTAATAAGTTTCATTGGCTACTTTCAAAAAGTCAATTAAAATCTAATTTTTTTAATTCTTCAAGTAATTTTTTTTTATCATTTTCTTTAAGTAAACTAAGCGGTGGTAATAAATTTTGAAAAGATTTATCTTTTTTAGATAAATAAGTATGTAATCCAGATATTAGGTTGTATCTATCAAAAGCTATTCTTATATTGCATAATTTATTATTATGTGTTTGATTTTTTTTATTTATAAAATCATCATAAACTTTCCTTGATAAACTAGCTGTAACGTTACATGTAGCTGTTATAATACCAGAGCAACCTATTTCTAATCCTTTGAGAAGTTTTAATTCAGATCCAGGTAAAATAGAGAAGTTTTTTAATTTTAAATGCTCAAATAAATTATATGAACTATCTTTTACACCAATTATATTTTCAGGAAAAAGACTTACTAATTTTTCTACACTTTCTTTACTAAATTTATAACCAGAAAGCTTTTCAAAGTTGTATAAAATTATTTTACAATTTGATAACTTTTCAATTAATTTTATATAAAATCTAATTACATCCTTATCTTCATACATGTAATAGGCTGGTGGCATTATCAAAAAATTGTTAAAATTATATGAGTTGCTTATTTTAATTAAGGATATAGTATCTTGTAAGGAATTAAGTCCGGTTCCGATTATAAATTTATCTTTAAATATACTTTTTGAAATATTTTGAATTAATTCAAATTTTTCCCCTAATGAAATTAGTTGAGACTGCCCTGTGCTACCAAATATTACTACCCCGTGACATCCACTTTTTATTAAATTTTCTGCGTGTCGAATTGTTTTGTGTATATCTAATTTGAGATTTTCATCTAAAATAGATATTGAAGCCGCATAAATGCCATTAATTTTACTCATAAATTAAGCTTATATAAAAAGAAAAAATTAGTAAACATATTAGAAAATGAAAATTTTAATTGTTCAAAATAAAAAAGGTATTGGCGATTTAATTATTTTTTTACCGTTTATTGAGGCTTTAGCAAAAAAATTCGAAACCCAAGTTTATCTTCTTGTAAAAGAAAATTCTAAAGCTTTGGATATAGTAGAAGATAATAAATACATTAAAGAAATAATAGTATTAGATAGAGATAATCAAAATAATGATGGAATTCATGAAGGAGTATTTGGGACTTTTAGATTAATTAAAAAACTTAAACAATATAAATTTGATAAAATTTTTATTTTTAATTCTTCTCTAAGATTTAATTTAATAGCAAAACTATGTTACATTAAAGACATATATCAATATCCATTATTTTTTAAGAGGAACCAAAATATAACACTTGCAGCTCAAAAATTGCTTGAAAGTAAAATGGGTATTAAAGTTAAGAGTGATCCTCAAATTCTAGTCGATGAGAAAAAAGTAAATAGCGTAAAAATTAGTCATAATATTTCTAGTAATGAAAAAAATATTCTACTTGGCATTGGGGGATCTGGTTCCACAAAGCGTATACCAGCAATGACTTTTCTAAAATTTATGGATTATTGTGATGAAAATTATAAATGTCGTTTTTTTTTAGCTACTGGCAAACTACATGAAGAGCAAATTATATTAGATGAGATTTTAAATTCGAAATTCAAACAAAAATGTATAAGACTGGATAATCTAAGATTAAAAGAAACATTGCCTTATATAAAAAATTGTAACATTTCGATTTGTAATGACTCAAGCTTTAGTCACTTATCATCTGCATTAGGTATACCAACAATTGTTCTAATGGCTGATACCCCAATTATATATGGAAGTTATAGTCCTAGAATGCATCCAATACTACCTGATGGGGTTAAAGAGGTTAAGCATGATACTTTAGGCAAAGACAAAATAAATGCACAAAAAATTTACGAAAAATTCAAGTCTTTAATTGCTTAAGCTATATCTTTAATTACAATTTCTTTTGCTTCATTAACAATCGATGCAAGCCTTGACAACTCTGGGCTAACATCTGGATGGATTTTTTTCATAATTTTTTTGTATGAGTTTAGAATTTCCTCTTTTGAGTATTTTTTACCTGGTTCCAAGTTTAAAATTTTATAAGCTTCATCACGCGAAATATTTTGAGTATTTAAATTTGAACCTGTTTGATTGAAGTTAAATCTTCCTGAATTTTTTAAAATTCTTAATAAGCTCCAAAACCTCAAAACTTGTAGTAATGTAAAACCAGCTTTTGTTTTAACTAAAGGTAATATCATCATCAAAAAAGGTAATGAAAAAATGAACCTACCCGCATAAGCCATTATTACGGCCAAAATTACTGAGGAAATAATAACAAAAGTTCTTATGCTCTTTGAAATTTTGGCACTTGATGTTTTTATAAACCAGTTAAGAACTAGGTAAATTAGGACAAAAATTAATAGTGTCAAAAAAAAAATATTCATATAATAAACTCACATGAAAATACCACAATTAGCAAAAAAACCTGAGAAAAAATCTTGTCACGGTATTGAATGGGAGGATAATTATAGCTGGATACATCAAAAGAATATTCTTGAAGTTTTAAAAGATGGATCAAAATTAATACCAGAAGTTAGGGATTATTTAGAGAAAGAGAATGCCTATACGGAATTCCATCTTAAAGATACAAAGCTAATTCAAAAAAAACTTTTTGACGAGATAAAAGGTAGAATTAAACTAGATGACGAGTCGTTGCCGTTTAGAGATCTTAAATATTTCTACTGGACCAAAACAACTGAAAAAGGAAATTATTCTATAAAGCTTAGAAAAAAAATTGGAACTGATGAAGAGGAAGAGATTTGGAATGGAGATAAAGAGAAAAATAAATTAAATACTGAATATTTTGGTGTAGGTGATCTTGAGGTTAGTTGGAATGATGAGTTCTTAGGATATTCCTTGGATTTAAAAGGGTCTGAGTATTATACAATTTTTGTTCGAAATATAAAAAGCGGAAAATTTATTACTGAGGAAATAAAAGATACTTCAGGTTCAATTTTATTTAGTATGGATGATAAATATATTTTCTATTCAAAACTAGATGAAAATCATCGACCAAGAAAAATTTTTAGACACAAATTAGGCACATCCATCAAAGAAGATATTTTAATATTTGAGGAAAAAACTGAAGCATTTACTGTAAGTATAGGATTGAGTTCAGATGAAAAATATTACTTTATATCAACTTCAGATCATAACACATCAGAACAATACTATTTTTCTGTGAATGAGGAAAAACCAAAGCCTAAGTTAATTCAAAAAAGAGAGAAAGGTATTATTTACAGTGTTAACTCTTGGAATGATAGTTTTTATATGCATACAAATAAAGATGCCGAGGACTTCAAAATTGAAAAAACAAAAGATATCAATTTTAAAAAATGGAACACCTATGTGCCTGCAAAAGATGAAACGCTAATTGGTGGTTTAACCTTTCTAAAAAATTGGGAAATTAGATCAGAAGTAACAAATGCATTAGGAAAAATATTTGTTAAAAATTTAAAGGATAATAAAGAGGAAGAATTAATTTTTTCAGATGAGGAAGTATTTGATGGTGGGGTTTCTTTAGTTCAAAAAGATAAAAATACCGATTTAATTCATATTTCTTACTCTACTCCAAAGACACAATCCCGAGTTTATTTATACAATTTAAGAACTAAGGAAAAAAAATTAGTAAAAGAACAAATTATCCCATCAGGACATAATTCAAATGATTATGTTGTTGAAAGACTAGAATGTCTGTCTCATGATGGAAGAAAAGTTCCATTAACTATTACAAGACACAAAAAAACTAAAATTGATGGAAATGCTAATGTATTGCTTTATGGATACGGATCTTATGGAAATTCCATGTCGCCTAATTTTTCATCTACAAGACTTAGTTTAATAAATAGGGATATTATTTGGGTAACAGCCCATATTAGAGGTGGATTGGAGAGAGGCATGAAGTGGTGGAAAGAAGGAAAACTGCTTAATAAAAAAAATACATTTAAAGATTATCTAGCGGTTGCAAAATTTTTGATTGAGAAAAAGTATACATCAAAGGGTAAAATTGTTGGAATGGGTGGTTCTGCAGGAGGGCTATTAATGGGAGTTGCAGTAAATGAATCTCCTGAATTATTCTGCGCAGTTGTTATGGCTGTCCCATTTGTGGATAGCTTGACGACTAATTTAGACCATTCCTTACCTTTAACTATTGGTGAGTTTGATGAATTTGGTAATGCAAAAGATAATGAAGAGCATTTTAATTATATTTATTCTTATGCTCCATATAACAATATAAAAAAAATGGATTATCCTAATATTTTAATTACAACAAGCTTAAGTGACAATAGAGTTCTTTTTGATGAACCTGCAAAATTCACTGCAAAATTAAGAGAGTATAAAACTGATAATAATATTTTATTGCTTAAAACAGAAATGAATGCAGGTCACGGTGGAAAATCTGGAAGAGATGGTGCAATCGAAGAAATAGCTTTTGATTATAGTTTCATTCTTAAAATGACAAAAAAAATATAATTATTGTAGCTTGAATTATTAAAATTTATTCCCATATACATAATGTAAATCGCCTAATGGGGTTTACACTAACCTTGCTAACAAAGGAGGAAAAATGACAAGTAAGGATCTATCTATATTTAATTCTCTAAGACCTTTTTCAATTGGTTTTGACGACATGTTTGACCAATTTGAAAATATGTTAGGGAATGGGAATTTGGCTATGCAGTCAAATTATCCACCATATAACATTAGAAAAACAGGTAATGATAAGTACTCAATTGAGGTTGCTTTAGCTGGTTTTTCAAAAAAAGATGTAGAGATTGAGTTTGAGGATAATTTGTTAACAGTTAGAACAAAACAAGTTAACAAATCGGAAGATAAAAATGTAAATGGTGAAATTCTTCATAAAGGCATTTCTCAAAGACAATTTGCAAGATCATTTACAATAGCTGATGATGTGAAGGTAAATGGTGCTGAGCTTAAAGATGGTCTTTTAACAATTGCATGTGAAAGAATTGTGCCAGAGTACAAAAAAAAGAAGTTAATAGAAATTAAGTAATCTTTAACCTTGCTTGTGGGGGTTATCCCCACAAGTTTAAAAACAACCTTTAGACGTAAATCCTACAACAGTTTCATTATTATTTATCTCAAATTTTCTTTCGCAAGGGATTCCATATTTTTTAGTTTTGTATACAAATATTTTTGTTCCTGTGTCACTCAATTCCTCTGAACTCGGTAATCCCATTTCTATTTTTAGCTCTTTTGATGATTTACCTATAAATTGACTTAATTTCTCATTTTCTTTTTTAACAATCTCATCGGTCTTATTTTTCACAGTACTGCAGTTTGAAATTATTAAAAATATTACAATCAGAGCAATTTTTTTCATAATTTTTAATTTATCATGATTTTCTTAACAATAAACTAACTCTTAAGTTGAAAAATGTTAACAACCAAAAGTTTTAAAGAGAATAATTAAAAAGAATCGAATAGTTTACGGTTCTAGGAGGAATTATGCTTGATAAATATTTTGAATATAAAAAACATAAAACTGATTTTAAAACTGAAGTAATTGCCGGTGTAACAACTTTTTTAACAATGGCATATATAATGTTTTTAAATCCATTTATTTTAAGTGGTGAATTTGCTGGTCCTGATGCAGGATTTTTTGATTTTGGAGCTGTGTTTACCGCAACAATTTTAGCGACAGCTTTAGCTTGTTTTATTATGGCTTTCTACGGGAAAACTTGGCCGATAGGTCTTGCTCCTGGAATGGGAATTAATGCTTTTGTGGCTTTCGGAGTTGTTGCTGGTATGGGTTATACGCCACAAGCTGCATTGGGTGCGGTCCTAGTAGCGGGTGTAATATTTTTAATTATTTCTTTAACACCAATTCGTGCGTGGTTGATTAACTCAATTCCAAGAAGTTTAAAACTAGGTATAGGAGCAGGTATAGGATTGTTTCTGGCGATAATTGGTTTAGAAATTATGGGTGTAGTTGGAGACCATCCTGTTACGTTGGTGACTCTTGGAGATATAAAAAATCCTTTAGTGTTATTAGGTTGCCTTGCTTTTGTAGCTATGGTGGTTTTAGAAAAACTTAAAGTTAAAGGAAACATTATTATTGGAATAATTGCTTTTAGCGTTATTGCTTGGGTTACTGGTTTAGCAAAATTTAATGGTGTTGTTGGAGAAATACCCCCAATGACATACTTATTTGATTTCGATTTAAAAGCTGCTTTAACAGCAAGTATGTCAACTGTGGTATTCACCTTGGTCTTCATTGATTTCTTCGATACCGCCGGTACGTTAACTTCAGTGGCAAACGTTGCAGGCAAAGTTGATAGTAAAGGTCGTGTCAAAGATATTAATAAAGCTATGTTGTCAGATAGTGTTAGTACAGTTGCAGGCGCAATGATGGGTACTACAACTGTTACAAGTTACGTTGAGTCTGGAGCTGGTGTTAAAGCTGGTGGCAGGACTGGCATGACTTCATTAGTTATTGGTGTTTTGTTTTTAATGTGCTTGTTTTTCTCTCCTCTTGCTACAAGTTTGCCAAAGGAGATTGATGGTGCAGCTTTATTGTATGTTGCTGTATTATTCGTAAGAAATATAACTGATATAGAGTGGGATGATATTGCAGAGTCCGCTCCTGCTATTGTTGCGATGATAACAATGCCGCTAACCTATAGTATAAGTAATGGTATCGCTTTAGCGTTTATATCTTACGCGCTTATCAAAATTTTAACAGGAAAATTTAGTACGACTTCACCTGCTATTTGGTTAATTGCTATTTTAAGTGTTATAAGTTTTACAGTTGCGTAAAAAATATTATAAAAGGGCTAGAATTTTCTAGCCCTTTTTTTGTTTAGATATTATTTTATCTATAGATAACTCTTCATAATGTTCTGTTGGTTGCACGATCCATGGATCACTATCTAGCATCACTGGGCAATAATCTGGATTAAATTTTGATGATTTTTTCTTCCATAAACAGGCTGTTTTAATATCTTTAATATAATTTTTAATTGGCTCGTATTTTTTTAACCAATCAATACTTTTATTTAAAGTTAAACCAGTATCTGAAAGATCATCTACTAATAAAACTTTTTCAAAATCTTTCTCGCTTGCTATTGAGCTTATCTCACGTGCAAAAATTAATTCACCTTGTGTATCTTCTGTGCCTTTACCTGAATAGGATTGAATAACTATATAAGCAGTTGGTAATTTAAAAATTCTTGATAAAATATCTATTATTTGTGCTCCGCCTCTCATAATACCAACTAGAACAGTTGGATTAAAACTTTTATTCACATCTATTGCAAGTTTTTCTACAGTATCAAGATACTCATTAAAGCTAATTATTAATTTTTTTCCCATTTCACCCTTTTAATATAGTATTAAGTTGAATTAAATAAATTTATGAAAGTATACGACTGTTTCATGTATTTTGATGAAGATTTAGTTTTAGAACTAAGACTTAATTTGCTTGATAAATATGTAGATTATTTTGTTATTGTTGAGAGTAAATATAACCATAAAGGTGAATCTAAAAAACTTAATTTTAATATCGAAAAGTTTAAAAAGTTTGAAAAAAAAATAATATATTTAGTGTTCGATCAAGAGCCATCTGACCTCTATAAGTTTGAGAAAAAAGATACTCAAGCTGACATTTCCAGCAAGTACATATTTAATGCAGGCAAAAGAGAGAATGGACAAAGAAATTTCATTTCTCGAGGTTTAAAAGATGCAAAATCTGATGACATAATAATAATTTCAGATGTAGACGAGATACCAAATCTTGCAGGCATAAATTTTAATACTATTAAGAACGAAATAATAATTTTTAGACATGAGATGTTTTACTATAAATTTAATCTTAAATTACCTAATTATAAATGGACAGGTTCAAAATCATGTAGAATGAAAAATTTAAAAAGTCCTCAATGGTTAAGAAACATTAAAGATAAAAAATTTGGTTTTTATAGGATAGATACATTTTTCTCAGAGACAAAGTATAGAAATCTTTTAATTATTGAAAATGGTGGTTGGCATTATACTAATATTAAGACCGCAGATGAAATTCTACATAAACTGAAGTCTTATTTGCATCATCAAGAATTTGACGAAAATCCACTGAGCTTAGAACAGATTGAAAATATAATTCAAAATAAGACTGCAATTTACAATTTAGGGGTTGATCAAAGACAAAATAAATTTGGAAGTGGGCCTAAGCTTACCAAAATTGAAAAAAATGAGATACCAGAATATTTAAAAAATAATTCTGATATTTTTAGTAAGTGGTTAGATTAAAATGAGAGCAAAAATTTGTGGTATTAAAGATGAAGATACATTACGATTTGTAATAGATCACAGCTACCCACCTGAATTCATAGGCTTCATATGCAATTTTCCAAAATCAAAAAGATTTGTTGAAATAGATAAGCTCAAATATTTAACAGATCTTTACAAAAAAAATTCTAAATTTGTAGCAGTTTTAGTTAATCCCACAGAAAAATTTCTAGAAGAAATAAAAAATTTTAACTTTGATTTTTATCAACTTTACGATGTTTCAGCTGATAAAACAAAAGTCATTAAAAATACTTATAAAAAAAAAATTATAACTGCATTGACAATTAAAGATAAAAATGATGTCGACAAGTACAAAGATTACTTAAATATATCAGATATTTTTTTATTTGATGGAAAAGGTTATGAAAAATCAATAAGTTTTAAGCACTCTTTTTTAGAGGACTTACCAAATAATATTGAAAAAATGATAGCTGGAGATATAAAATACGATGACAACCTTGATAATTTCAAAAAAATTGCAAATTATATAGACTTATCAGGAAGTCTCGAAACTGGAAATAATAAAGATTTAAAAAAAATAGATATTTTTTTAAATAATTTAAAAAAAACAAATGACAAAAATTAAAAAGAACATACCGCTAATTGATCAACACAATAAGAGGGGATTTTATCTAAATAAGTTTGGGGGGAATTTTGTGGCAGAAACAGCCATCAAACCTATAGAAGACTTATCAAATTTGTTTGAAAAACTTAGAAGAAATAAAAAGTTTTTAAGGAAAAGAGATAAATACTTTAAATATTATCTTGGTGGTGAGACGCCATTTTTTAAGTTAGAAAATTTGACAAAGCATCTTGGAGGAGCACAAATTTGGTGTAAGGATGTATCAGCAATAAATGGTGATGCCCATAAAGCTTATCATGCCACAGTTAATGCTCTGATATGTAAGGAGTCAGGAAAAAAATCTCTGGCAGGGGACACGGGAGCCGGAATGTTTGGAAAAAATTTGGCAATGGCCGCAAAAGAGATGAAGATAAAATGTAAAATTTTTATGGGGACCAAGGATATTTCACGCCAAGCATTAAATGTAAAATTTATGAAAAAAGCAGGGGCAGAAGTTGTTCCTGTTGATACTGGTTCTCGCACATTAGTTGATGCGGTTTCTGAATGTATGAGATATTACGTGAGTAATTGTCAAACTACACATTTAGCTGTTGGTTCAGCTATTGGGGCAAACGTTTTCTTAAAAATTTGTGCCTGGTCCACATCCCAAATATCAAGGGAATTAAAATCGCAAATAATTAAAGAGTTTGGCAAAATTCCAAAACTTCATCTCTTAAATGTTATAGGCGGTGGTAGTAGCGCAATTGGTTTTTGGAATGAGTTTATTAATTATAGTAAAAATCATGTCAAGTTGACTGGAGTCGAGGCAAAGTATGCAGCGCCGCTAACAACAAACGCTAAGATTGCTATTTTACATGGTGCTGCACAATATTGTTTACAAGATAAAAATGGTCAGATTGCGGATACACATTCAATAAGTGCTGGATTGGATTATCCGGGTGTCTCACCTCTCCACTGTATGCTGAAGGATACAAAAAGAGCAAAATACACATCTTGTTCGGATGAAGGTGCGTTAAATGCATTAAAACTAATTTGGAAATATGAAAATTTAAGACCCTCTCTTGAGCCGGCACATGCATGGGCGGAATGCATTAGGATTGCGCCTAAGCTCAAAAAAGATGAAGTGATTATCGTAAATAATTGCGGCTCGGGGTCCAAAGATGCAAAAATAATTAAAAATAAAATAGGCTACTATCCTAAATGAGAAATGAAATAGATAAAGCTTTTAAAATAACAAGAAAAGAAAACAGGCCTGCTTTAATTTCTTTTACTGTTGCAGGTGATAATACTAAAAAAAAATCACTTGAAATTTTAAAATCTATTTCAAATACAGTGGATATAGCCGAATGGGGTATGGCGTTTAATTGTCCTGGAGCAGATGGCCCAGAAATACAAAATAGTTCATATAGAGCTATTAAAAATGGAATAAAGCTTAATGATACATTTTCTCTTATCAAAGAATATAAAAAATATAAAAATTCAAAACCACTAATACTTATGGGTTATTATCAATTGATTTATAATTATGGTGAAAAAAAATTTATAAAAAAATGCAAAAGTGTGGGTGTCTCTGGTTTGATCGTAGTAGATTTGCCATGGCCTGATAATAAAAATTTTTCAAAATTATGCAAAAAAAATTCAATTTGTTTTATTCAATTAATTGCTCCAACAACAAGCAAAAGTAGGATGAAATCAATTGTCAGAGATAGCCATCAACTAATTTATCAAATTTCAAATATAAATATTACTGGTGGTAAATTAAAATCAACGGCAAAAAAAATTTTAAAAAACTATCAAATAATAAAGAAAATTAATCCCACAAAAAATGTTATAATCGGGTTTGGTATTACGAAAGATACAATAGTTGATTTCAAAAGAGCAAATGGGCTAGTTGTTGGCTCCGCATGCTGTAAAGTGATATCAAATGCGATAAAAAATGGTCTTAATCCTGCCAAAAAGTTAAATAATATGCTACTAAGCTTGAAAAAGAAACTTAAATGAATTGGATAACTCGTATAAAAAAAATTGGTGAGAATATTAAACGTAATATTCAAAAAAAATTTCCAACTAAGAAAGAACAGGCAGAGTCTAACTGGATTTCTTGTTGTTCAGGCCCAGTATTAAAATCTGAAATATTTAATGATGAACAATTAAATACTTGTCCTAAATGTCTTAAACATTATCCATTCTCCCCCATTGAGCGCTTTAGTCATTTTTTTGGGAAAAATAATTATCAAATTATTAATACACCATCACCACCAGATGATATGTTAGATTTTCCTGGTTATAAAGAAAAGCTTGCACGTGGAAGAAAATTAACTGGCCATCACTGTGCTGTTGTTGTGGCCAAAGGTACAATTGAAGGTATTGATATTGTTTCATTTGCAATAGACTCAAGATTTAATGGAGGTTCAATAAATTCAGCAGCTGGCGAGGCGATTGTAAGCGCGTATCAAAAAGCCATCGATGACTCAGCAGCTGTTGTAGCGTGGTGTGAAGGCGGAGGGCAAGCCATGCAGGAGTCGGCCATAAGTTTACATTTTATGGTAAAAACAGTTTTAGCAGCAAATACATTTAAAAAAAATAGTGGTATGCCTTTAATAAACGTTTATACCAATAAGTGTTATGGTGGTATAACAGCTTCGTTTGCCGGACCAAGTATAGCTGACATTACATTTGCAGAACCCTCTTTAGTTGGTTTTGCAGGACAAGCAATAGTAAAAAATCAAACTCGTGAAAATTTACCTGAGGGATTTCAATCAAGTAGTACACTTTTAGAGAAAGGAATGTGCGATGGTGTCTATCATAGAAAAGAAATTAACGATAAAATTAAAAGTGTAATTAAGTTATTGCTTAATAAAAACACTGAAGTAAATTCATTGAAATATGACCAAACTTCAGAAGTTAATATCCAAACTAGAGAAGCATCATAAGCGTAAAATAGATTTATCCTTAGATAGAACTTTTAATTTACTTAATAAACTGGGTAATCCACAAAATAAACTTAATAACGTAATAACAGTTGTTGGCACAAATGCAAAAGCAAGCATGTGTTATAGTCTTAAATCAATATTAAACCAGGCAGGATATAAGTGTAACTTATATACCTCACCACATTTACAGTCACTTTCTGAAAGATTTGTTTTTAATGATACTGAAATAGCTGAAGAGGACTTAATAAATTTATTAAATGATATTGAAAGATTTCTAGGAGCAGAAAATGCTAGTGTTTTTGAGATACTGACATGTGGATTTTTAAAATATGCAGAAAGCTTCAAAAATAATATCAATATTATTGAGGCTGGTTTATTTCATCAATTTGATAGTACAAACGTTTTCAAAGAAAATCTTTTTTCCATGATAGGCTATATTGGCCTTGACCATACCCAGTGGATTCAAAATAAAACTATTGATGGAATCATACATGAAAAAACTACAAAATTATTAAATTCAAACATTTTTGTAAATAAGCAAGAAACAACTGAAATAGCAAATAAGATTAAAAAAGCATTAGATAATAATTTGTCAAAAAAATATTTTTTTAAAGAGGATTTTAATATATCAAGAAATGAAAATAATTTTATACACTATCAAGATGACTTAGGGGAAATTTTACTACCTGAGCCAAATATCCTTGGTGAACATCAGTTAGGAAATATTAGCACTTCTATAGCTGCAACAAGAAAAATTTTTCAAATTAAAGATGAATACATTAAACTTGGTGTTAAAAATATTAAACTAAGGGGTCGTCTTGAAGAGCTTAAAGAGGGTAAATTAAAAAAAGTAATAGGTAAAAATAAAATATTTTGTGACGGAGGTCATAACCTTGGCGCAAGTAGATCATTAGCTTCATGGATAAAACAACAAAATCAAGAAGTTCATGTTGTAGTTGGGATGATGAAAGATAAATCCCATAAAGAATTTATTAATCATTTAGTCAATTTTGCAAAATCTATAACATTAATAGATATCCCTAACCAAGAAGGTTCAATTTCCAAAGAAGAATTTAAGAAAAAATTAGGTGATTTAGGAGATAAAATATTATTATCAAATGATATAAAAGAAGTTTTAATTAAATTATCTAAAAGAAAAGATTCTATTTGTTTAATTACTGGCTCTCTTTATTTAATTGGTGAAATATATAATTTAAATTAAAGATTTTCTTTTAAAAAATCTCTCATTTGTTGCTCGGGAAGTCCGCCAACTTTTCTCGCTACCTCTACACCTTTTTTGTAGACTACAACAGTAGGCACTCCTCTTACGGCTGCTGCGCTTGCAGAATTAATCGCTTTTTCATCGATATCAGCATAATAAAAATTTGCTTTTTCTTTAAATTCATCGGAAAGTTTTTCCATTATTGGCTTTAAAACTTTACAAGGGCCACACCATGAAGCAGAAAATTGTAAAATTGAAACCTCTTCATTTTTTAACTTACTGTCAAAATCTGAATCAACGAAATCTTTAAGCATTCAAACTATTTAATAATTATATTTTTAAAGTCAACTATGTATTTTCGTATTTTTTTTGGATAGACATAACAAAATCATTAAATTGATCTAAAAATTTTAGTTTATCCTCATCATTTTCCTCGGAATACTTATTTCTTAAATTATCAATTTCAAAATAACATTCTTTGACTGTCCACCATTTTTCTTTTTTTTCACTTAATATTCTTCTTGCAATTTCACTTTTTATTTTTTGATACATGTCTTTTGGTAACACCTCTGGCGCCTCCTGATAAATTATTTTCTTTCCAAAACCTATAAGTCTTTCATCCTCAAATTTATCTAGTAATTTAAGTTTTTCCTTCCATGGTGCTGCATGCCATGATGGAAACAAAGCTGTATCTTTGTTCGAGGTAAATTTTTTATATATACTTTCCTCTGCATAAATATCTTCTTGAGATTTTGACTGTTCTTTTTCCTCTGCTATTTCCCTTAAAGCTGTAAGAATTTTTTTTGAAAAATTTTCATTTTCTCTTACTAAATTTGCACGTTGTTTAATCAAACTTGGATCCATAGCATTATATGGTTCAGCTTTCATTCCATATTCTGCACCAAGTATAATTGGAGCTTTATTTGATCTAATTGTTCTTAAAAATTTTGGAGTTTTCTTCATTTCAGACTTGAGGTCATTAATTGACATATTTAGTAACGGCTCAACATCAACTCTTAAATCTACTGCTTGTCCCCACTGATATACTGGATGAATACAATGATTTGGATGCAAAGGTGCGCAAAGGTATAATCTCGACTTACCATAAAAGTATTCATTTAAAGTTATAACACTCTCTTTTTTAAATAATGTTTCAGTATCAGACTTATTCGCAGTTTTTAAAAAATTATCCCAAGTATTTGGTTGTCTTTTTTTAATTAAATTTAAAACTTTACATGTAAGTTGAGAATCAATGAGTGCACTGTGGGCATCGCTTGAATCAAACCCATTCATTCGGCTTAAAGATTCTAGTTTAAAAACTGGGTTATTTTTCTCATTAATTTCAGTTTCTAATACCTCTGGATCAACCGCATAAGCGCCTCTAGCAATATTAAGTCCATCATGTCTTTTATTAGGACTTGCATTAGTTATATATGGGTATCTTATTCCTTTAAAAAATTCTTTTCTTATCATCTCATCATCAAATCCTATATTTGACCATCCTAAAAAGATTGCAGGACTCCATTTTTTAAATATTTTTTCTATTTCACCAAGCATTTGGTAATGACTTAAGTTAACTTTAGTTAATTGATCAATGCTCGTTTTGTTTACTATAAGGGCCATTGCTTGAGGAATTTCACCTTCTGGTAATCGACATCTTAAATTAAATCGATCTTTTTCCTTAAAATTTTCATCGACCAATACACCACCAATTTCAATAATGCTTCCGAAGTCCGTGTTGGCGCTCGAGCTTTCTATGTCCCAAATAGCTAAATTCATATTTTTTAAATTGTATAGCTATGTTTTGATTTTGGCTTTATAGGTTTAACCATCTGCATCTAAACAAGTAGCTATTAGTTAACTATATTTCTTTTAATATTTGAACGATCAAAGTCAAGTCATATTATTTATTTCATAAAATTTTTTGACTCTTCCTAAGAATAAATTTTGATACATTTCTAATTCAGCTCCTTCTATTTTAAATTCTTGAAATAAGTTATCCACAGTACATAATAGTATTATTCCAGCTTTCATTTTTGTTCCATGAACAACGTCGTGGGCTAAAGTATATGCTCCAAGTTGTAAAAAATAATCTTGAATATAATCTGATTTTTTTGGTCGATTTGACTGTTTAAAATCAATCAAAACATCATGGCCTTGATATTTACAAATTAAATCAGCAGTGCCAGCGTACTTTTCTGGATAATATAATGTTTCTTCCATTCCATAGATTTCATCTATTTTTCCCTTTATTCCCTTTTCAATGATTTCTTTAGCCATATTTTTGTATTGCTCATTGCTCTCGAAAAAACTTTCGTTTACTCTTCCTCGTAAATAATCCTCAATATAACTATGCATGGAAGAGCCTCTACTACTAGCCTCGGTTTTTATTCTATTTGCTTCTTTATAGCCCACTCTTTGCTTCCATAATTCGAGTGATGCTTTATCCTCCTCAGATTTAGTAACACTTAAAATAGCCGTAACACTTGGAAGTTTTTGATCTCGAAATATGTATTTTCTTAGTCCATCCTCATTCGATCTAGAATATTTTGGATAAATATATTTATTATTCCATTTCATCCTTAATATTTTATCAGGATACTTTTCTTTTATCTATTTGCCCGTATGCACTTACTGGTGATGGTGAGTCTGGATCTGGATCATCTTCATCTTCTTTATTTTTTATATGCTCTAATGATCTAAAAATTGATCTTGCATCTTTTCCAAAACTATCAACAACAGACATGGCTTCCTCTAATTTTTTTCTTAATAAAAAAACATTATCAAAATGCTTTGAAAATCGTGTTGAAATAGTATTAAGATCATTAAAAATTTGTGTAGCATTTTTCTGGATTTTAAGACTTGTAAAGCCTAAATGAAAAGACTGGATTAGTGCACAGATAGTATTAGGCCCTGCAATAGTCACTTTATATTTCTTTCTTAGTTCTTCAATTAATAGTTCTTTTGTTTTAGGATCTCTATAACTTACCAGTTCGGCATATAAACCTTCTGTGGGCACAAAAATGATTGCAAAATCACATGTTATGGGAGGATTAATATATTTTTGATTAACAGCTTTCGATTTAATTCTAAATGCTGATGCAAGCTCGTGTCTAGCAGATGCAAGAGCCTCTTTATCTTTATTTTGGAAAGCTTCATCAACTGCTTTATATTTTTCAATTGGCCAATGACTATCTATAGGACAGAGGACATCATTCTGGAGTTTCACTGCAAACTCTACTAAATCTCTTGTTTCATCAGGTTTCATTTTTGCGTTAGCTATATATTGAGATGCTGGTAGTAAGTCTTGCAGTAATGTTGCTAAGCTAAATTCACTCAACCCACCATACTGCTTTACGCCAGCAAGAATTCTGCTGAAATTATTTTGACTTGTTTGAATTTCCTGAACCTGTTTATTAAAAGATGCTACTTTCTCATCAACACGAGACAAGGTTCCAGTCATGTCTTTGGAAACTTCTAAGCTCATTTTGGTAAAGGATTGGTTTATAGATTCTTTTAATCCGTCAAAATCATTTTTAATCTTATCTAACTCATTTTCATCATTTTTTGGCTCTTTCTTGACCCTAATAAAAAAAATAATATTAAGAATTAAAACAGCTAAAACTAAAATTATTAACAAACTATCCATGATTCGTAGGATATACATGTATGATGTAAAATCAACTTATCTCGATAGTTTTTTTACGATTTTTTTCACATCTTTTAAATTTTGAAATTTCTTAGATGTAAAAAGACATGCAGAGGAATTCAAAATTACTTCAACAATTTTTAAATTATTTTGACGTAAAGTTTCACCTGTTGAACTAAGGTCAACAATGAGATCGGATTTTCCAATTATATGTGAGCTTTCTGTTGCGCCAAGGGATGAAATAAGTTCATATTGAGTAATGCCTCTATCATTAAACCAATCTCTACTTAAGTTCTTAAATTTAGTTGCAACTCTCATAAGTCTTTTCTTTTTTTTATAAAATTCAAAAGATATTTCCTCTAAATCTGCAGAGTTTACACAATCAATCCAAGCAGTTGGAACTGCGACTACAAGATTTGATTTTCCCCATTCAAATTCTTTTACTAATGATACTTTAGATTGTATACTCGGTTCACTTTCACGCCATAAATCTTTTCCACTGATACCAATTGCACAAATACCTTTTCCCAGGGCTTCTATAATTTCAGTTGCATTCATGTACATCACTCGCACAGTTGGGAAACCTTTGATTGAACCAATTAATGATCTTTCTGATTTTGAGATAATTTTCAGACCATTTTTTTTAAAAACTTTTTCTGCCTGATCTTTTAGACGTCCTTTAGACAAAGTAGCGATATTAATTATCTCATTTTTCATAACAAACTCATATCAATAGCTGCACCAACTGC
>CACNFE010000005.1 GCA_902619595.1 uncultured Pelagibacteraceae bacterium
AGAGATAACTAATAATCATAACGAGATTCTGGACAATATAGACATTGGAGGACCTGCATTAGTAAGAGCTGCAGCAAAAAATTATAGAGATGTGACTATAATATCTGATACTTCGCAGTATGATGAACTAATTCATCATTTACAGAAAAATAATTGCTCTACAAGTTTGAAATTGAGAGAAAAACTTTCCTCCGAGGCATTTAACGCAACAGCTTCTTACGACAGTAATATTGCTAATTATTTTAATAATATCGCAGAAAATAGTTTTCCAGAGAAAAAAACATTCGCTTTTAAATTACATGAGAAACTCAGATATGGAGAAAACCCTCACCAAGAAGCCTCGGTTTATATTGATGGAGATTATAAATTAAAGCAATTAAACGGTAAAAAATTAAGCTATAATAATTATAGCGATATATTTGCTGCTTTAAAAATATCAAAGACTTTGCCAAAAAATAAAGGAACAGTAATTGTCAAGCATGCCAATCCATGCGGAGTATCAATTGAAACAAATAAAGTGGAAAGTTTTAAACTTGCACTTAAATCCGATCCCATAAGTGCATTTGGAGGTATTGTTTCTTGTAATTTTAAAATTACTAAAAAAGTAGCAGAAGAAATTAACAAAGTATTCTTTGAAGTAATCATCGCAGATGGATTTGATAAAGAAACACTAAGAATTTTTAGAAGAAAAAAAAATCTAAGACTAATTGATTCGAGCAATCTTAAAAATAAAAATTTACAAAATTTTAAAAATGATTTTAACATGTTACTCATTCAAGGCTCTGATGATATTAAATTTTCAATTAAAAATTTTAAGGTAGTTTCAAAACTAAAACCAAATAGAAAGGTCTTAAATAATTTAATTTTTGCTTTTAATATTTGTAGATTCGTAAAATCAAATGCAATCGTTTTAACTCATAAAGGCACGACGGTGGGAATAGGCTCTGGTCAACCCAGTAGGTTAGATAGTTGTAAAATAGCGATTGATAAATTAAAAAAATTTAATTCTGATATAAATGGAGAAATTTTAGCTGCCTCAGATGCTTTTTTTCCTTTCGTTGATGGTATAGAAACTTTAGTACAATCTGGTGTGACCGCTGTAATACAACCATCTGGCTCGGTTAGAGATAAAGAGATTATAAGATATGCTAATGAAACTGGAACTATTCTGGTCTTTTCAAAATCACGTCATTTTAATCACTAGCTGATTTTGTCGACCTTCGCTGCTAATATGAAATCACTTTCTGCTAATCCTTGTATGGCATGAGTAAATATTTTAATTTTTGCATACCCCCATCCAAAAGCTATATCTGGATGATGACCCTCTTTTTCTGATATTTCTCCAACTTTATTTACAAAAGATTGGCTTTCTAAAAAATTTTCAAATTTAAATTCTTTAAATAAGTAAAAATTTTTTTTTTCATCCTCTTTAACATCCCAACCGTCAACTTTTTTTAAATATTTATGAATTTCACTCACATCAAATGCTGGTATTCCTCCCTCGCAGGGAACACATTTTTTACTGGCTAAATCGTCCATAAATTTCCTAAATCTGGAGCGGGCAATGGGACTTGAACCCACGACCTTCTCGTTGGCAACGAGACGCTCTACCACTGAGCTACGCCCGCTTTTATTAAATAATTATAATAAGTGATTTTTTTAATTGCAACAACTTATATAAAATTAATATAATTTAAGTGCTACCTAATTATCATTTACTAATAATATTTGATTAATATAATTTGTAGAATTATGAAAAACAAAATTAATCTGCCCTCGGAAATACCAGTCTTTCCACTGTCAAATTTTATTATTTTTCCTGAAACAACGGTCCCTTTAAATATATTTGAACCTAGATACATTCAAATGATTGATGACTCAATGAAATCACACAGACTGATTGGAATGGTTCAGCCAAAAAAAACTGGAGATTTAAAAAAACCAGATTTATATAACGTAGGATGTCTTGGAAGGATAACAAGTTTTAATGAGACAGAGGATGGTAGATATCTAATTGTATTAAATGGGTTGAGTCGATTTCAAATATTAAATGAAATATCAACGGATAAACTTTACAGGGTTTGTGAGGTAAATTATAAAAAATATTCATCAGACTCCAATGATATTAAAGAAAAAGTTAATTTTTCAAATCTGGAAGTAATTTTAAAGGATCTAAAAAGTATTTTTGATAAGAAGGGTTACGCAATTAATTGGTCTGAACTTAAAAAGCAAGACATGTATAATACTGTAAATACTTTATCTATGGCATCTCCAATTTCTTTGGAAGAAAAGCAAACTTTGTTAGAGAGTTTAAGTATAAATGATAGGAAATCAAAATTAGAAAATATACTTAAGACTTATTTATTAGATGAGTTTGGTAATAATACTTTGCAGTAACTAAACATTTCTTAATCCATTATCAGCAAAATTAATAAAAAAATCTTTTAACCTTTTATTTTTGTTAATTAATGCTGGAATAGAACTTGAAAATTTATTGTTAAAGTTTGTATCAAATTTAAAAAAACTCTCAATTAGGTTTATTCCATTAGAATAAAGTAAATTGTAAGGTCTTGTTTTATTTTGAAAATTAATGAGTAAATTTTTATTGAATGGAAGACCAAGATTTTTTGACTTGACTAATTCATTTACTAATATTTTTAAATCTCTTAAAGTCATATTAAATCCCTGGCCTGCTAACGGGTGGATTTGATGAAGTGCATCACCAAATAATAATATATTATTATGAAAATAATATCTTGCTGCTTCGAATTTTAATTCTGCTATTTCAAACTTAGAAAAATTTATAATATCATAATATTTATTATAATTTTTAATTAAACTTTTTATATTTTCATCTACAAGTTCTTTTTTTCTTTTTCGAATAGAAAAAACTATTGAGGTCTTGGTTTTGGATAAAGGTAAAAAAGCCAATGGACCATAATTTGTAAATATTTGTCTTGCTTTATTATTTTGAATAGATTTATGTTTTATGATTGAGGTATACGCGATGCTTTTATAATCTTTAGTGAACTTTTGATTAAAAAAATTATTGTTATAAAAATTATTTCTTTCACAATTAATAATTAGTTGATTTTTATTACTTCTAAACATTTTTTCGTAAAACTTTTTATTTTTAATTTTAGTAAATTTGTTTTTATTTAAACTTTTTTTTAAAATTTTAATTAGTTCGTGATTTCGTATTAGATAAAATAGATTCTTTTGATTATCAAAATTTAAAACTTCTTTTATAAGATTATTTTCCGTTAAAATTCCAATTTCGTTTACTGAATTCATAAGTTTTTGAGGTATTGAAAGAATATCTGTCTTTAGAAAAGCCATATTTTTATTTGTAATCGCTATAGTTCTATTTGATTTAAGATTTTGAGTTTTAGCCTTATAAAATATTTCAAAGTTTATATTTTTATTTGCTAAAGCTTTAGCAAGAATTAGGCCTGTGAGACTATTTCCAATTATACTTATTTTCATAAAAAAATAATTTTAACAACAATTATTAAATGATACAAAGTGATAAATTGGATTCTATATTTTTTTATGAATATTAAACCATTAATACAAAATATATCAAATTTTTTGTTAGATAGGCTTGTTCAATTAATAGGTATCATTTTAACATTTTTAAGTATATTTGTTCTCTTGGCACTTTTTACTTACTCTGCTGAGGACCCAAATTTTGTATTTTCAAACAATAATGAAATAAATAATATCTTTGGATTCCGAGGAAGTGTTGTATCTGACTTTCTTTTTCAAACCATGGGACTAGTTTCATTTTTATTCTCAATCACCTTATTTATTACAGGGATAAATGTTGTAATAAAAAAAAGATTAGTAATTATTCTAGAAAATTTTTTTTATACAATCTTATATATTATCTTTGGAACAGTTTTTTTGGGTATTTTTTACCTCAATTCATTTTGGTTACCTGTTAATGGTAATGGTGGTTTCGTCGGAAATATCCTAACTCAAACTTTTTTAGAAAATCTTATCTTAGCAAATCAACAAATATCATATTATATTTTAATTTTGATAACCTCTTTACTTTTTTTGAAGAGTATTAATTTTAGTCCCATGGGTTTAATTAGTTTTATAAAAAAAATAAGAACTAGAAATGTAAGCGATAAAATAACTGAAAATCAATTTGAAAACTCAGAAGTTATTAATTCAAAAAAACTAAAAATGGATGAACAAATTCAAGAAAATTTTTCTTTTGATCAAAAGATAAATACAAATAAAGATCTCAAAATGAAATATAAGACTCCTAAAATTGAAATTTTGAACACCGCATCCAAAGATGAAAGATCAAAGAAAAATAGTGATCTAAATTATAATTCAGAATCATTAGAAAAAATTCTTTTAGATTTTGGTGTCGAAGGAAAAATAAAAAAAGTAAGTAATGGACCAGTTGTAACATTAAATGAATTTGAACCAGCGGCTGGCGTAAAAGTTTCAAAAGTGATTAATCTTTCAGAGGACATAGCTAGAAATACTAGCTCAGAGTCTGCAAGAATATCTACAATTCCAGGCCAAAATACTATAGGGATTGAACTTCCAAATACTTTTAGAGAAAATGTATACCTAAGCGAAATAATCTCGTCTTCAAATTTTAAAAATAAAGATATTAAATTACCAATTGCTTTAGGCAAAAGTATATCGGGCATTCCAATTACTGGTGATCTATCGTCAATGCCTCATTTATTAATTGCAGGAACAACTGGTTCAGGAAAATCTGTTTGCATTAATACAATTATTCTATCTCTTTTGTATAAACACTCGCCTGATAAATGTAAATTTATTCTAATAGATCCGAAAATGTTAGAACTATCAACTTACGAAGGTATACCACATTTACTTTGTCCCGTAATAACTGAGGCAAAAAAAGCTGCTTCTGTACTTGGCTGGGTAGTTAAAGAGATGGAAAGTAGATACAAGCTTATGACAAGAGAAGGAGTTAAAAATATTGATGGATATAATTCTAAACATACTCATTCAATGCCTTACATAGTTGTAATTGTTGATGAAATGTCTGATTTAATGTTAGTTGCTGGGAAGGAGATAGAAAATTATATTCAAAAGTTATCGCAAATGGCAAGAGCTGCTGGCATTCATATTATTATGGCTACCCAAAGACCAAGTGTTGATGTAATTACTGGAACTATCAAAGCTAACTTTCCAACAAGAATATCTTTTCAGGTAACATCAAAAATTGATAGTAGAACAATCTTAGGTGAACAAGGCGCTGAACAACTGTTAGGAAAAGGGGATATGCTTTATATGTCTTCAGCTAATCGAATAGTAAGGATACATGCCCCATATGTTTCTGAGAATGAAATTGATAAAGTTAATAATTACATAAGGTCTCAGGCAGAACCTGATTATGTCGATGAGATACTTAGCTTTGCTGATGAACGAGATGAAGGAACTTCATTGTCAAATGATAATAAGGATGAATTATATGAGGCAGCTGTTGGTATAATTAAGTCTGAAGGAAAAGCTTCAACTTCTTTTTTGCAACGAAAATTACAAATTGGGTATAATAGAGCTGCAAGAATTATTGATATGATGGAAGATAATGGAATAGTAAGCAAGGCAAATCATGTGGGAAAAAGGGATGTTTTAAAGTCATGAAACAATTAAGCGTAGTCTTTTTAAGTATTTTTTTTTTTTGTGTAAATCTAAACGCGTCCGAAATTGAAAATATAATAAATCACTTTAAAAAAATTGAAAATATTTCTTTCTCATTTAAACAAAATATTAATGAAAAAATAGAGAAAGGTAATTGTGTTGTAGAATATCCAAAAAAAATTTATTGTTTATATGATAATTTTAATAAAAAACTTTTGATATCCAATGGAAAAGACCTTGTAATAAAAAACCAACAAATAGATCAGTATTATATTTATCCAATTGAAAAAACCGCCCTAAATCTAATATTGGATAAAGATTTTCTTATTTCAAAAATTGAGAAAGCAAATATGGACTTGGTTGATAACAAACTTTATAGATTTAAATTTGAAGAAAATGAACATACAATTAATATTTTTTTCGATAGAAAAACTTTAAATCTTATTGGTTGGCAAAATATTGATATATATCAAAATTTAGTCATTACATATCTTTTTGATATAAAAATAAATTCTCAACTTGAGAAAGATCAGTTCAGATTACCTTCGATTAATTAGATAGCCTGCCTCTTAAGGATTTCGTTTTTAAAAACTTGCATACCTCTTGACTTGTAATTTAGTATTGCATTTGGGTGGTCTAGAGAACAAGTATGAACCCAAACTCTTTTAACATCAGACTGAAAACCAAGCTTGATAGCTTCTGATAATAAGTATCCTCCATACCCTTTGGAAAAAAATTCTTCAAGAATTCCAAAGTATGCTATTTCACAATCAAAAGCCTCCTTGTTATATATCAACTCAAAATAACCAATCAAATTATTATTTTCTTTCAATACGTAAGTTTTTAAATTTTTATTTGCTGTGTATTTTTGCCAAGTTGCGTCGCTCCATACCAATCTATCAACCCATTGATGTTTTTTACCAATTTGTTTGTAGAAAAATTTATTCAATTCAAAATTTTCGGATTTTAATAAATCTATTTTTAAATCATCAATTGGCTTTTGTTTATCTTTAAGTTTATCAATTGACGTAATTTCTAAATAGTATCTATCAATTTTTTCTATCACTCAACCATTCTCCCAACTTTTTCACCCCCAAAAATATGAAAATGTAAATGAGGTACTTCTTGACCTCCGTGTTCATTAATGTTTGCTAATGTTCTATATCCCTTGCCTTTATTTATCGACACACCTAGTTTTTCAGCAACATTTGAAATACCTTTTAAAAGTCCAACGATTTCATCTTTTGATGCTTTACTAGTAAAATCATCCAAATCTATGTATTTTCCTTTTGGTATTACAAGAGCATGAATTTTTTTTTGAGGATTTATATCATGAAAAGATAAAATAAATTCATCCTCGTAAATTTTTTTACAAGGAATTTCCCCTCTTAAAATTTTTGCAAAAATGTTATTTTCATCATAACTCATTACAGGACCTCGATTTCCTCTATTATTCTAATGATTTTTCCCTCTCTAACTACGGCCTCCAATTTAGCACATTCGTAGTACGCATTTGAATTTGCCTCTGCTATTTCTTTCATCTCAAAACATTTAACTTTGCTTTCAACAAGCAAATGTTCAATCAACTGTAAATCGTCAGGATCACCAAGATACATCATTAATCCAATGACTTTATCTTCCTTTTCAAATCCCATTTTTTCTATCTGGGCTACTTCTTTATCTATTCCAACTTCAAAATTTTTAATCGCTACAAATCCCTTATAAATAATAAAACCTAATATTAATAAAAAAACAAATTTTATTTTACTCATTTATAATCAGCTTTTACCTAATACTTTCTTTACAGTATCACCCATTACAGATGGATTTTTTGAAATTGTTACCCCACATTCTTTAAGAAGTTCAACTTTTTCAACTGCACTTTCACCATATGCTGAAACAATTGCACCAGCATGTCCCATCACTCTACCTTTAGGAGCGGTCAATCCAGCAATATAAGCGATAACAGGTTTTTTCATATTTTCTTTTGCAAAGTGACCTGCTGCTACTTCTTGTGGACCTCCAATTTCCCCTATCATTAAAATTGCATCGGTCTCACTATCTGCCTCAAATTTCTCAATAATATCTCTGAAAGAGCTGCCATTAATTGGATCTCCTCCAATTCCTACACTTGTAGAAACTCCTATATTTAAATTTTTTAATTGCTGAGCTGCTTCATAACCTAAGGTTCCTGACCTACTTATAATACCAATTCTTCCTTCTTTATAAATATGACCAGGCATTATTCCTAACATAGATTTACCAGGACTGATTATACCTGCACAATTTGGTCCGACAAGAGTCATCTTACCACTTTTGGTATATCTTCTCATATACCTTTTAATTTTAATCATGTCATGTGAAGGAATTCCATCAACAATTGCAACACAGGTTTTAATTCCTGCGTCTGCTGCCTCCATAGCACTATCTGCTGCAAATGCAGGTGGTACAAATAGTATTGATGCGGTTGCACCTGTTTCCTTAACTGCTTCTTTTACAGTATTAAATACTGGACGATCTAAATGTTTAGTTCCACCTTTGCCAGGAGTTACACCACCGACAACATTTGATCCATATTTCATCATTTCATCTGCATGAAAGGTTCCCATTTTACCAGTGAAACCTTGGATGATTATTTTTGTACTTTTGTCAATTATAACAGCCATAAATTATTAACCTAAAGCTTTAACTGCTTTATTTGCAGCATCTTCTAAAGTGTTCGCCTCTATATATTTAATTTTACTTTTTTTAAGTATTTCGTTTCCCTTTTCAACGTTTGTACCAGCTAATCTTATTACTAAGGGAACCTTTACCTCGATTTTTTGTAGAGCTTGAACAATTCCTTCTGCTACCCAGTCACACCTATTTATACCCGCAAAAATATTTACTAAAATTACTCTTACTTTGTCATCCATTGTTATTAATCTAAAAGCTTTTACAATTTTTTCAGGGGTTGCTCCTCCACCAACATCTAAAAAATTAGCAGGAGATCCACCAGCTAGCTTAATCATATCCATAGAAGCCATTGCAAGACCCGCACCATTAATGATATTTCCAATATTTCCATCTAAACTTACATAGTTTAAACCTCTGTCCGATGCGTAAACTTCTTTTGTTTCCTCTTGAGTTTTATCTCTTAATTCAGAAACCTGGCTACGCCTGAACATTGCGTTGTTATCGAAACTCATTTTACAGTCTAATGCTAGTATTTGTTTTTGTTTTGAAATTACTAACGGGTTTACTTCAACCATAGTTGCATCAAGCTCACTAAAAGCTTTGTAGCATCCGACTATTGTATCCGACACACGTGGAATTAAAGCTGGCTCAATGCCAAGACCAAACGCGAGCTCTCTAGCTTGAAAATTTTGTATACCGACGGCAACTTCTATTTTAGATCTTATTATAGTTTCTGGTTTTTCCTTTGAAATTTCCTCGACACTCATGCCTCCCTCTGTTGAAGCAACAATCATGATACTTTCTGAACTTCTATCAAAAACTAAACCTAAGTATAATTCTTTTTCAATATCAGTTGCTTCTTCTATATAAATTCTATTTACTATTTTTCCCTCAGGTCCTGTTTGATTAGTAACTAATTTTTTTCCAAGTAATTTATCTGTTGCTTGTGCTACTTCTAATGGTGAGTTACATACAATTATACCACCTGCTTTTCCTCTTGCGCCTGAATGTATTTGAGCTTTAGCAACCCATTTAGATCCACCGATTTCTCTAGCTTTGTTTTCTGCATTCTCTGGACTGTAAACAATACCTCCTCTAGGAATCGTTACTCCAAAACTTGATAAGATTTTTTTTGCTTGATATTCGTGAATGTCCATACTTTACTTATTATGTATTAATTTATCTATGTTGACAATATTTTCAGCCATTCGAGCTGAGGCTGCATCAATCATTCTGCCGTCAAGTTGGGCCGCACCTTTTCCCTCTTTTGCCGCTTTATCAAGTTCCTCTATTATTCTTTTTGCTTTGGCAACTTCTGACTCTGGTGGTGTAAATACTTTATTAGCAAGTTCAATCTGTGAAGGATGAATAGCCCATTTACCTTCAATGCCAATTGCTGCTCCTCTTTTTGCAGTTTCTATGTAAGCATCCGGGTCATTAAAATCACCAAATGGTCCATCTATTGCTCTTAATCCATAGGCCCTACAAGTGACTACTAACTCTGATAAACCGTGATGCCATTGATCTCCTGGGTAGTCAGGATTTAATCCTCCAATAACAACCGTTCTAGCTCTTAAGCTTGCTGCGTAATCTGCTACACCAAAATGTAAAGCTTCTAATCTAGAACTTGATTGAGCAATCTCTTTTATATTTGCCATACCTAATGCTGTTTCAATTAAGCATTCAATTCCAATTTTATTCTGTATTTTTTTATTAGTTTCAATTTGTGTTAATAAACAATCCACCATATAGACATCACTTGCAGTTCCTGCCTTTGGTACTAATATTGTATCAACATTGTTTCCAGCTTGTTCAACTATTTCAACTAAATCACTATACATATAATGAGTGTCCAAACTATTAATTCTTACCGAAATAGTTTTGCCTTTTTCTCTCCAATTCATTTCATTTAACGCTTTAATGGTATTCATTCTTGCTGTTACTTTGTCATTTGGAGATACTGCATCCTCCAAATCTAGAAAAACAACATCAGCTTCAGAATTTAATGCTTTCTCAAACATTTTTGGCGATGAGCCTGGAACTGCTAATTCACTTCTATGAAGTCTTGCCCTTGCTGGTTTATAAAATTTATGGCTCATAAGGATTTTTTAATCCGTAAAGGCTAGCACTAATTTAGACTTTTTAAGACTCTTTATTTTCGTCTTTTATCTAATTCTAACATTATATCCTCAATTCGAACGCCATTTCCTTCGAGGTAGACTAATAAATGGTAAAGGACATCAGCTGCTTCGTGAACTGTATTAGAATTATTTTCAACTGCCTCAATTAATTCAGCTATTTCCTCTTTTACTTTTTCAACACTTAAATTTTTATCTCTTAATAATTTTGAAGTATAAGATTTTTCATCTGGTGATGTTTTTTTTTGTCTTATTGTTGATATTAAGTTTTCTAAGGTTTTGAGCATACTAAATTCTAACTGGAATTCCCTTTGAATCCAAATATTCCTTTGCCTGTTTTACTGAATATTTGCCGTAATGAAAGATTGAAGCTGCTAGCACAGCACTCGCATTGCCTAATTTAATACCATCTACTAAATGATCTAAAGTACCTACCCCACCAGAAGCAATAACAGGAATATTTACAGCAGATGTAATCTTGGACATTAGATCAATATCATATCCGACCTGTGTACCATCTCTATCCATTGATGTTACGAGTAATTCCCCCGCACCACTTCTTTCCATTTCTTTTGCAAATTTTACTGCATCTATACCAGTTTTATTTCTTCCACCATGAGTATAAATCTCCCATACATCTCCATTTTTTTTTGCATCTATTGCAACAACGATACATTGAGAACCAAATTTTTTTGAGCTATTAATAACAACCTGCTTATCATTTACCGCAGCTGTGTTTATTGAAACTTTATCAGCGCCACAGTTAAGTAGTTTACTTATATCTTCAACACTTCTTACTCCCCCGCCCACTGTTAAAGGGACAAAACATTTCTTTGAGGTTTTTTCTACAACGTCATAAATAGTATCTCTATTTTCATTTGAGGCTGTTATATCTAAAAAACAAATTTCATCAGCACCACCATCGCTATAAATTTTTGCTTGTTCAACAGGATCTCCTGCATCTTTTAAATCAACAAAGTTGATACCCTTAACAACACGACCGTTCTTTACATCTAAACAAGGAATTATTCTATTTTTAAGCATCTTCTTTCACAAGGTCTTCTAATTTAATTTCACCATCATAAATAGCTTTACCAACTATTATACCTTCAACATTTTTTAAATTCTTCGCTGTTTTAATATCATCTATTGATGAAACTCCACCAGATATAATCACAGGACAATTTGATATCTCAGCAACCTTTGCTGTTCCATCGAAATTTGGACTTTGTTTCATGCCATCTTTATTAATATCAGTATAAATCAATCTACTAACTCCATAATCATTAACTTCTTTTAAATAATCTAAAGTCAATTGATTAGATTTTTCTGTCCATCCAGATACCGACAGATAACCATCTTTAGCATCCAAACCTAAAGCAATTTTATTTGGAAATTTTTCACATGTTTCTTTTAAAAAATTCTTATCTTTAATAGCAGCACTTCCTAAAATTACTTTCTCAACTCCAACATCAATATATTTTTGAATACTTTCAGGATTTCTGATACCACCACCTACCTCAATCTTTAAATTAAATTTACCAACTATATCTTGAATAATATCTAAATTTACTGTTTCACCAGTTAAAGCTCCATCGAGATCAACAATATGTAAATTCTTAAAGCCATGATCTTTATATTTACTGGCTTGTTCGATTGGAGATATTTCGTACTCAGTTTTATTATTAAAATCTCCTTTAACTAACCTTACACACTTTCCATCTTTTATATCTATTGCTGGAAAAATTTTCATAAATTTATGTGTAAAATAACTCTCTTGTTTTTTGGAAATTATATATTCTATCATCAAACTGAATATCACTAAATCTAATTGGTCTCATTAAATGTAAACCTTCAATCGATTTTACTCTACTTAGAGCAACATATGTCATTCCATGACTAAATGCTCCTGTATCTAGATCTACAATAGCTTTTTCAAAAGTCTGTCCTTGACATTTATGTATAGTTGCAGCCCATGCTAATCTAATGGGGTATTGTTCAAATGAGCCTATGACTTTGGGTTCAAATTTTTTACCCTTAATTGAATAGTCATACTTTTCCCATTTCGCTTTTTCAACTTGAAAAACATTCTTTCCAACTTTTACATATATTTCATCTTTTTCTAGTTTAGAAACTGTACCCATTGTACCATTAACCCATCTTCCACTTGGATCATTTTTTGTTAACATTATCTGTGCACCAACTCTAAGTTTGAGAATCTTTTCTGACATCATGTCTTCTAGCTTAAATTTTCCAGATACTTTTCCAATAAAAGAAAATTCTGTAGAATCTAAATTTTCAAGTTTTTCATGATTAACCTGAAAAACTTTTCTATTATTTGGGGTTAGTAAAATTAATCCACTTGTAGATAAATCCATTAAATTCTCATCCACAATTTGTAAAATTCTTCCACGAATAGCTGAAGGTTTTCTTTTTAAAATAGAAGAAATTTCATAAACACATTTTTGAATTTTGATAAAATTTTTTAGAGTTTTGTCCTCTTCATTAGACCAACGTCTACCGTGATTTGGATGTTTTGCTAGAATTTCATTTTTAGGTTCCTTAAGATTTATTCCATCTTCATCTTTCCATTTTTTAAAAATTAATGGATATTTAATATGAAGTTTCTTTAATCTTTCCTGATAATCGTTCGACTTATCATTAATTTTTTTTTTATTTTTAAAAACTCTTCTATTAAAAAAATCTAAAACTTCTTGGGTTATTTGATTTCTTCTTATATTTTCTAGTTTTTGAATAAAAATAGAATCTTTTTGCCTATAAATTTCTTTAAATTCCTCTACTTTTGGATTTAATATTTTGTACCACTTTGAGTTAAAAAAAAAATTACCATCGGGATACATATTTTCTAATAGTGTTTTTTCTTTTTCTTTTGCTATGGGTGGTAGTTGGAATACATCGCCAACAAATAACATTTGCACACCACCAAATGGTAAGTCATTTTCTCGATTTACTTTTAATGATTTATCGATCGCATCTAACATATTTGGTTTTACCATGGATATTTCATCTATTATGAGTGTATCCAAAGATTTCAAAAGATTTTGCTTTCTAAGGATTTTACAATCTGTACCTTTTAATACTCTTGGAGGGAACTCAAAAAAGCGGTTAATGGTTGATCCCCTGCATTTAATTGCAACAATTCCAGTATATGCAAGTATAATTATGTTTTTTTTTGTGTTTAATCTAAAATACTCTACAAAAGTCGACTTGCCGGTTCCAGCTTTACCAGTTAGAAAATAAGATTGTTTTGTCTTCTCAAGATTTTCTCTTAGTTGAATAAATTTTTTGGACTCATAAAAGTTTTTAGGAATTTCTGTACCTAGATCAAATTGAGTAACAGAGTTCATATTAATCTAATAAGATAATAATTTGTAAGTTAAAAACGACAATTCCATTAAAATTAAGACCTCAATCATTTATTTTTACTCCTTGTTTCTTGATTGATTTTTTCACCATATTGTTTAATTTTTTCTCTCTCGTTTTGTTGTTCTTTTTTTTTAGCTAACTTTTTCGCAGCAAAATATCCTAAGATGCCTCCAACTGGCGCTAAAACCCACGCACCATTAATAAACACCATTGCTCCTAAAAACTTTCCAGCAATACCTAAAGATCCGCCTAATGTAGCACCGATAGCTGCGCCCCCTAATGTTCCAATGCTTTTTTTATTAATAACTGCTCCGGCAGTTTTTCCTACAGGATTTTTTTTTAACTCTTCTAATTTTCTCATTGCCTCTTGTTTCATTGCAATAGTTTCAGCCTCTTTCCTCTTTCTTTCTGCTTCTTCTAATTCTATTCTTTTTTTTCTTTCTCTTTCAGCGCTAAATGCAGATGCTACAAATATTATTAATATAATATTTATTATTACAGGTCTGAGTAGATTTAAAATTAATCCAATATTGTTATCAGGATATTTTTGTTTGAATTCTAAAAAATTTTCATATTCATAAGGAATATAAAATGCTGCAAAAATTAAAGCTAAAAAAATAAATATTATTGGAACTTTAGGGCCCAATTTTTCAACAAGTTTTCCAATAAGCGTAACTCTAGCAATTTGTCTAATTAACCAATTCATAGTTATAAATTTATAAAATTTTTGATAACTTGTAATCCTAATTTATCACTTTTTTCTGGGTGAAATTGTGTTCCAAATATATTTTCTTTCTCTACTGAGCAAACAACTTTTGTTGAATAATCAGTGTTAGCTGAAATAACGTTATTATCTAGAGGTATGAATTCATAACTATGAACAAAGTACATATGTGAATTATTTTCTACTTCTTTTAAAATTTTACTATCTTTGAGGATATTTATTTGGTTCCAGCCTATGTGAGGAAGTTTAAATTTACCATTCTGATTATCTATTTTTGAGACTTTGCCTGAAATCCATCCTAGTCCTTTTGTTTCTGTTTCTTCATAACCAACATCTGCAAACATTTGTAAACCAACACAAATGCCCAGAAGTGGTTTTTTATTTACTAATACAAATTCATTTAAAGCGTCATTTAAACCGCTGATTTTGTTCAATGCATCTACACAACTTTTAAATGAACCTTGTCCGGGTAGAACAATTTTATCTGAGGATTTAATTTTATTTAAATCTGAGGTTACTTCTATTATTGCTTTGTTTTGCGCAACCTCTTTAAATGAGTTTACTACAGAGCTAATATTGCCTGAGCTATAATCAACGATTGTGACTTTCATTAATTCTTTTTTTATAAAGAACCTTTTGTAGAGGGCACTGTGTTTTTATTTTTTGGATCTAATTCAAGCGCTGCTCTTAGTGATCTAGCAAGTCCTTTATAACAAGATTCGATAATATGGTGACTATTGTCACCATAAATATTTTCTACGTGAAGAGTAATCCCGGCAGATTGTGCAAAAGCTTGGAACCATTCCTTGAATAACTCAGTATCCATTTCACCTAATTTTTCTACTTTTAATTTTACATTCCATATTAAATATGGCCTATTAGATACATCTAACGCTACTCTAGTTAGTGTTTCATCCATAGGTAAAAGTGCATGTGCGTATCTTTTTATTCCAACAAAATTTTTTGATGCTTTTTTCAAACATTCACCAATAGCAATGCCAGTATCTTCGGTTGTGTGATGTAAATCAATATGAGTATCGCCTTTGGCTTTAACTTTTAGATCTATTGAAGAATGTTTAGATAATTGCTCTAACATATGATCAAGAAAACCAATTCCTGTGTCAATTTTGTATTGACCTTTTCCATCAATATTTAGTTCAACCTTGATTGATGTTTCTTTTGTTTTTCTGGTAATATCAGCTTTTCTCTTCATTATTTTAATACGTATATATTCATTATTTGCTTATATCAATAAAAGTAATCAATAGCTTGAATTATAGAAATTAATGTCCATCTAACATGTATGACGACAATTGTATTAGTAAGAAAAAATAAAGACGTTGTAGTTGCTAGCGATGGGCAGGTTAGTATGGGAAATACTGTCATCAAAAGTACTGCTAATAAAGTTAGAAAAATTGAGAAAAGAAATGTGATCGCTGGATTTGCAGGATCAACTGCGGATGCATTAACATTATTTGAAAGATTAGAGTCGAAATTAGAAAAGCATGCAGGGAATTTAACAAGAGCTGCTGTAGAACTTGCAAAAGATTGGAGAACAGACAAGTATTTAAGAAGACTTGAGGCTTTAATGGCAATTGGGGATAAAGAAAAAAGTTTTATAATATCTGGAACTGGAGACGTTCTAGAGCCAGAAGGTGATGTAATTGGGATTGGATCTGGAGGAAACTATGCATTAGCTTCGGCTAAAGTATTAATGGATACTGATTTATCAGCTGAGGAAATTGCAAAAAAGGCTATTAAAGTTGCATCTGAAATTTGTGTTTTTACAAACAATAATATTACTGTGGAAAAAATATAATGGAAAAATCAAACGTAACACCCCTAGTCCCAAAAGACGAAAAAAAAGATAATGAGACTTATATTAGCTCTCTTTCACCAAGAGAAATAGTATCAGAATTAGATAGATTTGTTATTGGGCAAAATATGGCTAAGCGTGCTGTTGCCATTGCACTTAGAAATAGATGGAGAAGACAAGCTCTTAAAGGCGATATGAAAGATGAAGTGCTGCCTAAAAATATTCTTATGATTGGACCAACAGGTGTTGGAAAAACTGAAATTTCAAGAAGATTATCTAAGCTTGCTGAAGCTCCTTTTGTAAAAGTTGAGGCTACAAGATTTACAGAAGTTGGATATGTAGGGAGAGACGTTGAGCAAATTGTTAGGGATTTATTAGAAATCGCCATTGCTATGGAAAAAGTTAAAAAAAGAAAAGAAGTTTATGCTCAAGCACAAAAGCAAGCGGAAGAAAAAGTTTTAGATGCAATTGTGGGGAATAAAGCAAGTGTTGCAACTAGAGAAAGTTTTAGGAAAAGACTTAGAAATGGTGATCTGGACGATAATGAAATAGAGATTGCTGTAAACGAGAATAATTCATCTATGCCATCATTTGAAATTCCAGGAATGCCTGGAGCTAACGTTGGTATGATAAATATTGGAGAGATGCTTGGTAAAGGAATGGGTAAACAGCAAAAGAAAAAGAAAATGACAGTTAAAGAGTCTCATGAAATTTTAATTAACGAGGAGTCAGATAAACTTATAGAGCAAGATAAAATTATAAAATCTGCAAAAAATTCAACAGAAAACAATGGAATAGTTTTTTTGGATGAAATAGACAAAATTTCTGCAAGAACTGATCGTGTAGGTGGTGATGTTTCTAGGGAAGGTGTTCAAAGAGACTTATTACCTTTGATAGAAGGTACAACTGTAAGTACAAAATATGGACCAATTAAAACTGATCATATATTATTTATTGCATCAGGGGCATTCCAATTGGCAAAGCCATCCGATCTGCTTCCAGAGCTACAAGGTAGACTGCCAATTAGAGTTGAGCTTGAAGCTTTAACAAGTGATGACTTTAAAAAAATTTTAAGAGAACCAGACAATAGTTTAATTAAGCAATATAAAGCTTTATTAAAAACTGAAAATGTTGATTTAGAGTTTTCTGACGATGGTATTGATGCAATAGCAAATATAGCAACTGAGGTGAATTCTACGGTTGAAAACATAGGTGCTAGAAGGCTTCATACTATTATTGAGAGAGTTTTAGATGAAATAAGTTTTACAGCTACAGACCGATCTGGAGAAAAAATAGTGGTAGACTCAAAATACATCAAGGAAAATTTGGGAGAATTAGTTAAAGATACTGATCTTTCAAAGTTTATTTTATAATTATTTTTTTTTTAACAATATATTAAAACTCCCACTACTTGCTTCATTTACTGTTTCTTGATCAATTTTTAAGATTTTATCCATTAAATCAGAATTGTTTGTGATGTAATCAGGAACAGCATATTTTAAAATGGATAAATCTTTTGATTGATAGGGATCCTTTTGATTGCTGGATCTATTCCCTTTGCCAGTAATTATATTAATATTTCTAATTCCTTTCTCGAAACAGTTTAATATTAATTCTCTTACTTTGTTATTTGCTTGGTCTAAAGTATAACCGTGAAGGTCAATGGACATTTTAGATTGGGTGTTATTATGGATATAAAAAGCTTTGTCTTTGTTTTCCAATTTATTTTTACTATTTATGAAATTATTCCAATCCTTTTTATCTTTATCGCTTATATTGCTCAATCAACTCTCAGTTCCAATTAAAAGCCAATTTGGATTGTTTGAAGAAATTTCCTTTGAAAATATCCATGTATCATAAACCTTTTTAACTTTTTTTTGGATCACCAGATATTATTTTATCATCTTTATCTTTAATACATGAAATAATTTCACTTGCAAAATCAACGGTGACTTCCAGGAAACCTTTCTTATTTTCATGTTTTTTAATTTCAGCTGAGTTAATTCCTATAAAAGTTGTCTCAGAAATTTGACCGTTCGTTTTCATGTCTTTAATAGCATTCTCAAATTGATCGTAAACTTTTTTGCTTAATATTTGTTTTACACCGCTAAGATTACCTGATGAAAAACTAACGACTATATTTTCATAAGCAATCTTTGCCCCTTTAATAAAGTTATTTTTAGCTTCGTCGTCAAATTCCATATTTTTTTGATTTTTTTGAAGTGGTTCTTTTGAAAAGTCATGCGGAAAGCTTGATGCCATTTCATCTTCATAGCCAGATTTTTTTCCTAAAATTCCTCTCAACCGTAAAAATATAAATCCAGCAATCATTGCTAAAAGTATGATATCAATGTATTCAAAACTATAACTCATATTTGAATAATATTTACTATGTTGCTTAATTTCAACCAGCAAATTAGACTAAAGACAAATGAACGCTATATTATTATCAATTATCCTAATTCCTATTGTTGAGATCTACCTTTTTATTGAGATAGGAGGTAAAATTGGTGCTTTCAATACTATATCCCTAATTTTCATCACTGCATTTGTAGGGGTTCTTTATGCAAGGTATGAAGGTTTTAACACGCTTAGATCAGCGATGTCACAAATGGTTAAAAACGAACTACCAATCTATGAAATTATATCAGGCGCTGCTTTAGCATTTGCTGCGCTGCTGCTAATAATACCAGGCTTTGCAACAGACTTGGTGGGATTCTTAATAATATTTCCACCTACTCGTTATTTATTATTTAAGAAATTTAAAAATAAACATTCTGGTAAAAAATATGATAAGGAAGATTTAATTGAGGGCGAGTCCGAAGATATAGATGAGAATAAATAAATGAGTGAAAAATATAAAATATTATCAAACTTTGTAAAGGACATGTCCAGTGAAACACCAGACGTGGAAAGTTATTTATCTACAAAAAATAATATTAATAAATACGAATTGGATATAGATATAAGCTCTAAGCCGCTTAAAAATAAACTTATAGAAGTTAATACAAGTCTAAAATTTCAAAATAAAACACAAGCAGACAAAAAATCTTATTTTGAAATTGTTTATGCATCTATTGTAAAAATTGAAGAAAGTGTAAAAGAAAAAAAAGATCTTCAGAAAATCATCTTATGTGATATTCAAAATGATATTTATCCAAAACTTGAAAAGATACTTTTAAATTTATTAAATGACTCTGGATATTCAAACGTAAAGTTTGATAAAAAAGTTGATTTTAATAAATTATTCAACGACAAATTTAACTAAAAATAATTTTTTTTTAAGTTTGTTTTTAAGAACAATTTATGATTTTCAATTTCCTGTTCAGAGGGTTTTATTACTTTTTTACAATATGAATGGCTAATTTTATTGTCTGAAATTTGAGAATTATCGAAACTTTCAAAGTTAAGGATGGGTTCTTTTTGATCTAAAAGGTTTACATATACTTTGCAGAGTAACTCACAGTCAATTATGGCAGTATGTTTTATTCTTTTTGAGTTATCAATTTTATATCTTTTACACAATGCGTCTAGACTTATTTGTGCTCCTGGAAATTTGCTTTTAGCAATTTCAAGAGTATCTATAACTTTTTCAAAATCTATTTTTTTTTTATTTGCTAGCATCAATTCATTATTAAGATGAGAAATATCAAATTTAGCATTATGAATTACTAATTTTTTTCCTTCAATAAATTTTAAAAATTCCTCTGCAATATCTAAGAATTTTTTTTGACTAGATAAAAAATCATCAGAATAACCGTGGACTTTGAAAGCTTGTTCAGAAACTTTTCTTTCTGGATTTAGATAACAATGGAAAGTTTTTTTAGTAGGTATAAAATTTTCAATTTCTAAACACCCTATTTCGACTATTCTGTGACCGTCTCTAATATCCAAGCCGGTTGTCTCAGTATCTAGAATTATTTGTTTCTCACTCATTCGATTTCAATATTTTAGTTTTTAATTTTTTAATCTTTCTTTTAATTATTACCGAGTTGAAATTATTATTGATTATATAGCTTGATTTTTTTTTCTTTAAATTGCTTTTAAGTTGTATTTTTTTAAATTTACTCAACAATTTTTTGTTAAAATATGATCTTTTTTTTAATCTCTTATTAATAAGTTTTTGGTTTGCATCGACATAAATTATTACATCATTTTTTTTATTGATACCATTTTCCAAATACAAAGGTATGTCCAATATAATTGCTTTTTTTTTACTATTTCTTTTTAAAAATATACTCATTTTTTTTCTAACAATTGGATGAATAATTTTTGTTATTATTTTTAAGTTTTTGTTGTTTGCTAATATACAGTTTAAAACTTCTTTTTTCTCAATTGGAAATGATTTAATAAATTTAGGAATTTTCTTATTAAGTTTTTTAAAAAAAAAATTATTTTTCTTATAAATTAAGGCAACTTCTTTATCTGCATTAAACAAAGGCAATTTAAATGATTTCGCAACAAATGATTTTCCAGATCCTATTTTGCCAACTACAGCTATTCTAATCATTTTCAACTATTCTAATAACCTCATCATCAATTACTGGAAATATTTTATGCCAAACAGAAAATGCTTGGTGAGCCTGATATATGAACATCATTTTTCCATTTTCCGTAAGATTGCCCATTTTTCTAGCCTCATAAAGAAAATTAGTTTCTTTGGGATTATAAATAACATCATAAAAAAATTTATTTTCTCCAAATTTTTTTAAATCAATATCCAGTTTTTCCCCTTTTTTTAGACCTATACTAGTAGCATTTATGACCATGTCTACGTCTATTGTTTCGTTCCAATCAACTAGATTTACTTCTGAAAATTTTTTTTTTAAATCTAATGCGTTATTTTTAGTCCTATTTTTAATAAAAATTTTTTCAACGTTCATCCTTTTTAAAGCAACGATTATTGATGGAACGACACCTCCAGCTCCTATAATCAGAACTTTTTTTTTATTTGCGTTATATTTGCAATGTCTAATTGACAGTTCAAAACCAGCTATATCAGTGTTATGACCTATCAGTTTTCCATCAACAGAATATATTGTATTTACTGAGTTTGTCTCTTTGGCTTCTAAGCTTAGACTATCTACCAATTGAACAAAGTCTTTTTTATATGGCACAGTAATATTAATTCCATTTAAATTACCATCTCTTAACAAACTCATAATTTCTGGAATATTTTCTGTTTGAATAAGTCTTTTTTCATAACTAGCATTTATTTTATTTTTACTGAACCAGTAATTATGAATATCTGGTGATAAAGAATGTTCTATGGGATTTCCTACAACTAAATATTTTTTCATATTAAATTATTAAGATATTCTTTGATTTTTTTTATTGGTAAACCCATTATAGTATCAATATCACCTTTTATACTACTGAATAAATTTTTGCCTTCTCCTTCTATTTGATAAACATTATATGCATATAACTTTTCATCCTCAATCTTGGATAAATAAAATTTTAAATCATCTTCTGTCAAGGTTTTCATTTTGAGTTCTGCCCTATCTGTATAATGCCATACCATTGAGCCATTTTTTGAAATGCAAACCGAACTGATTAAGTAATGAGTTTTTCCATTTAGTTTTTTAAGGATTTCTAAGGCCTCCGATCTATTTTTTGGTTTAGATATAATTTCATTTTCTAAATCGATAACGCTGTCGGCTCCAATCACTATTTTATCAAGATTATTTTGACTGACTTTGTTTGCTTTGATTTCTGCAAGGTTTTTCGATATATCCTTTGGTGAGGCTCCATCCCTGAGCATTGCAACCTTTATTTCGTCCTCATCTACATTGGATGGCTTGGCACTGCAAACAACATTATTTTTATTAAGTATATGTAATCTAACTTTGCTTTTTGAAGCTAAAATAATATCAGGCATTTTTTTTACTTATTTCATAGATTTTTATTACAGATGCTGCCGTTTCCTCAACAGATTTTCTACTAACATCAATGGTTGGCCATCTATATTTCTGAAATGTTTTTTTTGCTGATTCAACTTCTCTAGATATTTTTTCTAGATTTATATAATTTGTGTTTGAGCTTTCTTTTAAAGAATTCAGTCTATTTTTTCTTATTTCAACCAATCTATCTGCGTCGGCAGTTAGTCCTATAATACAAAATTTATTTTTTTTATCTTTAAGATTGTTTGGTATTGAGTTTTCATTAACTAATGGGATATTTGATACCTTATATCCTTTATTTGCTAAATATATCGACGTTGGTGTTTTACTAGTTCTGCTCACACCTAATAAAATTATATCTGAATTATCCAAATCATTAGATAAGTTTCCATCGTCATGGTTCATGGTAAATTGAATAGCTTCAATTCTTTTATAATATTCATCTGTCAAAGCATGTTGACCACTTGGTTTAAAGGATGCTTCTTGATTTAATAGTTTTGAAAAACTTATAATTAAATCACCCAATACTCCAAAACAAGGAACGTTTTTTTTTTTAGCCTCAATGCTTAGAAATTTTGATAAACTATTATCAACAATCGTATAAAGTATAATGGTTTTATCTTTACTATTTAATGTTTCCAATATTTTTAGAACCTGGTTTTCTGTTCTGGTAAAAGAAAAATGATTGGTTTCATACGAAAAATTTTTAAATTGAGCTTTCAAAGCCAAAAAAATTCTATCCAGAGTTTCTCCAGTTGAGTCAGAAATTAAGTAAATTTGATATGGATTACTCATGTATAAATATGTTTATAAACCATTAATAATAAACTTATTAATTAAAAATTTGAATATTATTGTTATTAAAGTGAAAAAAACCTCTTTAATTAACAAATTTAAACATGTTTATAATTGTTATCATTTGATGGGTATAAATATTAAAATTTAAATAAATTTATCTTTTATTAGTATAAAATTTAATAAATTGTTGTGTATAGCTATTGTAAAAAAGGTTAATTAAATTTAATTAACACTATTAACAAGACATTAAACTAATACTAAACTTATATACTTATATTTTATGAGTCTAATAAAGAAATGCATTATTAATAAAGATATTTCATATAAACCTATATGGTTAATGAGACAAGCAGGTAGATATCTTCCAGAATTTAGAGAAATAAGAGAAAAAAATCAAAATTTTATTAATTTATGTTTAAATACAAAACTAGTACCTAAAATAACTTTACAGCCCATTAAAAGATTTGATTTAGATGCTGCTATAATTTTTTCCGATATATTAATGATACCATATGGTTTTGGACAAAGTGTTACTTTTAATAGAGGTTTCGGGCCTGAACTTGGTATAATAGATAAAAATAATCTTTCTAATATCAACGAAGAAGACTTTAAACAAAAACTTAATCCTATTTATAACTCAATAAAAATTACATCAGAAAATGAAATACTTAAAAATAAAGATCTTATTGGTTTTGTAGGTGCTCCATGGACTTTACTTGTTTATATTATTAATAAATCATCACCAAAAAAAAATATAAACAAAAACTTTTTTAATGATCAACCTTTAATTGACGAATTAATAAGGTATTTAGTTAAGTATATAAAAATACATATCTTAAATCAGATAAAAAGTGGTGCAACTATAATACAAGTGTTTGACAGTTGGGCTGGATTATTAGAGGAGGAGGACTTAGAAAAATATGTATATGCTCCCACAAAAGAAATTATTGATTTTATAAGAACATTAAACGTCCCATCGATTTGTTTTCCAAGAAATATAAAAAACTATAAAAAATTTGTTACTATAGTTAATCCCGACGTAATTAGCATTGACTACAATGTTAATCCTAAGAAAATATTAGATGAAATTGACATACCTGTGCAAGGTGGTTTAAACCCAGAAAAACTCTTAGAAGATAAAGCTACTTTAAAACAAGAAGTGAAAAAATATTTAAAAGTTTTTAAAAATCATCCTTATATATTTAATTTAGGACATGGTGTCCTGCCAGAAACAAACCCCAATATGGTAGAATATTTAATAAAGTTTATTAAAGACCATTAATGTTGTAATTTTAATGATGAAATCAAATCACCCAGAAGTAAAATTTGGAAAAACAGGAGTGCTTCTAGTAAACCTGGGCACACCTGATTCAACGAGCTGGCTTGATATTAGAAAATATTTAAAAGAATTTTTATCAGACAGAAGAGTTATAGAAGTTAATCCAGTTATATGGCAGATTATCCTTAATGTATTTATACTGACTTTTAGACCATCCAAAACAGCTAAGGCTTATAAAGAAATATGGATGAACGATATTAACATGTCACCTTTAAAATATTACACCGAAACGCAAACGAAGAAACTTGGTGATAAAATGAATACCAATACTATCTTGGTTGATTATGCTATGAGGTATGGAAATCCAAGCATCGACAGCAAGATAAAAAAATTGCAAGAGGAGGGGTGTGAAAATTTAGTTATATTACCCTTGTATCCACAATATGCAGCAGCAACAACAGCTACCGTGTGCGATGAAGTCTATAGATCACTTATGAAAATGAGATGGCAACCGAGTCTTCAAATTATACCCCATTATGAATCTGATCCACTGTATATCGAAGCATTAGTTAATAGTATTAATAAAAAAATTTCTGAAATTAACTGGAAACCAGATTTAATAGTTGCATCATACCATGGAATACCAAAAAAATATTTTGACAAAGGAGATCCGTACCAATGTTATTGTCAAAAAACTTCACGTTTGATCTCTGAAAAATTTACGAAAATTCCAATAACAACAACTTTCCAATCACGCTTTGGTCCACAGGAATGGCTAAAGCCCTATACGGATAAAACATTTGAAAAGTTACCTATGGAAGGAAAAAAGAATATTTTAGTAATCTGTCCAGGTTTTTCATCAGATTGTGTTGAGACTTTAGAAGAAATTTTAATCCAGGGTAAAGAAAGTTTTTTGGAAGCGGGAGGAGAAAACTTTGATCTCATACCATGTTTAAATGATAACGATGATCATATAAATTTATTTAAAAGTCTAGTTTCTAAACACATAAAAAATTAATGAATATTTATCTAACCTATAAAGCCCTGCATCTTATAGCCGTAATTTCATGGATGGCCGGATTGCTTTATTTGCCAAGAATTTTTGTTTATCACACTGAAAATCAAACCAATAAAAATATCTCAGATGTTTTTAAAACTATGGAGAGAAAGCTTTATTTTTATATCATGACACCAGCTATGATTATTTCATGGATATTTGGATTGCTTTTAATTGTTAGTATTGGATTTGAGCAACTATCTACATACTGGCTTAAGGCAAAGCTTGTGCTAGTATTTCTGCTCACAATATATCATTTTTATCTTGGCGTATTTCTTAAAAAATTCGAGATGGATGTAAATACAAAATCTTCTAAGTTTTTCAGGTTTTTTAATGAGGTACCAACAATATTGCTTATTTTGATTATATTGATTGTAATATTTAAGCCCCTCTAGACTTGAAAAATAATAAAAAGTATATATATTAATTTCATCTTAAACTTTAATCCCACATTATGAATATCCAAGAACTTAAAAAAAAATCATCTGAACACCTTATTACGCAGGCTGAGGAGCTTGGTATAGAAAACGCCAGCACACTCAGAAAACAAGAAATTTTATTCGCTATCTTAAAGAAATTAGCTGAAAAAGGTGAAGAAATTACGGGTGGTGGAGTGTTACAGCTCTTGCAAGATGGATTTGGATTCTTAAGAGCAATGGAGTCAAACTATCTGCCTGGACCAGATGATATTTATATCAGCCCAAGTCAAATTAGAAGATTTGGATTAAGGACAGGTGATACTGTAGAGGGCCCAGTCAGAGCCCCAAAAGATGGAGAAAGATATTTTGCACTTTTACAAGTAAGTAAAATTAACTTCGAAGATCCCGAGAAGGCAAGACATAAAATTGCGTTTGATAACTTAACACCTTTATACCCAAATAAACAATTAGTTATGGAAGTTGAAAATAACAAAACTGAAAAAAAACCAGATCTCACGCCTAGATTAATTGATCTAGTAAGTCCAATTGGTAAAGGTCAAAGATCACTTATAATCTCACCACCTAAGGCTGGAAAAACCATGATACTTCAAAGTATCGCTAATTCTATAACTGCAAATCATCCTGAATGTTATTTAATGGTGTTGTTAATAGATGAAAGACCAGAGGAAGTCACTGATATGCAAAGGACAGTAAAAGGAGAAGTAATTAGTTCAACTTTTGATGAACCGGCACAAAGACACGTTGCAGTAGCTGAGATGGTGATAGAAAAAGCTAAAAGGCTAACAGAACATAAAAAAGATGTTGTTATATTACTCGATTCTATAACAAGATTGGGAAGAGCCTATAACGCTGTTGTACCAAGCTCAGGTAAAGTATTAACTGGTGGTGTTGACGCAAATGCTCTTCAGAGACCAAAAAGATTTTTTGGTGCTGCTAGAAACATTGAAGAAGGTGGTTCATTAACAATTATAGCAACTGCATTGATTGATACAGGAAGCAGAATGGATGAAGTGATTTTTGAGGAATTTAAAGGAACAGGAAATAGCGAAACGATATTAGATAGAAAAATATCTGAGAAGAGAATATTTCCTGCAATAGATATAACAAAATCAGGAACAAGAAGAGAAGAGCTTTTATTCGACAAAGCGGATCTTCAAAAGATGAATGTTTTAAGGAGAATAATAGCTCCAATGGGATCTATGGATGCAATTGAATTCATCAATTCAAAATTAAAAAATACTAAAAATAATGGCGAATTTTTTAATTCAATGAATAAGCCAAGCTAATTTTTAAGGTTTTAGAGATAATTAAGTTCCATCATTTCTTTTCGAAAATGGTCTTCAATTATTTTTACTAATTTTGGGTCAAGTTTTTCTTTCCACTCACCAACTTTTCCCTTTCGAAAAAATTTTCCCATACCAACCTCTGTAAATCCTTCCTTGTCCTCTAAATTTTGTAGTTTATTAAAAGCCGTTTCTTCTACAGCCTTTCTAACTCTATCAGGGTCGATATCTACTGGGAATATGGATTTCATATACTCTAACATTTTTGTAAAAACTTTTTTTGGATTTTCCACTAAGTTTTCATATTTCATTAAATGAATCTTTCTACCCTTGTAATTTTTCCATGAAAGATAATTACTGGACCATGAACCCATAAGACTTTTTCGGAACTTTTCTTTCTTATCTATATCAAAATCCTCTATTTCGTAACTTTCCATATTAAGCAACATTTTTGTTGATTCCTCATTGTCTATACCAAAATGATTAGCGTTTGATAAAACAACGTCTCTTGGATCTCTTACAATGTATATTCCACCAATTGTATTGTCAGTATTTGTAAATGCACAATTATTTAAAGTAAAATTACCATTATGGGTCTTTAGAAAATTTAATTTATTATTTAAGTTTATTATATCTTGAAGCGTGATCCAATTTTTTGCTATATTTCTAAAATCTGTGTGATCCACATTTGCCTCTTTTAATTGATTTGCAGTTGGAAAATTAAATACTTCCAAATCAAGATTACCCCTCTTGTTTAATGAAAAAACTTGATTTGAAGGAAGAAAATAAGATCTCCAAAACATTCTTACCCAAGTGTTTCCACTTTTAGGATATGAGGCTAACCAAAAAATCATGCTTTATTTATGGATATCTATTAGAAATTTTCAAGTTATAATATTTTCATGACAATTTATGCTTTATCATCTGGTATAGGAACATCGGGTATTGCTGTGGTAAGGATTTCTGGACCAGATGCCAAACTTGTTATTGAAAAACTTACAAGCCGCCCTTTTCCACTCCCTAGAATGGCTACTCTTAAAAAAGTAAACAATATCAACAAAACTAGCATGATAGATGAAGGGATAGTTATATGGTACCCAGCCCCTAGTAGCTACACAGGAGAGGATATGGCTGAAATCCAAGTTCATGGTAGTAGGGCTGTCGTAAATTCTCTTCTAAAATCTATTTCTAAGATTAAAAATTGTAGATTAGCAGATCCTGGTGAGTTTACAAAGATTGCTTTACGAAATGGAAAAATGGATTTGTTAAAAGCTGAGAGTATCGGGGATTTAATATCAGCCGAAACAGATATACAAATGCAGCAAGCATTAAAAATTCTAGCTGGTAATAATCTAAAAAAATTTGAAGAGTGGAGAAGTGGTCTATTAGAAATATTATCAAATGTTGAAGCGAAAATTGATTTCCCCGAAGAAGATTTACCTGGCGACATATTAAAAAAAATTAAAGTTAAATCACAAAATATTATTTATGAGATTGAAAAAAATTTAAATGACAAAAAAGTTGGGGAGATAATAAGAGAGGGTTTTAGAATAGCAATTATAGGGCCACCTAATGTTGGAAAATCCTCATTATTAAATTATCTTTCAAATAGAGATGTTGCAATAGTATCTTCAACTGCAGGGACCACAAGAGATGTTATTGAAACCCATTTAAATATTGAGGGATTTCCAGTTATAATTTCTGACACAGCAGGAATTAGAGACGCTAGAAATGAAATAGAGAGGAAAGGAATAAAACTTTCATTAAAAAAAGCTGAGGAGTCTGATCTAAATATCATAATGATAGAGGCTAAAAGTAAGGAAAATCAACGTTTTTTGGATAATTACGCATCTGATAAAGCTTTGTTAGTAGTAAATAAGGTGGATAATAAATCTGACAGAATATCCTCAAAACTTAAAAAGCTAAATCCAATTATACTGTCAATTAAAAAACAAAAAAATATTAATAAGTTAATTAATTCAATTAAACAAAAAATCAAAAATCAATTTAAGGGTTCTGAAAATATTTTAATTACGAGGGAAAGACACAGAAAAAATTTAGAGGAATGTTTAGTCAATTTAAAAAAATTTAATGCTAAGAAGAAAATCGGAGATTTTGATAAAGCAGCTGAGGATTTGAGACTTGCTACAAGTAGTTTAGGTAAAATTACTGGAAAGGTAGACGTTGAGGACATATTAGATAGTATTTTCAACGATTTTTGCATAGGTAAATGAGGCTAAATTTACTAATTTATTAATATTATGAGCCAGTTCTTGTAAATATTTAATTCATATATAGATTTATATTATGAAAAAAGATTTATCATTTGATGTAGTAGTCATTGGTGGAGGGCATGCTGGTTGTGAGGCTGCTACTTCATCCGCTAGGCTAGGAGTTAACACGGCATTATTTACAAACAATATTGACACTATAGGCGAAATGTCCTGTAACCCTGCTATTGGAGGTCTTGGCAAAGGTCACTTAGTAAGAGAAATAGACGCTTTGGATGGTGTTATGGGAGAAGTAGCTGACAAATCAGGTATACAGTTTAGGTTATTAAATAGGAGTAGGGGACCCGCGGTACGTGGGCCAAGAACGCAGTCTGATAGATCCCTATATAAAAAATATATGCAACAAAAACTCGTAAACTATTGTAATTTAAGCATTTTTTCTGATCCTGTAATTAGTTTTATATTTTCTAAAAATGAAATAAATGGATTTTATACAAAATTAGGCAGAAAAGTTTTATCAAATAAGATAATACTAACTACAGGAACATTTTTAAATGGTTTAATACATATCGGGAACGAAAAAATTCCTGCCGGACGATTTAATGAAAAACCATCAACCGGTTTGAGTGAACAATTAAAAAAATATAATTTTACGATTGGTAGACTTAAGACAGGAACCCCTCCTAGATTAGACAGCTCTACAATTAATTATCAAAATCTTGAGGAACAACATGCGGATAGTGAACCTTATTTTTTTTCTTTCCTGACTAAGAAAAATATTAATAAGCAAGTTTCGTGTCGCATGACTTACACAAATAAAAAGGTTCACGATATAATTTCAAAGAATATAAAACTAAGTGCGATGTATTCTGGTAGTATTCAAGGTGTTGGACCAAGATATTGCCCATCAATTGAGGATAAAGTTGTCAAATTTAGTGAAAAGGAAAGGCATCAAATCTTTTTAGAACCAGAAGGTCTGAATGATAAAACTATTTATCCTAACGGAATTTCGACATCACTTCCAGAGAAAGTTCAGTATGAAATACTCAATAATATCAATGGTTTAGAAAATGTAAGAATCCTACGTCCTGGATATGCTATAGAGTATGATTTTGTTGATCCTAGAGAGCTTTTTTTAACACTCGAGACAAAAAAAATTAAAAACCTCTATTTAGCAGGCCAAATTAATGGCACTACAGGTTATGAAGAGGCAGCAGCTCAAGGTTTAATAGCTGGTACTAATGCTGCTTTAGCTTTCAAAAGTATGGAGCCATTTATACTAGATAGATCAGATGCATATATAGGAGTAATGATTGATGATCTAGTTACCAAGGGAGTTGCCGAGCCATATAGAATGTTTACATCAAGAGCAGAATATAGGTTAACTCTAAGAGCTGATAATGCGGATGTTCGTTTAACTGAGAAAGGCATAAAGATTGGCTTAATTTCTAATGATAGAATATATCATTTTAAGTCAAAATTGAGCAATTTTGATAAAATTAACAAAAAAATGAATCAATTAAAAATCTCACCTTCGAAAATCGAGAAATTCGGTATCAAGATTGCAAAAGACGGAATTTATAGATCAGCAAATGAAATTTTAAGTCAAAAAGATGTAAAAATGAGTAAAATTAGGGAGATTTGGTCTGAAATACCTTTTTTTACAAAGGAGATTGATGAGGCTTTAGAGATAAAAGCTCATTATAAGGGCTATTTAACTAAGCAAACTGCGGATATATTAGCATTTAAAAAAGATGAAAATCTTAAAATCCCAAAAAATATTGATTATGAGGCATTATCAGGCCTATCAAATGAGGTTAAATCAAAATTTAAGAAAATTAGACCTCAAACAATGGGTCAAGCACTCAGAATAGACGGGATTACCCCTGCAGCAGTATATATTTTGTTGTCACACGTTAAAAGAAAGTCTATTAAGCATATAGCTTGATAGATTCGAAGATTTTACAATATTCTGTGCTTGAACCACTCAATGTTTCACGTGAAACATTTGAGGATTTTGAGGAATATAGTTCACTTATTCTATCTAGAAATAAAAAAATAAACCTTATTGGAAGAGAGACAGAGAAAATTGTTAGACATAGGCACATAATAGATAGTGCACAAATACATGATTTTATTGATAAAAATGAGAAAATTTGTACTGATATTGGTTCAGGCTCTGGTCTTCCAGGTATAGTACTAGCAATTATAATGAAACATAAAAAAATTTCAATGAAATTTAATCTTTATGAAAAAAGCTTCCGCAAAACAGAATTTCTGAATGAGGTCATTAATAAATTTAATTTAAATGCAGAGGTATTTCAGAAAAATATTTTTGAGGAAAAAAATTTAGTTACGGACACATTAGTATCAAGGGCTTTTAAACCGTTACCCACAATACTTGATTTAGTAAGTAATAATTTTAAAAAATCAAATAGTATAATTCTATTCTTAGGCAGAAGCGGGAAAGAGCATTTGTCAAATTGTATGAGGACATGGAACTTTGAGTATAAGGAAAAAAAAAGTTTAACGAACCCTGAGTCGAAAATTATTAAAATTTATAATTTAAAAAAAAAATGAAATCAAAAATAATTTCAATTATCAATCAAAAAGGAGGAGTGGGCAAAACGACTACAGTAATTAATTTAGCTGCCGGACTATCATTACAAAATAAAAAAGTACTTGTTATCGATCTTGATCCACAAGGCAATGCCACAACAGGACTCGGCTTGTCTAATCTAGAAAATTCTGAGAGCAGTATCTACAGTGTTTTAAATGGCGAAAAAAAAATTATGGATGTAATTAAAAAAACTAATTTTAAAAACCTAGAAATTATTACCTCAAATGTTGATCTCTCTGGGCTAGAGGTAGAAACAGCGGGCGATAACAGAAGAGCCTTTATTTTAAAAGACCAATTAACCGCGTATTTGAATGATTTTAGGACTGAGTACACCCACATACTTATTGACTGCCCACCATCACTGAGTTTGCTTACAATTATGGCACTTGTTGCCTCTAACTCACTGGTAGTTCCATTACAGACTGAGTTTTTTGCTTTAGAGGGTGTAACCCAGCTCATTAAAACTATAGAAAGAATAAAGTCTAACTTAAATCCTGCGCTCGTAATTCGTGGTATCTTATTAACTATGTACGATAAGAGAAATAAGCTTTCCTCACAAGTGGAAAAAGAGGCAAGAGATTATTTTAAGGAGCAAGTATACGAAACCATAGTTCCAAGAAATGTAAGATTATCCGAAGCACCGTCGCATGGTATTCCAGTATTAATATATGATAAAACTTGCCCAGGTAGTAAATCATATTTTAGCTTTACTGAGGAGTTTTTAAATCAAGATAACAAATTTGAGAGTGCAGCATAATGAATCCATTTAAAGCAAAGAAAGGATTAGGCAGAGGTTTATCATCTTTAATAGGTGATATAAAAAGCACTTCCACAAATAATAAACTTCTTATTAGTGATGTTGTTCGTAGCAAATTACAACCAAGAAAAAATTTTGATAAGCAATACTTGGAAGATCTTACAAACTCTATAAAAGAGCGAGGGGTTGTACAGCCAATAATAGTCAGAAAATCAAAAAATATTAGTGGCAAGTATGAAATTATAGCCGGCGAAAGGAGATGGTTAGCATCGCAGAATGCGGGTCTGAATGAAATTCCATCTATAATTATCGAAGCTGACGACCTGAAATCTTTAGAATTTGCTATAGTTGAAAATGTACAACGTCATGACCTTAACCCTATTGAGGAAGCAAATGGGTATAAAAAATTAATGAATGATTTTGGTTATGACCAGGACAAAGTTGCTAAGTTTATAGGTAAAAGTCGAGCCCATATAGCTAATTGTCTGAGACTTCTGACATTACCAGATAATGTTATTCAATTAGTAGAGACAAATAAACTTTCCCAAGGTCATGCGAAGATATTAGTTGGTTTGGAAAATTGTTTTGTTATTGCAAAAAAAATAATAGATAAAAAATTATCAGTCCGTCAATCTGAAAATCTTGTAAGACTTTTTAAGAACAATCCGAAAAGAAAAATTTCCTCTAAGTCTGCGAATATAAAAGATTTAGAGAATATATTAAAAGATAAACTAGGTATTAGAGTTTTGATAAATAATAAAAAAAATAATCGTGGACTAATTAGTTTTGAGTATAAAGATTTAGATCAATTAAACAGGTTAATTGAGATAATAAAGTCTAACTATTAGTTTTTGTTTGAGAAATAATGAAATCGTAAAGAATATTCATAGTATTTATGTTATGTTTCTTTATTAAAAGTTCTATTTCTCCCAATTTATACATTAGTTTCCTGATTTTATCTAAATCCCACGCCCTCATTTGCGATTTTACTAATTCCTTATCTTTCCAAAAAATAGGCGGTTTATAAACAGAGATAACATTATCGATATTTGGGTTCTTTATTTGATTTTCTTTCAAAACCACAAGTCGTTTTACTTTAAATAACATTATCCGAACTATTGCAATGCAGTCTTCGTAAGTATAATTATTTTCATTAAGGATATTAGTAGTTTTCTTCAAATTTCTATTTAAACAATGATCACTTAATTCAGAATAACTATAATTGTCTGCAAGATTGGTCAATTTAATTACATCATCAACGGTAACTTTATTTTTTATTTTAATCAAACTTTCTATTTTTGCTAGTTCGCTGTAAAGATTTTTTCTATCTCCTCTACATCTTTCAACTATTATATTTATATTTTCTTGTGAAATAGAAACTTTAGATTTTTTAAAAAAATTATCAGCCAGGGTTACAAGCGTTGAACTATCATCAATATAAAAAGGTATACAAACCAAATCTTTCGATTTCTCAAATTTGTTCCTCATCTTTGATTTTTTATCTAAAACACCAGCCCTAATAATAATTTTTATATCGTCGTAATTTTTATCTAAAAGATCTTCAATTATAAAAAAAAACTTATCCGTAGCTCTATTAATAATTAATGTCCTCTTATTTTCAAACAAAGATACGTTGTTTAGTTCTGAGAAAATTATACTTGGATTATTAATTATTTCTTCAGAGTCGTATGTAAGAACGCTTTCTTGAAAGTCTTTTACAATTATGTCGGTTATCTCTTTTTTAAAACCCTCATTTTCACCATATAGTAAAAAAAAACTTTGCTTATTTGGATATAAGTTTTTTACCTGAAAGGTTTTGATAATCATTATTTTTTAACAGTATAACCAATATTCCCTTTTAAAGAAGCATTTGATTTGTTTACTGAGATGCTTTGTAAATAGAGTAATAGGTCCTCAATTATTTTTTCTGTTAAATTTTCTTTTAACGAGTCCTCATATTTTTTAAGATTAAATTTATTTTCGCTATTATTATAGTTAATTGCCTCAGAAAAAACTTTGCTTTGCTCGATACCACTCTCACTAGATACATTAACCTTTACATAAATACTTAAATTAAAAACATTCGGGTTTCCTTGTTTATCTTTAGATGCTGTTTTTTTTTCAAATTTTGAGTCGATCTCTAAATTAAAATTATCAGCGTTTGTATTACTACTCAGTACTCCTAGCCTATTCTTAATTTGTCTTCCTATATTTTGATCATTTAAAATTTTAATTTGAGTTACACTAAAATTTAAATTTTTATTTGAATAAATAGTCTGGTATCCGCACTGGGATAAAAATATTAAGATTGTAAAAAAAAATATTTTGTTTTTTATCATTTTGTTAAAATATTAATTAATCTATTCTTTACGAAAAAAACTTTATTAATTTCTTTTTCCTCGAAAATTTTTCCTATTTTAGCGTCTTTTTTAATTTGATCCATCAAAGTTTTTTCATCGATGTCTTTAGTTGCAGATAGTATTGCTTTTTTTTTACCATTAATTTGAATTACAAATTCTATATTCTCAACTTCTAGCAACTTTTTATCAATATCGGGCCATGCTTGGAAAACCTCACAATTTAGGCTTTCTAGACACTCAAAAATAATATGTGGCAATATAGGAGAAAATACTGTTAAAATTTTTTTATAGTTTTCTTTTAGATTATTTTTTGAAACATCATTTTCTAAGAATTTTGATAGATAATTATAGGTTTCGTGCATGTTGGCTATAATAACGTTGTAGTTAAATTTAGTTAAATGACTATTTAATCTATTAATTAATTGAGCGGTAAACTTATCAAGCTCAATGTCTGAATTCTGCTTTTGATTTTCTGATGAAATATTAATCTTATCTAAAATCTTTTGATGTAATAGCCAAAACTTTTGAACAAATTTGTATGATGCTGTCATACCTTGTTCCGACCATTGGACATCTTTCTCTGGTGGACTGTCAGATAAAATAAAAAATCTTACAGCATCAGCTCCGTAGTTTTCGATCATTTTCTCCGGGTCAATAGTATTTTTTTTTGATTTGGACATAGACTCCGATGGTCCTACATTTACTAATTTTTTAGGGTTATTTTTTAAAAAGAATTTTTTGCCATCCTTTGTGTCTACTTCATCAGGACTTAACCATTTACTATTTTCATCTTGATAAGTTTCATGACATACCATTCCTTGGGTAAAAAGACTTGTAAATGGCTCAGTTATATCTAAGTTTTTATTTTCAAAATTCAACGCCTGCATAAAAAATCTTGAATATAACAAATGTAAAATTGCATGTTCTACTCCACCAATATATTGATCAACTGGCATCCAATATTTTATATCTTCGTTGTTATATCCGTAATCAGAATTTCTTGGCGAACAAAATCTCAAAAAATACCATGACGAATCGACAAATGTATCTAAGGTATCAGTTTCTCTAACCATTTCATGATTATTTATTTTTACTTTTTTCCAATCTTTTTTATTATCAAGTGGATTCCCTTTTTTATTTAAATCGATTTCTTCAGGTAATTTTACTGGCAAACTTTCTTTTGGTATCAAGTGTACTTTTCCATTTTCATCATAAGCCACTGGTATTGGACAACCCCAATATCTTTGTCTTGAAACACCCCAGTCTTTTAATCTAAAATTAATCTTTTTCTTTCCCAATTTTCTTTTTTCTAAAATCTCAATAGTTTTAATAATTGACTCATCCGGTACTTTAAAACCATCTAAAAATTTCGAGTTATAAATCTCTCCAGGTCCCGTATACGCAGTGTCAGTTACTGAAAAACTATGATTTTGATCTGTAGGTTTTACAACGGTTTTAAACGGTATTTTATACTTATTCGCAAAATCAAGATCCCTTTGATCATGTGCTGGGCAGCCAAAAACTGCTCCAAATCCATAATCCATTAAAACAAAATTTGCAAAATATACGGGTACTTTTTGTTCAGGGTTTAGGGGATTTGCTGCAACTAAATCTGTCTTAAAGCCTATTTTTTCACCTAGCGCAATTGACTCCTCAGTTGTACCAGTCTTTGAGCATTCCTTTTTAAAATCAATGAATCTTTGATCTTTATTAAAAAATTCAGAAATTGGATGATCAACTGATACAGCTAAAAAGGAAAAACCAAACAATGTATCTGGCCGAGTTGTAAAACATTTTATTTGATCTATTGGTAATTTGCCATCAATTTTAAAATTAATTTCACAACCAAAAGACTTTCCTATCCAATTTTTTTGCATGGTTTTAACTTTATTCGGCCAATTGTCTAAAGTATTTAGTCCATTTAAAAGCTGATCAGAAAATTTGGAAATATTAAAAAACCACTGACTTAATTTTTTTCTCTCGACCACAGCTCCTGACCGCCATCCTTTGCCGTCAATTACTTGTTCATTAGCTAAAACGGTTTCATCTACTGGATCCCAATTTACATAGTTTTCTCTCCTATAAACTAAGCCTTTATTGTATAATTCAATAAAAAATAATTGTTGATGTTTATAGTAATCCTCTGAGCAAGTAGATATTTCTCTATCCCAATCAATTGATAAACCTAATTTTTTTAGTTGTTTTTTCATTACAGAAATGTTCTTTTCTGTCCAGTCTTTAGGATGAAGATTATTTTCTCTAGCAGCATTTTCAGCTGGCATACCAAAAGAGTCCCACCCCATAGGATGAAGCACATTGTATCCTTGCATAGATTTAAATCTTGATAATACATCTCCTATTGTGTAATTTCTAACGTGTCCCATATGAATTTTTCCAGATGGGTACGGAAACATTTCAAGACAGTAAAATTTTTTCTTTTTTCTATCTAACTCAGATTTAAAAGATTTATTTTCTTCCCAAAATTTTTGCCATTTGTTTTCAATTTTTTTAAAATTGTATCTTTCCATTACTTAAACAAATCAAAATAGGTTAGTTGTAATCTTTTGGTGTTTTACCAGCTTTTTTATTTTTTGATCCTTTTCTGTACTTTCTAACTGAGTCTGCGTTTGCTCTGTCGCCCTGTTCTTTAAAAATTGAGGCTTTTTTTAGAATTGCAAGTTTTATTTGATTAGTAATTTCACTTTCAATTTTTTGAATTTGACAATCACTTTTGTCTATTGAACTGCAAAGTTTTTCATGAACAATTACTTTCAAACCATCGGCTCTAATTTCGTTGCTAAGAAATCTAACCGTAATTTTTAATTCTCTTAACTTAGTTTCTTCATCTTTGTTATTTCCTGAAAACCAATCCGTAATTATAATCCCACCCGAGTAACTTGCGTTTGTAAAACTAACAAAGTCTAATACTTCAATTGAAGCCCTCCACATTTCATTCGATGAAGCGAAGTCAAAAACTCCACCTTGTCTTTTTGGTCCACCAAATGATATGCCTCTTCCTTCCTCAATATTTTTTTCAACTCTTTCGTTTACATCTATGGGTACATCTTTTGCTGATGGAAAGGTGAACATGTCTTTTCCACAAGAACTAAGAAATAAAATAACGAGTAAGTAAAATATTTTTTGCATTTATCTATTTATTAAGTTTTTAACCCTTAAATTGAAAAAAACACTTAGAATTATTAGATTAATTTTGATTTGCCTTATTTTTTTTTTATGGAAAAAAACTCAATAAAATCAATACTTTTTTTGTTGTAATTTTACAACACTTAGTTAAAAAATGTTGATTTTTAATAACTTTTAGAAAAATCAGCTCTATCAAAGTATATAAAACCTTCATTCATATATGAATATAAAAACAAAGGAGTTTAATATGAATAAACTTAAAAAACTAGGACTTACAGCTTTAGGAACATCTTTAGTTGCAAGTTCTGCAATCGCAGCTGATGCAAGTTTAACTGGTAACGTTGGTTACACTTGGTCATCAGAAGAAGTTGGAACTTCAACGACTGATGGTATCGGTTATGAAGCTGACTTCAATATGGTTGTAAGCGGAGAAATGGATAACGGTTGGACTGCAACTGGTGCATTACTTTTAACTGAGAGTGCTACACTTTCATCTAGCTGGACATCACTAACTATGGGATCAATGGGAACAGTTATCGTTGGTAACGGTTATGGTGGTGTAGGTCAAGCATTTGACGATGTAACACCTAGAGCTTACGAAGAGAACCACGACGGTATGAAAACATCTACAGCTATCGATAACATCGGTGCTTCAATGGATAATGGACAAATCTTATATATGTCTCCATCATTTGATGTTGCTGGATTCAGTGCATCAGTAATGGCTGAATACGCTCCAGAAGCTGATGATGCTGCAGTAACTGATGGTGGTGTTTCTGCTGGTGCATCAAACATTTGGTCTTCAGGTCAAGGTCTTGGTGTTAAAGTATCAGGTATGGGTATTTCTGCTGGTGCATATGCAAGCGAGAAGTCAAGAGACGGTGACGCTGGTGGTGCAACTGGAGACTCAATGAATGCTACATGGCATGTGAGCTACTCAGCTGGTCCTGTATCTATCGGTTACCAAACTGGTGGTGCTGATAACGCATTATCAACTGGTACAAGAACTGCAAACTCAAGAACTGGTGGTGCTGAAGCTGCTAATACAGCTAAGCTTTACACAACAGCTGGTGGTATATTTGAGTACGAGAAAATGTCAATTGCTGCAAACGTAAACGACAACTTCTCAATCTCTTGGGGTGAGTTGAAAGAAACTTACGATGCTCAGGACGATGGAACAATCGCAGATGTAGAAATGAAGTCTACTTCAATTCAATTTGCTTACTCAATGGGATCTATGTCAGTAAAAGGTTACATGACTGATACTGATAACCCAGGTTGGGATGCGAATGCATTATCTGACGAAGTAACAGAATTAGCAGTAGGATTCTCATTCTAATTGCGTCGAAAGACAATAATTCTATAAAACGGCCTAAATTTTATTTAGGCCGTTTTTTTTTATCCAAGATATAGAGGCGACTCCACACGATTTTGTTAAATTTATATTTCTTAAATTTTTTGAGTTAATTCCACCAAGGCTAATAATTTTCTTGCTTGTTTGATTTGCTAACAAATTAAATTTAATTGTATCAAGAAATTTTTTATTTTTTTCTGTTTTAAATATTGGACTAATAAATATCTTTTCGCAGTTTTGTCTTTCTTTTATTTTAATTTCTATAGAATTATGTGCTGAACCAATTATTCTGAAATTTTTATAGCAACTTATATTTTTGTAATTTAGATCTTTATTAAAAGCAGGAAGATATACCCCATCTAAACCAAGTCTTATGGCGAGTTTTATATTATTGGCTAAAAATAAATTGAAGCCTTTTTTTTTACAAAAATATTTAGTTTTCAAAATTTCATTTTCTTCTATCTTTCTATTATAATCTCTGAAAATTATGTTAATTTTCTTTTTAATTTCTGATAACTCTTTAAAATCAAATCTGTCTATGAAATAATAAATTTCTAAATATTTATGCATGACCCAAAAAATACTTTAATATTAATAAAAAAAGAAATTCAAGAAATCAATCCTAATAGTGAACTTATTGTTGTTACAAAAACTTTTGGAATTAATAAAATATTACCTATAATAGATACTGGGCACAGTCACTTTGGTGAAAACAAAGTTCAAGAAGCTTTAGCAAAATGGGAGTCAGTTAAAGCTGTAAATAAAAATATTAAGCTTCATCTAATCGGCAAGCTACAAACTAATAAAGTTAAATTTTGTTTTCCGCTTTTCGACTATATTCATGGTTTAGATAGTATTAAATTAGCCGAAAAAATTGCTAACGAACAAGTTAAAAAAAATTTTAGACCTAAAATTTTTATCCAAATTAATATAGGAGACGAGGATCAAAAAAGTGGAGTGAGCCAGGAGAGCATTGTTAAATTTTATTCTGATATAAAAAAAGATTATGATTTAGATGTAATTGGTTTAATGTGCATACCTCCGTTTGTTGAAGACACAACACCTTTTTTCAAAAAAATGGAGTCTTATGCCAAAAGATTAAATATGAGCCATTTGAGCATGGGAATGTCCAACGATTACATAGAGGCTTTAAAGCACTCAGCAACATTTATAAGAGTTGGATCAAAAATAATGGGTAAAAGAATTTAACAAATATTAATCTTTGTTTTTTTATTAATAATTTTAAGAAGTACTAACATGTCATTTTTGCTTAATGCAATACATCCTGCTGTGGGTTTATAGTTTTGGGTCAAGTGAATGAATATTGCACTACCTTTGAATGGAACAGGTTTCTTCAAATTATAGTCAACAATAATCACTAAATCATATTTTCTATCTTCTCTATACATTTTTTCATGTTTAACTTTCTTACTTATTTTAATTAGTGAATTATAAAACCTATTTTTTGGATCATTGCACCAACCCATATTTTTTCTTATTTTAATTTTTGGAAGTGATGTTTCTACTTTTTTAAACTTGTCTGATCTATAGTATAGTTTTTTTAATAGATAAGTCCCTTTAGGTGTTGCTAAATCCCCTTCAACTTTTTTTGCTTTTAAGCCTTTTTTACCTATACAACACTTAAAAGAAAATTCATCAATTTTTAATGTATCTTTATTTTTTAAACGTATTAGCATAAATTAACAAAATGACTCGGTCTAAAGTTATTATATTAAATTTAAAAGGTTTGTATAATGTTCTTTTAGAGTTAAAAGAATTTTTCAAATTCGAATTATTTTATCAAGAAAAAGAAGTAGATTTATCTGAGCAGAGTAAGGGAAAAAATTGTTTAGTAATTTCTAACAAAAAAATATTAAGCAATATTGATAATAAAAATATAATTATACTAAGTGAGCTTCCGGTAAAGATTTTAGATTTGATTGAAAAAATTAATATAAATTTATTAAAACAAAAATATAGTTATCAATCAAACTTTCAGATTAAAGAGTATAAATTAGATTTAAATTCAAGAGTTATATCCCTTGAAAAAAAAGATCTAAAGTTAACAGAAAGAGAAATAGAAATAATATTATTTTTAAAGAGTAAAGATAAGCCTCAAAGCATTGATGTTTTGCAAAAAGAAGTCTGGGGATATTCTGAAAATTTGGAAACCCACACTGTTGAAACGCATGTGTATAGATTAAGAAAAAAAATAAATGAGACATTCGATGACAGTAATTTTTTAGTTAGTTCAAAACATGGATACAAAATTTAAATGGGAAAAAAGAATTTGGTAGCAAAGAATTTAATGACAAAGCGCTATAAACCTAGAGTGGTTAAGCCGAAAAAAGGAAAAGGTAGTTTTAAAAGGAAAAAAAAATAATTTTTTAAAGTCTTGCGCCAATTTGTTGGATTACTTTAGAAGACATTTCAGTACCTTTATCTAGACTGTCCTTTAAAGACATATTATTTACATGTCCGTGTAAAAAACCTGCTGCAAAGAGATCTCCAGCTCCTGTTAAATCAACAATTTTAAGACCTTTTTTAATACCACATTCAACAACTTCATTTCCATTGATAGCTACTGCACCCTTCTCGCCTCTAGTTAATACAATTATTTTACCGAGCGATTTTGAAAAACTTATTACTTCACCAAAAGATTTTGCATCTATTAATGACATAATTTCTTGCTCATTGGCGAATGTTATATCTAATTTATTCTTAACTAATTCTAAAAAATTAGGTTTATGTCGATCAACACAAAATTGATCTGATAAAGACATTGCCACTTTGTTTGCACTAAGAATTGCTTTTTCAAAAGCTTTTTTTGGTTCTCCTTCATCCCAAAGGTATCCCTCTAAAAGAATTATTTCACTTTGTTTAATTGCATCAGAATTAACATCGTTTGCATTTATTTTACCTGCAGTCCCTAAAAAAGTGCACATTGTTCTTTCAGAGTCTGGAGTTACTAAAATTAAGCAAGTTCCAGTAGGCAAATCCTCTTTTTTCTTTGTATAAAAATATTTGACATTCTCTTCCTTTAAACCATTTTCGTATTTGCTACCGAGTTCGTCATTATTAACTTTACCTATAAACCCAACCTCATTTCCAAGTTGTGACAGCCCAACAATAGAATTTGCAACTGAGCCACCTGAAACTGTTTTTTCTATTTTAAGATTTGAGAGCAATTTTTTGAATTCACTTTCATCAAATATTAGTTTCATAGTGCTTTTTGTTAATTCATTCTTAGTTATAAATTCATCTTCAACTTTACAAATCACGTCTACTATCGCATTTCCTATACCTAAAATTTTCATATCAAGCTTTCTTAGTTTTGATTGGTTTTTTCCTATTAGGATAACAACTAGTGCAAATTTTACAAGTGATTCCGTAGCATTCCCTTGCTTTACAATACTCTCTCCCGTAGAAAATTATTTGAAGATGCAATTTATTCCAATGTTTCATTGGAAATATTCTTTTAAGATCTTTTTCGGTTTGAACAACGTTTTCACCATTAGTAAGCCCCCATCTCTGTGCTAGCCGGTGAATATGAGTATCAACAGGAAAAGCTGGATGACCAAAACCTTGTGCCATCACAACGCTTGCAGTTTTGTGTCCAACACCTGGCAGTTCCTCCAATTCTTCAAAAGTTTTAGGTACTTTGCCTTTATACTTTTCAACTAAGGTTTTTGAGAGATTATATATACTCTTCGCTTTAATTCTAAATATTCCTATACTTCTGATTAATCTTTCAATTTTTTTTCTTCCTAATTTTACAAAATGCTCAGGTTTATTATATTTTGGATAAATATTTTTAGTTACATTATTGACATTTACATCAGTACATTGAGCTGACAGTAAAACCGAAATCAATAGAGTAAAATTATTTCTATGTTTAAGAGGTACCGGTGTTTTTGGATAAATCTTATTTAATATTTTAAGTATTATTTTAACTTTACTTGCTTCATTCATTAACTATTTAAAATTTAAAACATCTCTCATTGAATAAAGACCTGGTTTTTTATTTATAAGCCATTTTGCAGCAGTTAACGCTCCTTCAGAGTATAAAGCTCTGTCAAATGCTTCATGATTTAGAGTTATTATTTCTTTTCCACTTGAAAATTTTACCTCATGTTCACCTACAACTTCGCCTCTTCTAAGTGAATTAAAATTAATTTTTTTCGAGTAAGGAAATGTTTTTTTGTTAAAATATTTCTTGCCCATGAGTTTATATAAATTTTTCCCTTTTCCATCAGCGATACCTTTACCAAGCATTAAAGCTGTACCAGACGGATGATCTTTTTTATGTTTATGATGGACTTCAAAAACTTTACTAAGAAAGTTTTTTCCCAGTGATTTTGATGTAATTTCAGTTAAATACATTAAAAGATTTATACCTAAACTCATGTTACCAGCCTTTAAAATTGGTATTTTTTTTGAGTATTTTTTAATCAATTCCTCCTCTTTTTTGCTAAATCCAGTAGTCCCAATTACTACTCTTTTATTAAGCTTTTGAGCTATTTTAAGAACTTCAAAAGTGCACTTAGGAACTGTGAAATCAATTATTAAACTTACTTTTTTAAATGAATCCAAATTATTCAGGCTTGGTTTAATGCCTGAAATTTTTTTTTTAATTAATTGGTTTTCAGTAAGAGTGATTAGCTTAAATGTTTTATCTGACCTAGCAGATTTAATTAGCTGCTGGCCCATTCTACCTAAACAACCTGTTATAGCTAAATTAATTTTTTTCATTTGAAGATAAGATAAGAAAGTATCACAACTGATAATACAATTATAGCCCAAATACCTAAGTTTTTTAAAAATAACTTTTTTTTTGAGTTGGAGCTAATGAAACCTGGAAGAACTAGGAATAAAACTGCAATTAAAGCTATTGCTGGAACTATTTCTTCTAAACCCATAATTTAATTTTTCCAAAAACTTTTAGCTTTTTGAAAGAATTTTTTAATACTTGGGTTTGATTTTTCATTTTCAATTTCTCTAAATTTTTCAAGCAACTCTTTCTGTTCTCTATTTAAGGATATGGGCACCTCTGTATTAACTTGGATATAAAGATCTCCATTACCGCTACCTCTCATAAAAGGCATTCCTTTACCTTTTAATCTAAACTGTTTACCACTTTGTGTTCCAGCTGGTATTTTTATTTTTGCTTTACCACCGTCTATTGTTGGAATTTCTATTGAGGTACCAAGAGCAGCATCTGCAATTGATATTGGACATTCAAAAAATAAATTTTCATCGGATCTTTTGAATAAGTCGTGAGAGTAAACATTTATAAATAGATATAAATCTCCACTTCCAGCTCCCTTAGTTCCCGCTTCTCCCTTACCTGAAAGTCTTATTCTCGTTCCATCATCAACTCCTTTTGGAATTGTGACTGACAATCTTTTTGATGCTTGTCTTTTTCCTTGTCCACTACACTCTGAGCACGGATTTGTTATTTGTTCGCCAGAACCTGAGCATTGAGGACATGTTTGTTGGATTGTAAAAAATCCCTGACTTGATCTTACTTGACCATGACCTCCACACATTGAGCATGAGCTTGCACTTGTTCCAGGTTTAGATCCTGATCCTTTACAGGTATTACATTTTTCAGATGTTGAAAATTTTATATCCTGTTTTTTACCAGAATATGCCTCTTCCAATGTTATAGATAAATCATATCTAAGATCTGAGCCTCTATTGTTTGATCTTCTAGATCTTCTGCCGCCGCCGAAACCTTCTCCAAAAATGTCCTCAAAAATATCAGAGAAGCTACTAGAGAAATCAAAATTTCCAAATCCTCCTCTACCACCACCACCATTTTCAAACGCTGCGTGACCAAAATTATCATAATTTTGTTTTCTCTCAGCATTTGACAGAACATGATAAGCTTCGGAAGCTTCTTTAAATTTCTCCTCAGAAGCTTTGTCACCTTTATTTTTATCAGGATGGTATTTAACAGCAAGTTTTCGATAAGCTGATTTAATTTGGTCTGCTGATGCACTTTTATTGATGCCTAAGACTTCGTAGTAATCTCTTTTTGCCATAAATAATTATAGACAAATAGTTGTAAAAACTTACGCGCTTTTTTCTTTATTCTCGTCCTTTACTTCCTCAAAGTCTGCATCAACAACGTTATCGTCTTTTTTTCCTTCTGGTTTATTATCTTTTGGTGCATCTCCAGGCTTAGCACTTTGTTGGGATTTATAAATTGCTTCGCCTAATTTCATTGAAGATTGAACTAATTCTTGTGTTTTCTTTTTAATCTCCTCAACATCTGTTCCTTTTAATGCATTTCTTAAGTTAGAAGCAGCAGTTTCAATTGCTTTTTTGTCAGCCTCAGAAACTTTTGCTCCATGCTCTTTTAAATTTTTTTCTGTAGAGTGAATTAAAGTATCTGCCTGATTTCTAGCATCTACAGCTTCTCTTTTTCTCTTATCCGCATCCTTATTTGCTTCAGCCTCTTTGACCATTTTATTGATCTCTTCGTCACTCAAACCACCAGATGCTTGTATTTGGATTTTTTGTTCTTTACCTGTACCTTTGTCCTTAGCTGAAACATTCACAATTCCATTTGCGTCTATATCAAAAGTCACTTCAATTTGAGGGACACCTCTAGGTGCTGGCGCTATACCAACTAACTCAAAGTTACCTAAAATTTTATTATCTGCAGCCATTTCTCTCTCACCTTGCAATACTCTTATAGATACCGCAGGCTGGTTGTCCTCTGCAGTAGAAAATACCTGGCTTTTCTTCGTTGGAATAGTAGTATTTTTATCAATCAACTTAGTAGATACGCCACCTAATGTTTCAATACCTAATGATAAAGGAGTGACATCTAATAAAAGTACGTCTTTTACATCGCCTTGAAGAACACCTGCTTGTATTGCGGCTCCCATAGCGACTACTTCGTCAGGATTAACTGATTTATTTGGTTCTTTACCAAAAAAGTTTTTTACCTCTTCAACAACTTTTGGCATTCTTGTCATTCCTCCGACTAATACTACCTCATCAATTTCGCCAGCTGATAATCCAGCATCTTTGAGAGCGGTCTTACAAGGAGGAATAGTTCTCGTAATAAGTTCTTCAACTAAAGCCTCAAGTTTTGCTCTAGTCATTTTTAAATTTATATGTTTTGGACCAGTTTTGTCAGCAGTTATGAAAGGCAAATTTATTTCAGTCTGTGTTGCTGAGGATAATTCTATTTTAGCTTTTTCAGCTGCCTCTTTTAATCTTTGTAGTGCTAGTTTATCTGATTTTAAATCTATACCATTTTCTTTTTTGAATTCATTTAATAAGTAATCAACAATAGTATTGTCAAAATCCTCTCCACCTAAAAATGTATCTCCATTTGTAGATTTTACCTCAAATACTCCATCACCTAATTCTAAAATTGATACATCGAATGTACCTCCACCCAAGTCGTAAACAGCAATTTTTTTATTTTGTTTTTTTTTATCTAAACCATAAGCTAGTGAGGCAGCAGTTGGTTCATTAATAATTCTTAAAACTTCTAAACCAGCGATTTTTCCGGCATCTTTTGTTGCCTGTCTTTGAGCATCATTAAAATATGCAGGAACTGTTATTACAGCTTTGGAGACCTCTTGGCCCAAATATTTTTCTGCTGTTTCTTTCATTTTCTGTAGTACAAATGCTGAAATTTGAGAAGGTGAATATTTTTTTCCCTTAGACTCAATCCATGCATCGCCTTTATCTGAATTAATAATTTTAAAAGGTGCTGTTTCTAAATCTTTTTTTACAGTTGGATCTTCAAAGTTTCTACCAATCAATCTTTTAACTGCAAAAATTGTATTCTCAGGATTTGTGACTGCCTGTCTTTTAGCTGGCTGTCCTATTAATTTTTCCTCATTGTCAGTAAAAGCGACTACCGAAGGCGTAGTTCTAGCCCCCTCTGCATTTTCTAATACTTTAGCTTGAGTACCATCCATTATGGCCACGCAAGAGTTTGTTGTTCCTAAGTCTATTCCGATTACTTTGCTCATAAGTTTTTAATAATGGAACTCATATAGGAGTTATTTTTAAATCTACAAGCTTTGAACTTCTTATTTTTTTTCATTATTTTCCTCTTTTTCATCCATTTTTTCTGAATTTTCAGCACTTTTTTTGGTTTTTTTAGATACACAAACTAAAGCTGGTCTTAAAAGTCTATCCTTCATCATAAAACCTTTTTGGATTTCTTGAACTATTGTGCCTGGATCTTTCGCATCATCCTCAACCTCCATCATCGCTTGATGAAAATTTGGATCCAGTTTTTCGTTGATCGACTTAATGACTTCAATATTATTTTTTTTTAAAATTGATATCATATCTTTATTAATGATATCCAAATGTTCTGTAATTTTTTTTAACGCCTCGGTATTTTTTAACTCATTATCATTTTGAAGAGCTACTTTTGATCTTTCTAAATTATCAATTAAATTTAAAGATTCTCTCGCAAAAGAAAATCCACCGTATTCAAAGGCCTCTTCTTTTTCTTTTTCATATCTTCTTCTCTGATTTTCCATATCTGCATATATTCTTGTAACTTTATCTTCTAGATCTTTTATTTTCTCCTCGGGAGTTTGTTGTTTTTTAACTTCTTTCTCTTCAGAATTTTTAATTTCAGATTTATCTTTAATTACTTCTTCAGTATTATTTTGCTCTTTATTTTTAATTTCTTCTTTTTCCATAATAATCTATATGGTAAGAAAATATTAAATTACTAGATGAAAATTAAAAAAATTATCGAAGTTATTATAGGATCAAATAATAAAGGAAAAGTAAGGGAAATTAATGCCTTGCTTCCAAAAAATATAAAGATTTTTACAACAAGATCTTTTAATTTATCTAGTCCCAAAGAAACTGGCAAAAGCTTTTTACAGAATTCGCTAATCAAGGCTAAATATTTTTCTAAAAGATCAAAAAAAATTTGTATAGCTGATGATTCAGGTCTTGAAATCGATCTTTTAGATAAAGCACCAGGCATATATTCAGCAAGATGGGCAGGTAAAAAAAATAATTTTAATCTTGCAATTAAAAAAGTTTACAGAAAACTAAATCAAAAAGATAAATTTTGGAAAAAAAAAAAAATTAAGGCGAGGTTTATTTGTGCTATCACAATATACGGGAAAAATTTTAAAACATTTCAATCAATTGGAAAAGTGGAGGGCAGAATATCAAATTTTAAAAAGGGAAAAAATGGCTTTGGTTATGATCCAATCTTTATCCCAAATGGAAAAAAAATTACTTTTGGTCAAATGAAACCATCATCAAAATTTAAAATTGACCATAGGTCAAAAGCTTTTAAAAAAATTAGAAAATTTTTTTAAACTTCCCATCTTCTACGCTGTAAAATTTAAGAATGTGATTAATTTTTTGATTTTTTATTTCAAATACGCCTGACACACCTTTAAATTTATTATCTTCAGTAAACAATTTGTTGTTAATTTCAAAATCATTTTTTAAAAGTAAATAGTAAATTAAACCAATCAAATCATATCCAAGAATTCCTATTTGACTGGGACTTTCATTATAAACTTTCATATAATCATCTCTAAAACTAAAGTAATTTTCTCTATTAATTGAAGGGAAGGCAATTGGTTGTGATGTTTTTTCTCTAAACAGAGTCTCATCAAACCACTGATTTAAAGATATAAAAGCAACTTTTTTTGGAGATACATCAGTGTATAACAATGATGTTGTGACACTTTTTAAACTTTCATTAAAGTCTGCAATTATAATTGAGTCATATCCAATTCTACCAAGAGTATCTTTTTTATTTAGTATTTCGAGCTTTCTTTCTTTGTTATCTTCATCTGAGTTTTCAACTCTTTTTATTTCATCCTCAAGGTTTCTTTTTCTAATTTTATATCTTGTTACTTTTTCAATTTGTTTTGTAAGCTTGGTAGGCTCTGAATCGTAATAAAATATTTTTTTTGTTTTTAGTCTAGATTTAATTATCGCCTCCTCAACTTCCTCTTTAAAATTTTTTTTTGGTATCAAAACTAAAGTGCCATCTAAATCATTCATTTCAAGATATTTTTTAATTGCATCAAATTGAGATTTTGCGTTTATACCTGAGCTGATAACGTTAATTGGATTACCCAGAACTTTATTTGTAAAAGATAAAAATGTAGCATCTTGAAATTTATCTAATTCTTTTAAATTTTTATTAAATACTGGGCCAATAAAAATTTTTGTTCCCTCAGAATATAACTCATCCACAACTTTCAATGTTGTGGATTGGTCTGATTTTGTATCTCTTGGTACAACTAACAATCTATCATTATTAATTTTATTAATTCCTAGTCTTACAGACTGAATTATTGATTGGCCTATGTATGATGACTCACCTGACAGTGGCACTAATAAACCAATTTTAACAACTTCTTCAGAACTTGCTGAATTAATCGAAGCGATAAAAACGAATAAGATTTTCAGTATTTTTTTATAAAATTCTTTCATTTTATTATGTTTATTATAATTATAATAATTAATGATTTCATTCACTGATTTTAACAAAAATAAGTTAGAAAATGGTCTTTATGTTGTCTCCACACCAATTGGTAATCTTTCTGATATTTCTTTTAGAGCAATAGATGTTTTAAGCCAATCACACTTTATAGTTTGTGAAGATACAAGAGTTTCAAAAAAATTGTTAGAGAAATACAAGATTAAAAATAAACTTATATCAAATCATAAATTTAATGAGAAAAAAAATCTTGAAAAATTAATTGGTTTATTAAAGTCTGATAAAATTGTTTCGTTAATATCTGATGCAGGAACACCATGTGTTTCTGATCCTGGATCTGTCTTAGTAAATGAGGCAATTAAAGAAAACATAAAAATTTATAGTGTTCCAGGAGCGAGTTCTGTAGCAGCTGCTTTTTCGGTTAGTGGATTTACTGGTAAATATTTTTTTTATGGTTTTTTTCCGGAAAAGAAAAGTGAATTAGATAATGATTTTAAGACATTAGTGAATTTAAATTGTTCAATAGTTTTTTTTATATCCGCGAAAAAATTCGAAAAAAAAAAAAACGAAATTAAGAAATACTTTTCTAAAAGAAAACTTGTAATTTGTAAGGAAATAACAAAATTTTATGAAGAATATTTTCGGTTCGACGTAAATGATATTGATAAAGTAAATATAAACCTCAAGGGTGAGATTACATTGGTTTTTTCTCCATTAGCTCTAGATAATGAGAATTTTTTGGATGCTGAAGATAAGAAAAAAATTAAAAAATTAATAAAAAAATCTAGTATAAAAGATATAATAAAAATAATTAGTAAAAATAAAAAGATTTCCAAAAAAGAAATCTACAATTTTTGCTTAAATATAAAAAATGAAAGTTAATATTACTTTTAAAATATTATTATTATTATTTATAACAAGTTGCGTTGGAACTTCTTCCCAAGGAATATTTGGAACGGGGGTAAGTGTAGCTTTAGATCCAAGATCAATAGGTACACAGATAGATGATAATATAATGCAAAAAAACTTATCATCAAGATTGCTTCTGAAAGATAAAAAATATGTTTTATCAATAAATACAAAAGTCCTAGATGGAAGAATTTTTATAACTGGAAAAGTTGAAGATCCTGAAGAAAAACTACAAATTACAAAAATGGCTTGGGAAACCAATGGCGTGAGATCAGTTAAAAATAATATAATTATTAAAGAGGAATTTAATTTTAAACAATCAGCCAAAGATCTTCTAATTACAAGTCAATTAAGGACTGCAATGATTGTAAACAAAAAAATTAAATCCACAAATTATAATATAGATACTTATAAAAAGAAAATTTACATATACGGTATTGCGCAAGATAAGGATGAGATGAAACAAGTTATTCAAGAAGCTAAATCTATTCTGGATGTAGATAAAGTCATCGCTAGTATTTTATTAGTTGAAGATTTAAGGATACAAAAAAACTAATTTAAAATTAAAAATAAAATTTTACTTATAAAAGACATAAAAATTATAAAACTTAGAAAAAAAATCCAGTACATTATTGTAACTGCTCGATTTCTTTTCCTTCTGAGTATTACGAAATTTTCATCATCTAAGCTTGAAATATCTCTTTTTCCTTTAACTGGATAGTCGTAGCTCCACCTCCAAATAGTATCACCAAATCTTGCATCTAAATTATTAAAATATCTTATCCAAGCAGTGGCCCAAAGAAATGTAAAATATAAAATTATTAACAGCAATAATTCTGTTAACATTTTCTTAATTTATTTTTCCATAGTTAATTACACCTGCAGAGTATGCTGCTACAGATGCAAGGTTAAGTATATCTGATGTTGAAGATCTTAAAGGTGCAACTTCAATTGCTCTACCTAGTCCAATTAATAAAGGACCTATGCCCTTAACATCTCCTAAAGTTTTCATTATTTTGTAAGAGATGGCCGCGCTATGCTGTCCAGGCATAATAAGTACGTTTGCGTTTCCAACAATTTCTGACATCGGATAGAGATCTTTATAATCAGTATTAAGCGCCACATCTGGTTGCATATCTCCATCAAATTTAAAATCGACATTCATTTTTTTTAAAATGTCAACGGCATCTATTATATGTTTTGTTCTGCTGGTAATAGGTTGACCAAATGTAGAGTGGGATAAGAAAGCAACTTTTGGATCAAAACCGAATAATCTCACAACTCTTGCAGCAGATTTTGCAATTTCTGCCAATTGTTTTGATGTGGGGTATTCGTGAACTGTTGTGTCAGCAATGAAAACAGTTTTGCCTTTACTGACGACCATATTTAGTCCAAACATTATCTCACCTGGTCTAGCATCAATAACTTTAGTTATTTTTCTTAAAGATTGAGAATATCTTCTAGTATTGCCAGTTACCATCGCATCTGCATCTCCACACTGAAGCATACATGCAGCCCATATTACTCTGTCGTTTCTAGTCATTTTATCACAATCTCTCTCGAGCAAACCTTCTTTTCTGTGTAATTTGTTAAATAGAAATTTTATGTATTTTTCTTTTAAAATTTTATTTTTTTTCGCATTTACAATTTCAATATTGAAGTTTTCGCTGTATCCGATCTCTTTTAGTTTTTTTTTAATAATTTCCTCTTTTGCAACAATCATAGGTATTCCTAAGCCTGCATTTTTAAATGCTATAGCTGCTTTTAGAGTATTTTCATCTTCTCCGTCTGCAAAAACAACTTTTTTTTGAGTTTTTTTGATTTGATTATTTATACCCTGCATAATCGTAACGGAGGGATCAAGTCTTTGTTTAAGTTGTTCAGAATAAATACTAAAATTCTCGATTTTCTTTCTTGCAACTCCGGTTTTAATTGCTGCTTTAGCAACCGCAACTGGTATGACACTTATTAATCTAGGATCAAAAGTAGAAGGGATAATATATTCTTTTCCATAGGTCGGTCTTTCCCCTCCCATAGCTGCAACAACTTCATCTGGAACACGTTCTCTTGCTAAAGAAGCAATGGCTTTCACAGCTGCAACTTTCATTTCTTCATTTATTGTTTTTGCTCTCACGTCCAATGCCCCTCTAAAAATATAAGGAAAGCCAATTAAGTTGTTAACTTGATTCGGGTAATCAGATCTTCCAGTTGCTATTATTGCATCTTTTCTTACTTCTTCTATTTCTTCAGGTGTAATTTCTGGATCTGGATTGGCACAAGCAAAAATAATTGGATTTTTAGACATCAACTTGACCATATCCCTCTTTAAAACACCAGCGGAGGAGAGACCTAAAAACACATCTGCATTTTTAATTGCATCTTTTAATGTTCTATCTTTTGTGTCTATAGCAAAAGCAGCTTTCCATTGATTAAGACCATCACGTTTTTTATGGATTACTCCTTTTCTATCTAACATCGTAATATTTTTTCTTACAACACCTGTTTTTATAAAAAGGTTGGTGCATGCCATTGCTGAGGCTCCTGCGCCATTTACTACGACTTTAATTTTTTTAATATCTTTTTTTGCTATATCGATCGCATTAATTAATGCAGCACATGTAATAATTGCAGTCCCGTGTTGGTCATCATGAAAAACAGGGATGTCTAAAATCTCTTTTAATTTTTTCTCAATTATAAAGCAATCAGGAGCAGCAATATCCTCAAGATTAATACCTCCAAAACTTTTTGAAAAATTCTTAATAGATTTAATAATTTCATCTGCATCATTTGAGTCAATTTCTAAATCTATTGAGTCAATGTCTGCGAACCTTTTGAATAAAACAGCCTTCCCTTCCATTACTGGTTTAGACGCGATTGCACCTAAATTTCCTAAGCCTAATATTGCTGATCCATTACTTATTACCGCAACAAGATTGCCTTTTGTTGTGTAATCATAAGCTAAGTCAGGATTTTTATAAATTGCTTTTACAGGTGCGGCCACGCCAGGAGAGTAGGCAAGGGCCAAATCTCTTTTAGTTGTCATTGGTTTTGAGGAAACAATCTCGATTTTTCCAGATTTGTTATTATTATGAAATTCTAATGCCTCTTTATCAGAATAATGTTCAATTTTATTTTTTTTCATTTATACAATTAGCTATACAAATAGAGCTGAATTAAGACTAATATGATTTATGAATCTAATTAAGTCAACCGGGACATTTAGCTTCTTCACTTTATTAAGTAGAGTTCTTGGATATTTGCGGGACTTATTTATAGCAATATTTTTGGGGTCTGGTCCAATTGCTGATGCATTTTTTGTTGCCTTTAGAATACCAAATACTTTCAGAAGATTATTTTCGGAGGGAACATTTAATGCTGCTTTTGTACCTCTCTATTCAGCAGAGCTTACAAAAGGTAAAAAGCCATCACAAAAATTTGCTAACGAAATATATAACATTCTAATAGTTGGTTTACTTTTTTTAATTTTAATTATTGAAATTTTTATGCCGTGGTTCGTACTTTTGATTGCTCCAGGCTTTATAGAAAATTCTGAAAAACTTGAACTTACAATTTATTTAACTAGGATAACATTTCCTTTTTTATTTTTTATAAGTTTAGCATCTTTTTTTGCAGCAATACTAAATTCGCATAATAAGTTTGCACTATCAGCTGCAGCGCCGATAGTCTTAAATATAATTTTAATTTTAATATTACTTTTTGGCAGATATTTAAATGATGATCTTGTGAAATATTTAGCTTACGGAGTAACTATTTCGGGAATAATTCAATTTTTATTGTTGATCTGGTTTGTTAAAAACTTCGTTAGTTTAAATATATCATTAAAATTTAAACTAACAAAAAATGTAAAGTTATTTTTTACTAAACTTTTACCAAGTATTTTTTCCTCTGGCGTAACTCAAATTAATATTCTAGTTGGAACGATTATTGCATCATTTCAGGCAAGTGCAGTTTCTTATTTATATTATGCAGACAGAATTTATCAAATTAATCTTGCTATAGCAGGAATAGCAATAGGCACAATTTTGCTTCCCAACCTTAGTAGATATGTTAAAGAAAAGAATAAAAATAAAATAAACCTAATTCAAAATAAGTCACTGGAGCTTAGTTTATTTTTGAGTATTCCAGCAACTTTTGCATTATTGATTGCATCAGAGGAAATAACATCCTCTCTCTTTGGATACGGTTCTTTTAATATTTTAAGTGTTAAAAATTCAGCTACTGCTCTTTTTTATTTTGCTCTAGGACTACCTGCATTTGCATTTATTAAAGTTTTTTCAAGTTTTGTATTTGCAAGACAAAATACTAAAATTCCATTTTATTTTTCATTAATCTCTGTAATTTTTAATATAATTATAAGCTTATATTTCTTCAATAAAATTGGATTTATAATAATTCCTATAGCAACGTCCATGTCATCCTGGTTAAACTCAATATTGCTATTGTTATATTTAATTTATAAAAATTACTTTAACTTTAAGTTAGATATTATTATTTCTTTTATAAGAATTGTCTTAGTTTCAGTAATAACATCATTTATATTTTATTATCTAATTGAACTGACTCAAGAATATCTAGCTTTCGAAAGTGGCTATAAGCTAGTTACTATGCTCGCTATAGTGTTTTTAACATTAATAATTTATATTATGATATCGATCCTTACTAAAGCTTTCAAAATATCAGATATTAAATTAAAGTATTGATTTATGGCTAAAAAAATATTTTCTGGTGTTCAGCCAACTGGTAATTTACATTTAGGTAATTATATCGGAGCAATTAAAAATTTTGTAGATCTTCAAAACGAAAAAAATAACCAATGTATTTTTTGTGTTGTAGATTTACATGCAATAACTGTTAAGCAAAATCCTAAAGAACTAAAAGACAATATAAGGGAAACAACTGCAGCATTTTTAGCAAGTGGTATCGAGCCAGAAAAAAGCATAATTTTTAATCAATCACTAGTACCAGCTCATTCAGAAGGATCCTGGATACTTGGGTGCGTCGCAAGAATGGGTTGGTTAAACAGAATGACCCAGTTTAAAGAGAAAGCAGGAAAGGATAAAGAAAAAGCAAGTATAGGACTCTATATCTATCCAGTTTTAATGGCCGCGGATATTCTTTTGTATGATGCATCTCATGTTCCGGTAGGAGAAGACCAAAAGCAACACTTAGAATTGTCAAGAGATATTGCTCAAAAATTTAATTTGGATTTCGAGTGTCCAGATTTTTTTAAAATTCCAGAGCCATTAATTCAAAAAAACTTTGCGAGAATAATGAGTTTAAAAGATGGAACTAAAAAAATGAGCAAGTCAGATCCTTCTGATTTAAGTAGAATAAACCTTAAGGATACTAAAGATGAAATTATTAATAAAATTAAAAAAGCAAAAACAGATAATGATTCAATGCCAGCAGAAGAAAATAACCTAAATAAAAGACCCGAAATTGAAAATTTATTGAGTATTTATTCTAGTTTATCTAATCAAAATTTAAAAAATACAATTGATCAATTTAGCCAGAAAAACTTTTCAGAATTTAAAAATGATTTAGCAGAATTAGTTGTGGAAAAAATTTCACCTATTTCCGATGAAATAAAAAGACTAGAAAAAGATCCTCAATTTATAGATAATATTTTGTTAAATGGCTCTAAAAAAGCAGAAAAAATGGCAAAATCGAAAGTTGAAAAACTAAAAAAAATAATAGGTTTTTAAATAATCATATTTAAAATTAAAAAAAATTGACTATATAAATATTATGTTCATTCAAACCCAAAAAACCCCAAACCCAAATTCCTTGAAATTCGTTACTGGTAAAAAAGTATCAGCAATTGGATCAATTGAGATTTCAAAAAATGAAATCACGGATAATATTTTGTTAAAAAATATTTTTTCTGTAAAGGGTGTTGAAAGTATTTTTTTAACTGAGGATTTTTTATCAATAAATAAACAAAACGATATAGATTGGGAAGACATTAAACATATTGTGTTAGCATTACTAAATGAATATTACGCAAATGGTAAAGAAATAATTATCGACAAAAAACCATCAATTATAAATACTGAAAATCTTAAAGAAGTTGAAAAACAAATTATTAAAATATTAGATACAAAGATTAAACCTGCAGTAGCAAGAGACGGAGGTGATATAAAATTTATAGAGTTTAAGAACGGTGTTGTAAAGGTACAGTTACGTGGTAGTTGTTCAGGCTGCCCAAGCTCTGTTGTAACTTTAAAACAAGGAGTTCAAAATCTTTTGACGCATTATATTCCAGATGTTAAACAGGTAGAAGCAATTTAGCATTATATATGTTTAAAAATTCAAAAATTAATTTCAAAATTTTAAAAACCCAAAAAATAAATCTTAAACAACTAAGAAAAATAATAAGTGAAAGAGGTTTTGTATTAAAAAAAAAAAGAAATTTTTTTAATTTTAATGAGTTAAGGAGTTTATATTATACAATTGCGAGCAGTTTAGTTTTAATTTTAATTTTTTTTCTTCTACCTTTATCGATAGATGTAAAAAAAGAACTCCAAGTAGTTAAACAAAGTATTGATAATAACTCTAAACTTGACTTTCAAAAAGTACTAGAGGGTAAACCCCTTAAAGAAAAAGAGGATGTTGACCAAATTTTAGATACTAAAAATTTATTTGAAGATATTTTCTCATTTGATGAAATGCCAACAGATACAGTAAGGTTAAGTGCATCCACAGTTAAAGAATTATTCAAAGATACCGAATATGATCTAAATGAAATAAGAAAATCAAAATTGGTCAAACCTATTAAACTTTCTTTATTACCAGAGGAAATCAGAAAGATAGAAAGCACAAAGGAAAAAAAAAAACTTTTTCTAGAGATAATTTTACCATTGGTTCTTGAAGAAAATAATAGAATTAAATTAGATAGAATTAAGTTATTTAGAGTATTAAATAAAAAAAATAATTCAAATAGTGAAACTAGATGGTTAAATTCTAAATTCAAACAGTATGGTGTAGTCAATAAAGATTTATCAACATTAAAAATACGAATGGATGAGATACCAGTATCTTTAGCCTTGGCACAAGCAGCTAAAGAAACGGGATGGGGCACTTCGAGATTCGCAATAGAAGGAAATGCATTATTTGGGCAATGGACTTTTAGTGGAGAAGGAATAAAACCTGCTGGAGCAGACTCTAGTGATGGATCTCATAAAGTAATGAAGTTTAAAGTTCTCAAAGCATCTGTAAGAGCATATCAAAGAAATCTAAATACTCACAATAGTTACAGAGAATTTAGAAAAGCCAGAGCTTTAATGAGAGAGAGAGATCAAAAATTAGATAGCCTTGAGCTTGCGGTCTACTTAGACAAATATGCAGCTACAGGTGTTGAGTATACAAGAATTATCAAAAAAATAATTGAACAGAATTCTCTTCAAGATTTTGACAAAGTCAAGTTATTGCCAAGCAGCATACAACTCAAAAATATAATTTAATTTGTTTTGACTGAAAATTGAATTCCAAACCATCTCCATCCATCATCATTTAAAGAGCAATTAACCCTTCCTCTTCTGAATAGAAACTTATCTCTGAAATTTATTTTTAAAGAATTGCCAACAAAAGTTAGTTTAGATTTTTCCCACTGATTTCCTTCGTCAGAAAAACAATTTATATTTTTTATATTTTTTTGTTCCTCAAAGAAATCAATTTTTAAATTTGGTGGGTTATTATCAGTTATATACATATCAATTGGACTCATTTTTTTAAACTGTAATGGTAATAAATCAATAACAAAACTAAATCTTTCTAAATCCCCATATTTTTCGTTAATTGGAAACCTTGGAAGTTGATACTTATCTTTGTTTAGGTCAATTACACCAGAATGTTGACCAAAAGCAAATTTGAATTTTTCCTTGATAAAATTAATATGGTTTAAACTGTATTCCCCAAAAGGGTGGGAATAGAATACCGGGTTATAACCTAACTCTTTTTTAAAAATATTAATTGATTGATTAATATCACTTTTGAACTCCTCAAAACTAAAATCTATTAGATATTCATGAGAATGTGAATGATTTCCAATAAAAGCAAATTTTTCTTTTTCAACCTCTTTTATCTGCTTCCAAGTCATATAACCGTTTTTTCCAACCGGCTCCGTGGAAACAAACAAAATAAAAGGAATTTTATTTCGCTTTAAAAATGGCCATGCATTTTCATAAAATGACGAAAATGCATCATCAATAGTTATCAAAATTTTTTTTTCATCCTTTGGCTTGTCAAAATTCTTTTGAAAATCACCAGGGTTTTCAAATTTATATTTTTTATTTTTTATAATTTGAATTTGTTTTTCAAAAATTTCCATTCTAACATTTGTTGATGGATACTTATTCTCGTTGAATCTATGATACATGAGAGATAATGTTCCGGCTTCTCTAGAATAATATTTACTATTATTTTCGAGTGCAATAGAGTCACTCAAAAGTATAAAAAAAATGAAAAAATTAATAATTGATGCAACAGGTAATAAAATTTTATTAATCATAATAAATGATAAAAATATTTATACTAGTAGTCATGAAAATAGCAAAAGTAATTTTGATAAAATAACAATTTTAATTAACGATTTTTTAAAGAAATATAAAACAGCATTATCAGGTATAAATCAAATATATGTAAATCGGGGGCCAGGAAGTTTTGCCGGTATAAGAAACTCGTTATCTATTGTGAAAGGAATTCATCTAGCAAAAGATATTGATTATTATTGTTTCAGTATTTTAGACTTTTCAGAAAATGATAAAGAAAAATTAAAAAATTGGCAAGAATTGCCAAATTTATGTAGAAAATATAAAATCAAAAAAAATTTGATTAATCCGATTTATTAGAGTTAAATTAGCGGATGTCAGAAACAATAGAAAAAAAATGTATTGAAAAGGGCGTGAAACTTACAGAGCAAAGAAAAATTATTGCTCGTGTAATTTCAGAGTCAAAAGAAACATATGGGGAGTCAGATCATCCTGATGTAGACGAATTATACAGTAGAGTGTCAAAAATAGATCCAAAAATCAGCATCGCAACAGTCTACAGAACTGTAAAACTTTTTGAAGAGGCAGGAATACTGGTAAAACATGATTTTAAAGCAGGTAAGGCAAGATACGAGATCAATGATGATCACAATCACTTAATTGACATTAAAACAGGAGAGATAATCGAATTTGTTGATAATGATATAGAGGAACTACAAAAAAAAATCGCCGAGAAATATGGCTATGAGTTAGTTGACCACAAGCTTGAGCTTTATGGAGTTAAAAAAAAAACTTAATTAATGTCAAAAAGAGTATTTATAAAAACATTTGGTTGCCAAATGAATGTTTATGACTCAAATAGAATCTTAGATACAATCAAAAAAATTGGTTTTATAGAGACTAAATCATTAGAGTTAAGCAATTGTTTTATTCTTAATACGTGCCACATTCGAGATAAAGCTAAAGAAAAAGTTTACCATGAAATAGGTAGAGTAAAACAAAATTTTGAGGGAAAAGTAAAACCAATTGTTATTGTAGCGGGTTGTGTTGCACAAGCAGAAAATTCTGAAATGTTAAAGAGAGAGCCTTATATTGATTTTGTAATTGGGCCACAATCCTATCATAAGTTAAATTATACAATTGAAAATTTTGAGAAGAATAAAATTAGAAATGAAATTACTGATTTTGACTCCATATCAAAATTTGACTATTTGAGTAAAATCAAAAACCAAGATAGTAATGTATCTTCATTTATCACAATTCAAGAAGGATGTGATAAGTTTTGTCACTTTTGCGTAGTACCTTATACACGTGGACCTGAGTATTCAAGACCATTCTACCAAATTTTAAATGAAGCAAAGCAATTAATACAAAGTGGCACTAAAGAAATAATTTTATTGGGACAAAATGTAAACGCGTACTCAAGCGTAGAAAATAAAAAAGAATATAGATTATCAGATCTAATTATGGCCTTAGAAAATATAAAAGAGGTAAAGAGAATTAGATATATTACATCACATCCAAGAGATATGAGCGATGATTTAATAGACTGTTACAAAAACTCAAAAAAGCTAATGCCGTTTATCCATCTTCCAATTCAATCAGGATCAAATAAGATATTAAATCTTATGAACAGAAAACATAAAGTCGAAGATTATATTGACGTTTATGAAAGATTAAAAAAAATCAATAATAAAATTGAATTTTCTAGCGATTTTATTGTTGGCTATCCCGGTGAAACAGAAAAAGATTTTGAAGAAACATTGAAGCTAGCTAAAAATCTAAAATTTTTAAACTCATACTCATTTATGTTTAGCCCAAGACCAGGAACCACAGCCTCAAACTATGATCAAATAGATAAAAAAATTTTAAAAGAAAGGTTAAAAGTTTTACAAGAAATACTTTTTAATAATCAAAAGATTAAAAATAAAAGCTTTGAAAATAATCAAGTCAATGTTTTAGTTGAAAATAAAATGAAAAATCAAGATAAATTCTTTGGAAGAAATGAATATATGACATCTGTAATATTTAAAGGAAATGAAAGTTTAGTTGGAAAAATAATTCCAGTTAAGATAAACATCAGTAATCAAAATAGTTTATTTGGTGAAATTTTAACTAACGATGTTGAGGCAGCATAGAATTGAATAAAACCCAAAGTAAAATTAGTACTAATCTAAAGTTTGTTTATTCGGATAATTCTCTAAGTATTGTATTTTCAAATAATGAACTCTTGATGGGAATTCTAGGTGAATTTAATAAAAATTTAAAAGAACTTGAAAATTTAACAAATACAAACCTTTATTTTAGAGGTAATTCAATAATAACAAAAGGTGATTATAAAAAAATTCAAATTATAAAAAATGCAATTCAATTTTTATGTGATCAATATATTATAAATGGATCGATAGAAAAAAAAGATATAATCTCATCAGTAAGTAAATTTATGATTAATGAAAATAATAATTTAGATAAAAAAATTGATTACATTATTAAAACTCCAAAAAAGTCTGTTATACCAAGATCAGAAAAACAAAAAAAATATGTTTCAGCTTTAAGAAGTAGTGACATTATTATATCAACAGGTCCCGCTGGAACAGGAAAAACTTTTTTATCTGTAGCAGTGGCATTGACAATGCTTTTAGATAAAAAAATCGAGAGAATTATTTTATCTAGACCCGCGGTGGAAGCTGGTGAGAGATTAGGTTTTTTACCTGGCGACATGAGAGAAAAAGTTGATCCATATCTACGCCCTTTGTATGACTCTTTGTATGATTTATTAGATTTTGAGAAAATTCAAAAAAAAATTGAAATTGGTGATATTGAAATTGCTCCACTTGCATTTATGAGAGGTAGAACTCTTAAAAATTCTTTTGCAATTTTAGATGAGGCTCAAAATGCAACAGATACACAAATTAAAATGTTTTTAACACGTATCGGAGAAAACTCAAAAATAGTAATTAATGGTGATCCGTCACAAATAGATTTACCTAATAAATCTTTATCAGGGTTAAATAGATCCAAAAAACTATTACAACATTTAAATGAAATTTCTGTAGTAGATTTCGACCACACCGACGTAGTCAGACACCCTTTAGTCTCAAAGATTGTCAAGGCTTATTCGAATAATAATAACAATGATTAAAGTTGACGTTGTTATTGATAATAATAAGTGGAAAAAAAAATTAAAAAGAGCAAATTTTTTTTTCAATAAAATTTTAACGTTTTTTCCAAAAAAGTATAAATTTGAAAAAAAAAAAATTTTATTTTCACTCTCTTTGTCTGATAACCAAAAAATTCGAAAATTGAATAAAAAATTTAGAAAAAAAAATAAACCAACAGATGTGCTTTCATTTCCTTACAATGATAAAGTGGGTAAAAACAAATTTTATCTTGGTGACATAATAATAAGTTACAACTATATGAACCAACCAAAAAATATAAGTAATTTAAATTTTAAGAATAAGGTTGTAAAAATTTTTATTCATGGTTTTCTTCATCTTTTAGGTTTTGACCATAAAAAAAATAGTGATTTAAATAAAATGCAAAGAGAAGAAAATAAATTATTTAATTTATTAGAAAAAAAAATTGAAAAAATTATTTAATAATAAAAAAATCATATACTTTATAGTTTTCATTTTAGGAAGTTTAAGTTCTTTCAGTCTTCCACCATATAATTGGTTTTTAATAAATTTTTTTACTCTAAGTTTTTTCTTTATTCTTTTAGTACAAAATAAAAATTTAGACAAAAAAAATTATTTTTTTTATGGATGGTTATTTGGTTTCGGTTATTTTTTATTCAGTTTATATTGGATAGCAATATCACTAACATTTGATACTAGTCTTAAAATTTTAATACCTGTTTCAATAATAATAATACCATCCTTCTTGTCTTTATTTTTTGCTATACCTGCTTACTTATTGTCCTTCTTTTTTAAATTTAAAAATTTAGCTTTAATTTTAATCTTCTCTTTAATCTTAGGGGTCTTTGAGTTTATTAGAGGTCATATTTTTACAGGGTTTCCATGGAATTTATTTTTATATTCTTTATCAAATAACATCTCATATATTCAAATGACCTCGTTTATTGGAACATATGGTTTAAATTTAGTTACTACTACATTTTTTTTTATTCCTGCAATTTTATTCTTAAAAAAGACAAAATTTGAATTAATTTTATCGTTCGTTTTTTTTTCAATTTTACTGTCATTTTTTTTAATCGGAGAATTGAGAATAAACGATCATAATAGAATTTTGAAAACTCAAAAACATATTCAAATTAAAATTATTTCCTCAAATATCGAAATAAAAAGATTTTATGACTCTTCAAAAGAAGTGGAAATTATTGATGAAATGATAAAAATCAGTAATCCTGAAAAAGAAATACCAACTTTATTTATATGGCCTGAGGGGACTCTTACATCTACATACCTTAACGATATTGATAAATATAAAACTTTTTTTAAAAAATTTAGTGAAAAGCATTTAATTTTATTAGGTATAAATGATTTGAATGAAGACGATAATTTAAAAATTTATAATTCTTTAGCTATCCTTGATAATGAATTAAATATAAAAGCATTATATCGCAAGAATGATCTCGTCCCCTTTGGAGAATTTTTACCATTTGAGAATGCTCTAAATAAAATTGGCTTGAGAAGTATTACAAATAATTATCAGTCATTTTCTAAAGGAGATCGCAGGGATATAATTAATATTAATAACGATGACTTTAAATTGAATATACTACCATTAATTTGTTATGAGGTAATATATTCAGGTAAACTATCTGAAATTAATAATTACGATTTAATAATTAATATTTCTGAAGATGGATGGTTTGGAAAATCTATAGGACCTCATCAACATTTTACTCATTCAGTTTTTAGAGCTATAGAGGAAGGAAAAAGTATTATCAGATCGTCAAATAATGGAATTTCAGCTATCATAAATCCTAAAGGAAAAATCATAAAAATTAATAAGTCAACTTCTAGTGGTGTATTAAGTGAATATGGTTTTGAAAAGCTGAGTGAAATGACTGTATTTTCAACATATGGTCGTAATAATATATTCTTTTATTTAGTTTTAATTTATATTACCTTAATTTTTTTTTTAAAAAGACAAGGGAGATAAAATGAAAAAAAATTATTTATTTACAAGCGAATCTGTTTCTGAAGGCCATCCAGACAAAGTATGTGACAGAATCTCTGACATGGTCGTCGATACTTATTTAGGCATGGAACCCCAAGCAAGAGTGGCTTGCGAAACGTTGACTACAACAAATAAAGTTGTTTTAGCAGGAGAGACTAGAGGTCCAGATATTAATAAAGATGAGCTAATTTCAAAAGTTAGAAATTGCATCAAAGATATTGGATATGACCAAGATGGCTTTACTTATAAAGAAGATACCAAAATTGAATGTCATTTACACTCTCAGTCAGCCGATATAGCAATGGGAGTTGATTCTTCAGGAAATAAAGATGAAGGCGCAGGAGACCAAGGTATAATGTTTGGTTATGCATGTAATGAGACTGATGTTCTTATGCCAGCCCCAATACATTTTTCTCACAGAATTTTAAGATTAATGGCTGAAGATAGAAAATCTGGAAAGCTAAAAGGAATAGAACCAGACTCAAAAAGCCAAATTACAATTGAGTACAAGGATGGAGTTCCAGCAAATGTAAAATCAGTGGTAATTTCTACGCAACATTCTAAAGACGTCAATTTAACAAAAGTAAAAGAACTATGCATCCCCTATATTGAAAAATCTATTCCAAAAAATTTATTAGGCAACCTTGATGAAAACGAAATATATATCAATCCAACTGGAAATTTCGTTATTGGAGGACCGGATGGAGATACTGGACTAACTGGAAGAAAAATAATTGTAGATACTTATGGTGGTGCTGCACCACATGGTGGTGGAGCTTTTTCTGGAAAAGATCCAACAAAAGTTGACAGATCAGCAGCATACGCCTCAAGATATTTAGCCAAAAATATCGTAGCTTCAAAAATTTCTGATAAATGCTTGATACAATTAGCGTATGCTATCGGAGTCTCTAAACCTTTATCAATATATGTTGATCTATTTTCTAATGATGAAGAAAAAAATAACCATGTGGAAAAGCTTATTAAAGATAACTTTGACTTAAGTCCAAGAGGTATAAGAGAAATGCTAGGACTAAATAAACCTATATATGAAAAATCAGCTGCGTATGGGCATTTTGGAAGGGAACCAGATTCAAATGGTGCATTTTCATGGGAAAAAACAGATAAGACTTCAGTATTTAAATAAGTAAAAAAGTTGAAAATATAATAAAAATATCTATATTCCATATACATTATTGAAATTTCAAAAATGGGCTTCGGCCCATTTTTTTTTAGTAGGAGAAATGTTAAATAGACGCTCAGACAAATTAGAACTATTGAGAATTGCAGAAGCAGTAGCTTTAGAAAAATCTATAGATAAAGAGTTAATTATTAATTCTATGGAAACAGGCATTGCAAAAGCTGCAAAATCCAAATTTGGTCAGGATAATGAAATTGAGGTACAAATTAATCGAGATAGTGGGGATATTGGTATCTTCAGAAAATTAGTGATAGTTGAAAAACCTGAAAACATAAATACTGAAATTAGTTTACAACAAGCTAAAAAAATAAGTGAAGAAAATAAAGATAAAAATGTCGGCGATACAATTTTACAACCTTTGCCAACGTTTGATTTTGGAAGAATTGCTGCTCAAACAGCAAAGCAAGTAATAAGTACAAGTGTAAGAGAGGCTGAGAGAGAAAGGCAGTTTAATGATTTCATTGATAAAAAAGATACAATATTAAGTGGTATTGTTAAAAGATTAGAATTTGGAAATGTTATCGTTGATCTAGGAAGAACAGAGTCAATAATTCAAAAAAATGAAATGATACCAAGAGAAAATATTAAAGCTGGAGATAGAATTAAGGCATATTGCTATGATGTTAGGAGAGAGCCTAGAGGACAACAAATTTTTTTATCAAGAGCACATCCAAAATTTATGGAAAAATTATTTATTCAAGAAGTACCGGAAATATATGATGGGTTAATTGAAATTATTTCTTCGTCAAGAGACCCAGGAAGTAGAGCAAAAATTTGTGTGAAGGCTATTGATAATTCGTTAGATCCTGTTGGAGCTTGTGTAGGTATGAGAGGCAGCAGAGTCCAAGCAGTTGTTAACGAATTACAAGGTGAAAAAATTGATATTGTAAATTGGTCTGAAGATCCTGCTGTTGTAGTATCAAATGCATTATCCCCAGCGGAAATTCAAAGAGTAAATGTTGATATAGAAAATAAAAGACTAGATGTAATTTTAACTGAGGAAAATTTAAGTAAGGCTATAGGTAGGAGAGGTCAAAATGTTAGATTAGCTACAAAATTAATGAATTTTGAAATTAATATTATGACCGATCAAGAGGACTCCGAGAGAAGACAAACTGAATTTAAAGAGAAAACAGAAAATTTTGTAAAAAATTTAGAGCTAGACGAGACACTAGGACAATTGCTAGTAGCCGAAGGATTTTCTTCAATTGATGATATTAAAGACTCTACAGTTGAGGCACTAATAAAAATTGAAGGTATTGAGGAGGATACAGCTAAAGAATTGATAGATAGAGCAAAGGAATCTTTTCAAAAAGATCAGGAGGAAATTTCAAAAAAAATTAAAGATCTTGGACTTGAAAGTAATCTAATTGAGCACGATGGTTTAACACCAGGAATGCTTGTTACACTAGGAGAGCACAAAATATTAACTTTAAATGATTTTGCGGATTTAGCATCTGATGAGCTTACTGGTGGATATGATATTATTAAAGGTGAGAGGATTAAAATAAAGGGTTATCTTGAGGACTTTGCTCTTTCTAAAAGCGAAGCAGATAATTTAATTATGTCTGCAAGAGAAAAAGTTTATAAAGATTAAGGATGAGTTATGGAGAAAAAAAAAACGAAATTAACACTGTCTGGAAATTTAAAAAAATCAATATCAAATATTGAAAAGGCCAAAAATCTAGGAAAAAACTCTGTTTTTATAGAAAAGAAATTAAATAAATTTTCACCTAAAAAATCATATAATAATAACACAAAATTTAGTTCTAAACCAAAAAGCCCTAATTTTTCAAAACCTTCACCACCCCCAAATGATTACGAAAAAAGAAAACTTGCTGAACAAAGAGCAACAAAAAGACTCAAAGAGGATAAAGATAAAAGAGACGCAAAAGGTAAATCACCAACTAAAAGACGTGAGTTAAAACTTACAATATCAAGAGCTTTAAGTGGTGAGGATGAGGGAAGATCTAGGAGTTTAGCAGCTTTAAAAAGAGCTAAACAAAAAGAGAATAGAATAATCCAAAAAGATAATACTCAAGAAAATTTAAAACCAATTAAAAGAGATGTAAATATTCCAGAGATAATTACTATTAGAGAATTAGCAAATAGAATGGCTGAACAATCTAGCAATATAATTAAACACTTATTAGGCATGGGTGTTACAGCAACAATAAATCACTCAATCGACTCAGATACAGCTGAATATCTTGTTAAAGAATTTGGTCATAATCCTATAAAAGAGGAAAAAGCTGAGGAAATAATAAAAAAAATTAAAGAAGTAAAATCTGAAAACTTAAAAAATAGGCCACCAATAGTAACAGTAATGGGACATGTTGATCATGGCAAAACATCTTTATTAGATGTTTTAAGAAGTGCAAATGTTGTATCTGGCGAATATGGAGGAATAACCCAACACATTGGCGCTTACCAAATAAGTCATAAAGATCAAAAAATTACATTTATAGATACACCTGGTCATGCCGCTTTTACCGAAATGAGGGCACGTGGATCTAAGTTAACTGATTTAGTAGTTTTAGTTGTTGCTGTTGATGATGGAGTAAAACCACAAACTATAGAGTCAATTAAACATGCAAAAGCAGCAAAAGTACCAATTGTAGTAGCCATCAATAAATGTGACCTGCCTGAAGCTGATCCTATGAAAATAAAAAATCAACTTTTGGAGCATGAATTAATAGCTGAGGAGTTATCAGGTGATACATTAATGGTTGAGATTTCTACAAAAACTAAAAAAAATTTAGATAAACTTGTTGAGTCAATCATACTACAAGCTGAACTTTTGGATTTAAAAACTGACTACGATAGTAAATCAACAGGAGTAGTTTTAGAGTCTAAAATTGACGTTGGAAGAGGTCCTATAGCTAACATTATAATTACGAGTGGAACACTCAAAAAAGGAGATTATTTTGTAAGTGGTTTACAATGGGGAAAAGTAAGGGTGATTAACAATGATCATGGAAAAAGTATTGATATCGCATTACCAGCCTCTCCAGTAGAAGTACTTGGAATAAACGGCGCCGCTAAATCAGGAGATGATTTTTTAGTTTTAGATAATGAGAAAGAGGCCAAAAGCCTTTGTGACGCTAGAGTTCAAGAGTCAAAAGTTGGCAAAAATCCCTTGAAATTTGTAACACAAGAATCTGCTTTCAAAGATAAAGTTTCAGAAGAATTAAATATTATTATAAAGTCGGATGTTCATGGATCATCTGAGGCTATAAAAAATGCTGTAATGCAAATAAAACATGATGAGATAAAACCAAAAATAATTTTATCAGATATAGGAATGGTAACAGAGACTGATGTTTCTTTAGCTAAAGCTTCAAAGGCAATATTGGTTGCTTTCAATGTTAAACCAACTAAGGAAGCAAAAAAACTAGCTGAGCAAGAAAAAATTTCAATTGCCTCATACAATATAATTTATGAAGTATTGGATTTTATTAAAAATAAAATGTCAGGGTTACTATCCCCAGATGTTGAGGAGCAGATTATTGGATCTGCTGAGATATTAGAAATATTTAAGGTCTCAAAAGTTGGGAAAGTCGCCGGATCAAAAGTAATAGATGGAGAAATAACAAATAATTCAAGTGCGAGAATTATAAGAGATGGAGCAATTATTTATAATGGCAAGATTGGGTCGATTTTTAGAGAGAAAAATCAAGCCAAACAAGTTAGTGCAGGTTTAGAGTGTGGTATTACACTTAAAGATTTCAGTGATTTTCAAAAAAATGACATTATAGAGGTTTATAGTTCTAAGATAACTGAGAGAAGAATATGAGAAGTAAAAAATCAATTAGACCTGTATCACAAAGACAGTTGAGAGTTGGGGAGATGATAAAACAGGCTTTAGGGATAATTTTTGTAAGAGGAGAGGCAAAATTACCAAATTTAGACACAAATAATATAACAGTTACTGAAGTTAGGATGAGCCCTGACCTTAAAACTGCAAAAGCATTTGTTTTGCCACTTGGTGGAAAAAATGCTACTGAAGCGGTAAATATATTAAAGGAATTTTCCTTTGTTGTAAGAAAAGTTCTTTCAAAAAAAATAACTATGAAGTTTTTACCAAAAATACTATTCGTAAAAGACGAATCTTTTGAGTACGCAGAAAAAATTGAAAATTTAATAAAACAAACTAATAGACAGGAAAAGATATGATTAAAAAAGCAAAAGACTTAGCAATCCACGAGAAGGATACTGGATCCTCTGAAGTTCAAATTGCATTATTAACAGAAAAGATTGAGGTGTTATCTAAACATCTCAAAGAATTTAAGAAAGATAAACATTCCTCAGTTGGATTATTAAAAGCAGTAAATAAAAGAAAAAAGTTATTGGATTATTTAAAGAGGAATAAAATAGACTCTTATAAAAATGTAATAAGTAAATTAAATATAAGGAAGTAAATGTTTAAAGTTTTTAAGAAAGAAATTGAAGTAGCAGGAAAAAAAATAAGTCTAGAAACAGGCAAAATTGCTAGACAAGCAGATGGAGCAATAATCGCAAAATGCGGTGAAACTGTGGTAATGGCTACAGTTGTTGGTGCAAAAAAAGTTAATCCGGATATAGATTATTTTCCTTTATCAGTGAATTACCAAGAAAAATATTATGCAGCGGGTAAAATACCAGGAGGATACTTCAAAAGAGAAGCAAGACCGACTGAGAGTGAAACATTAATTTCTAGATTGATTGATAGACCAATCAGGCCTTTATTCCCTGATGAGTTTAAAAATGAAGTTCAATTATTACCAACCGTAATTTCTTATGATAAAGAAAATGAAGCTGATATTTTATCAATTATTGCTTCATCAGCAGCTTTAGCGATTTCTGGAATGCCTTTTATGGGCCCAGTAGGAGCATCAAGAGTAGGTTTTATTGATGGAAAATATGTTTTAAATCCATCAAAAATTGATTTGCAAAAATCTAAATTAGATTTGGTTGTTGCAGGTACCAAGGATGCTGTACTGATGGTCGAGTCTGAAGCAAAAGGATTAACCGAGGAAGAAATGTTAAATGCAGTTAAGTTTGGTCATGAAAATTTTGTCCCTATTATTAAAATGATCGAGGATCTTGCTAAAGAATGTAGAAAACCAGATTGGGAGATTGAAAAAAAAGATCTTACAGAAATTAGAAAAAAACTTGAAAGCGAATTTACGGATGATTTAAAAAAAAGCATTCTCTACAAGAGACAAACAAGACAGATCAAATCAAATTTCCGAAATAACAGAGAAAGCTAAAAAATTGTATGAGGAGAATGAAAATTTTACAGATTTAGACGTCAATTATGAACTTAAAAACTTAGAAAAGAGAATTGTTAGGACAGATATTCTTAAAAACAAAAATAGGATTGACGGAAGAGGTCTTGCAGACGTAAGGCCTATCATGTGTGAAGTTGGAATTTTACCTAGAGTTCATGGATCAGCATTATTTACAAGAGGAGAGACTCAAGCAATAGTCACAACAACATTAGGAACCTCTGATGACGAACAAAGAATTGAAAGTTTAGATGGTCTACAAAGAGAAAGGTTCATGCTACATTATAATTTTCCACCATTCTCAGTAGGAGAAACTGGCAGAATCGGTACAGGAAGAAGGGAAATTGGACACGGTAAACTTGCTTGGAGAGCTATAAATTCTTCTTTGCCACCAAAAGAAAGTTTTCCATACACTTTTAGGATTGTTTCAGAAATAACAGAATCAAATGGTTCATCTTCCATGGCTACAGTTTGTGGATCATCACTTGCTCTGATGGATGCAGGTGTCCCAATAAAAGAGCCAGTAGCAGGTATTGCAATGGGACTGATTAAAGAAGGTGATGACTTTAGTGTACTTTCAGATATTTTAGGAGATGAGGATCATTTAGGCGATATGGATTTTAAAGTGGCAGGAACAAAAAATGGTATTACGTCTCTTCAAATGGATATCAAAATTACAGGAATTACATTTGAGATAATGGATCAAGCACTAAAACAAGCAAAAGAGGGAAGAATTCATATTTTAGGCGAAATGAATAAAGCATTATCAAAATCAAGAGATGATGTAGGTAAACATACACCTAAGATGGAAAAAATAACTGTCGATAAAAAAGATATAGCAACAGTAATTGGAAAAGGTGGTGCAACTATAAGAGAAATTGTGGAAAAATCAGGAGCCAAAGTTGACGTTAACGACGAGGGCGAAGTCACAGTGTCAGCCCCAGATGAGGGCTCAAGAAATAAAGCAATGCAAATGATTAAAGATCTCACTGCAAAGGCTGAATTAAATAAAATTTATAATGGTAAAGTAATGAAGATTATGGAGTTTGGTGCTTTTGTAAATTTTCTAGGAAAACAAGATGGTCTAGTTCATATTTCAGAATTAGCAGACAAAAGAGTTGCTAAGGTAACTGATGTTGTCAAAGAGGGTGATGAGGTTAAAGTAAAAGTAATTGGATTTGATAGAGGAAAAGTTAAATTATCAATCAAGCAAGCAGCAATTTAATTAAATGCAAAATCAAGAAATATTGGAAATAATTGAAAATCTAAAAGGTAGAAGAAGTTATGAGGAAAAGAAAGCATCCAAGTTAGGCTTTAACTCACTTTATGCTTACTTTGAGGATAAAATTTATAAAGAAAAAAAAGTACTCGAAGAAGAGCAAAAAAGAGTGGAGGAAATTAAAACCGAAGAAAATTTAGACAAAAAATCTAAAAATAAAAGTTGTAGCTGCTGTTAAATAAATTTTAAGTATTTTTACTTTTTTCCAACTATCTTTTTAAATAAATTATTTGCACTTAACCATCCATCCTCAAGTCTAGGTCCACCAAACCAATCTCCACAAATACCAAGGCCTATTTTTCTGTCCCAATAACTATCAGATTTTAATGGTTTTGAGTTTGAGGAATATTTCCATCCATGAATATGAGTGAAGTATATTTTACTTATTTTTATTTTTGTTATATTTTTAAATCTATTGAGTAATATTTTTGTGAAATAAGTTTTTTTATTTTTATAACTATCTATATTTTTTCTCCCATATTCAAAAGTACTTTGAAGTACCCATAAGTCTTTATTGTAAGTAAATCTTTTTTTTGAATTTTCATTTGAAACCCATCCTAAAATTTTATCATTTGTAAAATAACTGCTATAATTATTAGATGTCTTATTTGTCATTAACAAAACTGTTAAACTAGAATTCATTTTTATTTTATTTTTAAATAAACTCGTTCTCACAAATTTTGATAATAATTTTTTACATTGCGGAAATGGAATAGAAACTATTAAGTTTTTACTTTTAATAACCTGACCATTTTGAAATTGAAGACTCCAAACTTTATTGTGTCTATTTATTTTTGATAGTTCATATTGATGATAACATTTTATATTTTTTAATTGATACTTGCTAATATCGTTGTTTCCATTAACTCCTATCAGCTTAATATGCTTATTTTTCTTTCTAACACTTTTATTAAGAAATTTATGGTTTCCGCCCCAAAATTTTAAAATTTTTTTTCTTGTAAGCTCTTTTGTAAATCTATTAAATTTTAAGGATCTTGGAGATAAATATTGTAAACCGTGGTCAAAACCAATTTTCCCATTTAATCTTTTGAATGAGCTTCTGCCTCCAATTCCTTTAGCTTTATCGTAGACATTTACAGAAAATTTTTGATTTAAAAGTTTTGCTATTGTAGATCCAGATATGCCGGTTCCTATTACACAAAAATCTAACATTATTCAGATGGAATAAAAATTAGGCAAAGACCATTATTACAAAATCTTTTACCTGTTTTGCTAGGACCATCATTAAACACGTGTCCATGATGCGCACCACATTTTGCACAATGGTACTCAACTCTTTCCATTCCGAAAGAGTAATCTACTTTAGTCTTAAAAGCACCTGGCAGAGCTTCAGAAAAGGAAGGCCAGCCAGTTCCACTATCAAACTTTGCGGTTGAGCTAAAAAGTTTGTTTCCACAATTTGCGCAATGATAAAAACCAACCCTTTTCTCGTACAAAAGGCTACTTGTAAAAGGTCTCTCTGTTCCTTCATTAAAAAGAATATCTTTTTGCTCTTTTGTTAAATTTTGATTAATTATTTTTTTTGTTTGAGAATATAAATACCTATGGGGTACAAGTATTAGTCCTAGTAAGGAAATACAAATTAGTTTTAAAAATTTACGTCTCATGATCATAAATTAATAAGTTTTTAAAGTTTTTAAACTTGCATTAGAACGCACCTTGATATTTTTTATTTAATAATAATACTTCCAAGCGTTTTAAAATTATTGTTTGAGATTAAGATTTCACCAGACGAAGTACCTTTGTCTAAAACTGCTAAAATAACAACATAATGTGTAATTAAAACTAGGTTGTCTTCACCTTTCCATTCCTTAACATATTTTTTCAAATTTTTGATTTGCTCTTTTTTATTATCTGCAAATTTTGCATCATAAAATGAATTTAAAGAACTAAAGACTTCAAAATTTTTAAAAGCAAATTTAGCTGTATCTTTACATCTACACCATTCGCTCGATAAAACTTTTTCTACTTTAATTTTATTATCTTTAAAAAATTCACCTATTTTTTTTGACTGTTCAATTCCATTTTTACTTAAATTTCTTTGAGTTGAGCAATCTTTTAAGTCAAAATTATCAGGATCTCCATTGCCGGGCGCAATCGCATGTCTTATAAAAATAATATTTGCACCACTTTTAAGTTGATTAATAATTTTGTCAGAAGAAAATACGTTTGTTTGAAAGTTTAATAGTCCTAAAATTAGGATCAAAAAAACTTTTCTCATTTATTCCTTTTTTTTTCTTTTTTAAGTTTTCTTTTTTCTTTAAGAGAAAGCTTTGCTTTTTTCATTACACTTGAGTCTTTGAAAGATTTGCCGCTATATCTCTTGGACATTTACTTTATATTTTTTGGATCAGGCATACCAACTTTATTATAGCCTGCGTCAACATAATGAATTTCACCTGTCACGCCACCACTAAGATCACTTAATAGGTATAATGCAGAATTTCCAACATCATGAATATCTACGTTTCTTTTTAAAAATGAGTGGTCTTCATTCCACTTATAAAGAAATTTAGCGTCCCCAATTGCAGAAGCTGCAAGCGTTTTAATTGGACCGGCACTTATTGCATTTACTCTTATTTTTTTGTTACCAAGATCTCGTGCAAGATATTTTACACTTGCCTCCAAGGCAGATTTACAAACTCCCATAACGTTATAATTTGGAATTGCTTTTGTTGACTCGTAGGTTAATGTTAACATACTTCCACCATCTTCCATTATTTTTGAAGCTTCTTTGGCAACTTCTGTGAATGAAAAACAAGAAATTAGCATACTTCTTAAAAAATTTTCCCTGGTAGTATTTAGATATTCTCCAGATAACTCAGATTTATCTGAAAATGCCACTGCATGAACCACAAAATCAATTTTTCCCCAGTGTGATTTAATATCTTCAAAAAGTTTGATTACCTCATCCTTTTTTTCTACATCGCAACTAAATGTTGTCTTAGAATTTAATTTTTCTGCTAATGGAACAACTCTTTTCTTAAGAGCATCACCCAAATAGGTGAATGCTAAATCAGCTCCTGCCTCTGATAGTTTTTGAGAAATTCCCCAAGCTATAGATCTCTCATTGGCTACTCCCATGATCAACCCTTTTTTACCTTTCATTAAATCCATATTAAACTTTCTCAAATACTAATGTTGCATTAGTTCCACCAAACCCGAAGCTATTCGACATTACAGAATTTAAAGTAACATCTTTTTCAACTTTCGTAACAATTGGATATTTTTTTGCCTCATCATCCATGTCAGTAATATTTGCAGATGCTGCTATAAAACTATTTTTCATCATAATTAGACTATAAACAGCCTCATGAACAGAAGTTGCTCCCAAAGAATGTCCTGCCAGAGATTTTGTGGAGCTTATTTTTGGTTTATAGTCAGTAAATACTTTACCAACAGCATTAAGCTCAGTGATATCACCAACTGGTGTTGAGGTTCCATGAGTATTAATATAATCGATCTTATTTTTTGCAGTTCCAAGAGCCATATTCATACATCTTACAGCCCCCTCTCCCGATGGTGCTACCATATCATAGCCATCTGATGTTGCACCATATCCTGTAATCTCAGCGTAAATTTTTGCACCTCTTGCTTTAGCATGCTCGTATTCCTCTAGGACTAAAACTCCACCACCACCTGAAATTACAAAGCCATCCCTAGTTTTATCGTACGGTCTTGATGCTTTTTCAGGAGTATCATTATATTTTGAGGATAAAGCAGTCATAGCATCAAACATTGCAGTCATAGCAAAGTGAACTTCATCACTTCCACCTGCAAATATAATTTTTTGTTTACCTAATTGAATTAATTCCATCGCATTTCCTATACAATGACCACTTGTTGCGCAGGCAGAGCTTATTGTGTAATTAACCCCTTTAATTTTAAAAGGGACTGCCAAAGTTGCTGAAGCCGTACTGGACATAGTTCTTGGGACTACAAAAGGCCCCATTCTTTTTGGACTCTTTTGTCTTGTTTTATCAGCTGCCAAAATAACATTTTCAATTGATGGACCTCCAGAACCCATTATCATTCCTGTTGAAATATTACTTACATCTTTTTCCTCTAACCCTGAATCTTTTACCGCTTCAGACATTGAAATATAATTATATGCAGATCCTGGACCCATAAATCTAATAAACTTCCTGTCTACATGATCCTCTAATTTAATGTTTGGTTTACCATGCAC